>JAPUGV010000240.1 GCA_027298025.1 Chloroflexota bacterium | reverse complement strand
CGTTGGTGGGCAAGGGCGTTGCCCAAGGAGCTTTACGTTCTCAGCCAGGGCCCCAGCACTTTCTTCGCCCGGCGAGTACGCGATCGACCGTGGGCCGATCGCCACACGTTCGGCCAGTCTTGGATTTGAGGCGGATTAAGCTGCTGAGTTCTTGATCGACTCCAGCGCGCCGCGGGCGGCCTGGAGCGTGGCCTGAACCTCGCGGTCTCGGTGAGCGGCCGAAATGAAGCCGGCCTCGAACTGCGAGGGCGCAAGGTATATTCCATGGGAGAGCATCTCCCGGAAATAGCTTGCGAAACGCTCCGTGTCGCATGTCTTCACGCCTTCCCAGTCCAGCGGCAATTCCTCGGCAAAGAAGGCGCAGAACATCGTCCCCACCTGCGCCAACTGAAGAGGGATCCCACGCTCTCGTGCGAGCGCACCTAACCCTTCGGTCAGCGTAATTAGGTCGGCTTCCATCCGTTGCCAAATAGCCTCGTCCCTTAGCTGCTTCAGCGTCTGTATCCCCGCGGTCATCGCCAGGGGATTGCCGGAAAGGGTGCCGGCCTGATACATCGGGCCAGCGGGCGCGACCATCCCCATGATCTCCACCTTGCCGCCGTAGGCACCCACCGGAAGGCCCCCACCGATTACCTTGCCTAGCGTTGTCAAATCAGGGGTCACGTTGTAAAGGCCCTGCGCGCCACCGGGCGCGACTCGGAAGCCGGTCATCACCTCATCGAAGATTAGAAGCGCTCCCTCGCGCGCGGTTAGCTCGCGCAAGCCCTCGAGGAACCCGGACACCGGAGCCACAACTCCCATGTTTCCTGCGACCGGCTCAACGATGACTGCCGCAATTTGTTCCGATTGAGCCTGGAAGAGCTTTTGAACCGACTCCAGGTTGTTATACCCAGCGACTAACGTGTCGCGCACTGCGCCCGGAGGCACTCCAGGCGAGTCGGGCAACCCCAGGGTGGCGACGCCCGAGCCAGCCTTCACCAACAGCATATCCGCGTGCCCGTGGTAGCAGCCATCAAATTTGACGATCTGCGTCCTGCCAGTGAAGGCGCGCGCCAGCCGCAGCGCGCTCATGGTGGCCTCCGTGCCGGAGTTTACGAACCGGATCATCTCGATCCCGGGCATAAATTCCATGATCATGCGGGCCAGCTCGATTTCCAACTCGCTGGGCGCCCCGTAGGAAGTCCCCGCGGCGGCCGCCTGGGCCAGCGCTTCCGTCACGGACGGATCCGCATGGCCCAGGATTAAGGGGCCCCATGATAGAACGTAGTCGATATATTGGTTTCCGTCGACGTCATAAAGGTAGGCGCCTTCGCCACGTTGAATGAACACTGGCTGGCCTCCGACTGCTCCGAACGCGCGGACGGGAGAGTTGACCCCACCCGGGATCAGGCGTCTGGCGGTCTCAAAGAGCTGACGCGAGCGATCGGTTTGTCGCATGGTGTGAGCGAGTTATTCGAGGCGCAGACTTAAGCCTGTGCGTCCGAACTGATTCATCGCTGCCTCTGCAGCGCGTTGACCGGAATGGATGCAGTCCGGGATGCCGACTCCATCGTAGGCTGCGCCGGCCAGGAGCAATCCCGGATGTGTGACGAGACGGCGATCGATCGCGCCAACCCGCTGCAGGTGGCCTAGGGTGTATTGCGGCAACGCCTGAGGCCAGTGGAACACGCGCGCAAAGAGCGGCTCAGCCCGAAGCCCCAGCGTAGCGTCCAACTCATCCCGGGCTGCCATCCGCAGCTTATCTTCATCCTCACCCCATGTGGATGGGCCCTGCCCCTGGCCGAAGAACACTCGCAGCAGCGCCGATCCTTTTGGCGCCCGATGGGGGAATTTCTCGGAGGTCCATGTGCAGGCCAGTGCTGCCCGGTGCTCGTGCCGCGGAATCAGGTAACCGTGGCCATCGAGCGGATGCTTCACGTCTTCCCTTCGGAACGCCAGCGAAACCGTGGCGCTTGAGGAGTATTCGATCGCACTTAGCTCTTGGGCCAGCTCGGGGTCGGTCAGCGACAGCATCCTCGCTGCGGCGTAGGCCGGCGCAGCCAGGATCACGACCTGTGCGGAGAACGTCTCGCCATCATCCGTGGTTAGAGTGAACCCCGACGGACCGCTTAAGATTTCTGCGACCGCAACATTTCTTCGGACTTCCACTCCCTCCATGGCCTTCACGAGCGCTTGGACCAGTTCCCCCAGACCGTCCATGAGGGTAAGGAATATCGATCCCGATCCGTTGCTCGGGGCGCGGTTTGCCCAAGCTGCCCGGGTCAGGCTCCCGTAGCGCTGCTCCCACTCATGCCAGATGGGCATCGTGGCTTGAAGGCTCAGGCGATCCCCATCTCCGCCGTAGATCCCCGACATTAGCGGCTCAATCAAACGCTCATACGCCTCTTCCCCCAGCCGGCGCGACACGAAGCTGCGCACACTCTCGTCGCCAGTGTCCCTGCGCCGAGGCACGACCAGTTCCAGTCCCAAGCGGAGCTTCCCGATTGGGCTGATGAGCGGCGAGCGAACAATTTCGCCGGCATGGGTCGGAACCATCATCGTTAGACCCTTCGGAATCGCAATCAACTGCCCCTTGCGCAACACGTAAACCCGACGCTGGGCATTTGCTCCTTGCACCCGCTCCGCGATACCCAATTCTTGGCACAGCTCAACCGCCCACGGCTTAGTGGAGACGAAGGAATCGGGTCCTCCCTCCACCACGAAACCGTCAAGCTGTTCGGTCTGTATGACGCCGCCCAGGCGGTCCTGGCGCTCGATCAACGTGATACGCAGCGGAAGGCCGGCCTGCCTGGCTCGATTGTTCAGCGCATAAGCAGCCGAAAGTCCGGCAATCCCGCCTCCGATAATGACTGCCCTCACATCCAGCCACTTTCCGCGGCCGTGCGCCGAACGCTTTGAGCCAGACTGGACATCATCCGCCGGCTGGCTCCCGGCATGTCGATGCGCTCCAACCGCCCGCCAGCGGCCTCAATCCGGTGCTTATATTCAATGTCGATGTCGTAGAGGATCTCCACATGCTCACTCACAAATCCGATCGGGACCACCAGGAATTCACGCGCGCCGTGTCCGATCAACTCCTCCATCAGGTCTCCTGCATCCGGCCCGAGCCACCGGTCCCCGGTCATGGCCGCGCTCTGGTAGGCAAAGTGCGCCGGCTGCCCAGGGAATCGGTCGGTGAGTCGACGGTAGGTCTCTTGCAATTCATTTGGGTAAGGGTCGTTCCACTCCAGGATTCGTTCCGGGAGGCTGTGGGCGGTGAGGATCAAATGCACTCGCGGGAGCGTTTCTGAGGGGAATTGCTGGAAGCCCTCGATGATCCGGGCTTCAAGCGCATCTAAATAACCTGGATCATCTTTCCAGCTTTCGATGTGTGCCACTTCGAGTGGGAGGGCGGATGCCTCGACTGCCCGCGCTACGCCCTGGAAGTACGCTTCCACGCTCATCTTGGAGTAATGAGGCGCCATGACGATTCCAACCATCCGGCGGATTTCGGCCTCTGCCATTTGGAGCACGACCTCCCCAATGAACGGATGCCAATGCCGCATGCCAACGAATGTGCGGAAACCGTGGCCTTCTTTGTCCAGCGCGGATTGAAGCGCATCCGACTGGGCACGGGTGCGTTCGAGGATCGGCGATCGCCCACCGATCTTTTCGTACCGCCCTTCCACTTCCCGCACGACCGCCTCCGGCGCGGCCCGGCCGCCACGCACGTCCAGCAGATAGGGTTCCACTTCATCGAGGCTATTCGGACCCCCGTAGGCCATGACCAGCACCCCGATCGGCTCGTTCATTGCGCGCCGAGCCTCTGGCCAGGGGCAGTTGAGCTCTGCACAAGCTCAACTACCCACTTTACGTTCTCAATGGGCGTGGATGGAAGGACGCCATGACCCAAGTTGAAGATGTGCCCCGGTCGGCCGCCGGCTTCACGAAGCACCCGCTCCACTTGGCGCTTTAGCACCGTCCGCGGGCCTAGAAGTGCGGTGGGATCTAAGTTGCCTTGGAGGCCCGCCTCGGCTCCAAGCAGCTCCCAGGCGCGGTCTAGAGGGATCCGCCAATCCACGCCAATCACCTCTCCGCCGGCCTCAAACATCAAAGGAAGAAGGGTCGAGGTCCCAGTGCCGAAGTGGATGGCAGGCGCTCCGGTTTGGCGAATGCGCTTAAAAATGACTTCGCTGTAGGGTTGGACGTATTCGACATAATCTGCCGGGCTCAGCGCCCCGACCCAAGAATCAAAGATCTGCACCGCCTGGGCGCCGGCCTCGATCTGGGCTACCAGATAGTCCGACACTATCTCCGCCAGGCGCTCCATCAGCGCGTGCCAGCTCTGCGGGTCGGCGTACATCAAAGACTTGGTCCGTTCGAACTTGCGGCTGGGCCCCCCTTCGATGAGGTAACTCCCGACCGTGAACGGAGCGCCTGCGAACCCAATCAGGGCCACTCCGCCAGGGAGGGCCGGCCGAACGATCCTCAGCGCTTCCATCACATAGTCCAGCTGGGTCCTGACGTCAACCGGTCGTAGCTTATTAATATCGGCCTTGGATCGGACCGGGTTTGCAATCACCGGGCCCCGACCCGCGACGAACTCCAGCTCGGCCCCCATGGGGATCAGTGGAAGCAGAATGTCCGCGAATAGAATGGCGGCGTCCACTCCCAGGTGTTCGATCGGCTGAAGGGTGACCTGGGCCGCTAACTCCGGCTGCCGGCAAATTTCGAGCAGTGAGTACTTCTGGCGTAGCTCCCGATACTCGGCCATGTATCGCCCGGCCTGCCTCATGAACCAAACCGGGGTCTGATCCACGGGAAGCCGCCGGCAGGCGCGCAAAAAGCGCTCGGAAGGCTCGCCGGGCACTCCACCGCTCAAGATTCGCTCCAAAGCCTCAGCAGATCTTCGGTCGGGCGGTAGATTGCGGTTTGCAGGGGGTAATCGCGCTCCGTGTAGCGCCGGGCTTCCGTTGACCTCAGCTCATGTACTAGCTCGGAGAACAAAGGCAGGTCGTCCATCTCGTAGACCACGACGAACTCCTGGTCCTGTAAGCCGAAGGAGTAGAGCAACAACTGCCGGATCGCTCTGTAGCCCTTGCCCAATCGTATGTGCTCCGTCATCATGCCCTGCCGCGCGTCACGGCCGAGCATGTACCAGTCGCTCGTCTTGACGAACGGATAAACCACCAAATACTTCCGGCGTGACCCATTGAACGGATCCACCGTCTGGCTTGAGTCCGACTTGCTGTAGTCCGATTTGCCGGTATAGCCCCAGAGCGACCCCGTAGGCTGCAGCCAGGCGCGATGGCGATTAACGGCCCGTGCGTAGCGTTCGAAGAATTCGGCGGTGTCGTCCGCACGTTGAATCTTGCTCGCGGCCCACACCAAGAAATCGACCCCATCAACAGCGGGATAGACCTGGTAGAAATGCTGCGCACCGGAGGCGCCCTCCAGCGCGCTTAGGAGAGCTCTCATCTTGGAGGCGCGCTCCTTACCATCCCAAGCCCAGAAGTCATCAGAAAAGGCGTAGCCGGCAAAGTGGTTCAAGACGCGTGGAGTCTCATCTGACACAGTAGTTCCCTCGAATCTTCAAAAAGCCGCCCGGTGTGGGCGAGCCAATTTGCGACTTATGGGGCCCGCAGGTCGGATTCCAATTTGCAGCTCAAGAGCCACCATTGAGCCAGCGGGCGGCCTCCAAGGCGTGGTAGCTCAAGATCACGTCTGCCCCGGCGCGCTTGATCCCGGTCAATAGCTCCAGCACGGTTCGGGGTTCGTCTAGCCAACCCTTCGCAGCAGCAGCTTTGATCATGGCGTACTCGCCGCTGACGTTGAAGGCGGCCAAAGGAACCTCGGGGTAGGTCTCCCGGACCCGCCGGATAATGTCCAGGTACGGCAGTGCCGGCTTCACCATCAGGAGATCTGCGCCTTCCTCGAGGTCAATTCGAGCTTCGCGCAAGGCTTCACGGGCGTTGGCTGGATCCAATTGGTGCGAGCGACGGTCGCCGAACTGGGGTGTGGATTCGGCTGCGTCGCGGAAGGGACCGTAGAATGCAGATGCATACTTGACGGCATAAGACAGGATCGGAACATGCCCAAAATCAGCTGCGTCCAAGGCCTCCCTAATGGCGAGCACCATGCCGTCGATCATCCCGCTGGGCGCGACCATGTCGGCTCCGGCCTCCGCATGTGAGACCGCCACCCGCGCCAATATCTCCAGCGTTTCGTCGTTTAGGAGGTAGCCTTCGGGCAGATTCGGGTGCGGCAGCGGATGACCTGCATTCACCAAACCGCAGTGGCCGTGGTCGGTATACTCGCACAGACAGACGTCGGTAATGATTGTGAGCGACGAGTTCGACTGCCTTATGGCGTCAATCGCCTGCTGAACGATTCCCTGCGGATCGAAATTCTCCGACCCAACAGGATCCTTGATTTGCGGAATGCCGAACAGCATCAAGGCTTGAATGCCGAGCGAGGCAGCCGCTTCCACTTCTGGAAGCAAACGATCGATGGACCACTGGTAGGTGCCCGGCATCGAAGGGATTTCGACCTGCTCGTCAATCCCATGGCGGACAAAGATCGGGAAGATTAAGTCTTCTGGGCTCAGCCTTACTTCACGCGTGAGCTGCCGCAAGGATTCGGTCCTGCGAAGCCTGCGCGTGCGATCAATGTCGGTTCTCCCCCGGACCGCTGCGAGGTCAAGCACTCTGCTCATCATGCACTCTAGATCGCTCAAAGAAGGCGATCATGGCCTCCAACAGCCCCGGAACCGTGTAGTCTCGGGCGACGATCTCGGGCCGCAGTCCCGAACGTTCCGCCGCGTCGGCCGTGATGGGTCCGATGCAGGCAACGATCGGTGGGGGTTCGGCCTCGAAGGGGTTGAATCCGGCCGAATCAACCATGGTCATAAAGTGTTCCACGGTCGAAGGGCTCGTAAACGTTATGGCGTCCACCCCCGTGGCGAGCTCAGCCAGCGCGCCATCATCCGGCTTGGCCTCAACCGCCCGATAAGTGGCGAACTCGTCGACCGTTGCCCCTCGCCTCCTCAACATCTCGGGTAGTTGCGGTCGGGCGCCGGCTGCCCGCGGCAGAAACACTCGACGGCCTGCGACGTGCGGAAGACCTTCAGCCAAGCTCTCGCCGACGTGTTCTTCAGCTACGAAGTCCACTTGGATTGCGCGTGCCTGGAGCGCACTGGCAGTAGCCGGTCCGATAGCCGCAACAGAGCAGTTGGCGAGGTCGCGCGCGCTCCGTCCGGCGGCATCCAGGCGCTCGAAAAGGAATCGGACGCCGTTGGCGCTGGTGAAGACAACCCAATCGTATTCGGCCAACCCGTTGAACGCACTGTCGAGTCCGGGAACACGTTTGAGCGGCTCGAGGCGAATGGTGGCCAACAATACCGGCGTTGCACCTAGGGTTTGCAGGCCACGCGTCAGCGAATCGGCCTGGTCAT
Source organism: Chloroflexota bacterium (assembly GCA_027298025.1). Taxonomy (GTDB): domain Bacteria; phylum Chloroflexota; class Anaerolineae; order Anaerolineales; family E44-bin32; genus JADFRG01. Next base: position 4,305 of record JAPUGV010000240.1, on the reverse strand, counting down.
AGGGTCGAGTGACCACCACTCTTCGGCCTGCCAACGCTGAGAGGCTACTCAACGCTCAGGATCTCCCGCGCCCCGCGAGCCAGCGCCTCGGTCCCCAGCTTCTCTCCCAGTTTCCGCGGCTCCGATCCGCTTCCGGAGACCCGAACCACCGTGCGACCATCGACGGAGGCCACCATTCCAAGCAGCTTGGTGTCACCCTCCTGGGTTTCTCCATAAGCGCCAACGGGCAGTAAACAGCCGCCACCGAGCTGAGACAGGAAAGTCCGCTCCGCAGTCACAGCGGCCTGAACCGGCTTAGAGATCAGCGGCCGCAGCAGATCGAGAACTTGCTCGTCACCTGCGCGGCATTGTACGGCCAGGGCACCCTGGCCAGGGGCAGGTAGCATTTGATCTAGCGAGAACCATTCCGCTACGTGCTCCGCTAACCCAAGTCGCAGAACGCCAGCCGCAGCGAGCACGGCCGCCGCGTACTGACCCTCGCGAACCTTGCGGATCCTGGTTTCGACGTTGCCGCGGATTGAGCGCACTAGCAGATCGGGGCGCAGCGCCAGGATCTGAGCCTGTCGCCGCGGACTTGAAGTTCCCACGGATGCCCCGGCGGGAAGGTCACTCAGTCCGGCTCCGTTGCCCGAAATCAGCACGTCCCTGGCGTCCTCACGCATGAGAATGGCGCCGAGGACCAGATCTGGGGAATTCTCTATGGGGAGATCCTTGAGCGAGTGCACGGCCAAGTCCACCTTTCGATTGCGCAGCGACTCCTCGAGCTCACTCGTGAAGGCGCCTTTCCCTCCGATCGCCGGAAGCGGCTGATCTAGAGTGCGATCGCCGGAGGTCTGGATGACCACGGTTTGAAAGGACAGCTCGGGCCAGCGCCGGGCGAGGGCCTCCTTAACGGCCTGGGCCTGCCAGCGGGCCAGCTGTGAGGGCCGCGTCGCTATCACCGCCTGCTGCAGCTTAAGCGCGCTTATGGCGGGTCCGCCTCGCTCTCATCCCCCAAGCCAAAGAGCTCGCGAATTAACAACGCATAACGTGCTCCTTGCCCATTCTGCGAGTGCTGCTTGAGTCGGACTGTCGGCTCATGGAGTAGCTTGTTGACCAATGATTTGGTCAGACTTTCGATCTCCTGTGCCCCATCTACGCCGAGCTCGTCTAAATGCCTGAGAGTGCGCCTGATCTCGCGTTGGCGGATGGCTTCTGCCTGCTCTCGCATGGCCCGGATAACGGGTCTGACTTCCAGAGTCGTAAGCCACTCCTGAAAGCGCTCCATCTCCTCGCCGATGATGCGCTCAACCTGGGGCACCTGCGAGATCCGCTCTTCGGCGGTTCTGCTGGCCCCCTGCTCTAGCTTGTCGAGGTCGTACAGATGCACTCCAGGGACCCGGCCGACCGCTTCTTCAACATCCCGCGGGAAGGCAATATCCATCACTATCAGCGGTCGGGCAGGACGATGAGCCATGGCCGATCGCACCGTACCTTCATTGAGAATGGGGTGAGGCGCGGCGGTGGAGGAGATCACCACATCGGCGCGTTCTAGCTCCTGCTCGAGAGCCTCAAACGAACGCGATCGGGCGCCCCATCGGCTAGCAAGGGCTGCTGCACGCTCAACGGTGCGATTAATCACCGTGATGCCACCCACCGTGCGCTTCCGGAGGGCTTCCACGGCCAACTCCGCCATCTCGCCTGCGCCGATCACCAAGACCTGAGAGCCTTCCATCTGCCGCACCTGACTTGCGATCAGGTGCACTGCCACCGAGCTCACCGTTGCCGGCTTGGAAGAGATGGCAGTCTCGCTGCGCGCCCGTTTGCCGGCATGGATGGCGGCCTGAAATAGGCGGGACAAAATCAGGCCGCTCGCGCCGACCCGCAGGGCCAAAGTATGGGCCTCGGAAACTTGCCCCAAGATCTGAGGCTCACCCAAAACCAATGAGTCCAGCCCGGAGGCAACTCTAAATAAGTGGTCAGCTGCCTCGCTATCCTGATAGTCGTAGGTGTGCCCTTCGAGATCCTTGTCGCTCACCCCGCTGGTCTCGGCCAGCAAGCCTACAAGGTCGCGGGCGTCAGGCTGCGAGGCCACCGCGTAAAGCTCGACCCGATTGCAGGTCGAAAGTACTCCGAGCTCGGAAAACGGCGTGACAGCCTCCCGTTCGCCGTGACTGGACCGCGCCAACATGGCTTTTAGCTTGGACTCGTTGTAGGAGAGCCGCTCGCGCAAAGAGGCCGGCGCCGTTCGGTGATTGATCCCCAAGCAGATGATGTTCATCTGCAGTGTGAGGTTCTGGTGCTAAAGGCCCCAGACAAACGGATTTGTCGACATAGTGTCAAGGAAGCCTACTTCCGAAGTGTAATTACGCCCGGCGATGACTTGGCCGCGATTCGGTGCCCCGGCAGGTCGTAAAAAAAATTGATGCAAAGCTGTAGAAATCTCTGGATCTCGTGTAGATTAATGCAGATTTATAAGCCGGTCAACAATAATGGATTAGCGTTCTCTTAATTCAAGATGGAGAGTAGCATCTCAATTGGCACCGTTCGATAAGCAACACGGCTGGGATGCCCCGAGGTTGCGAGCGCCCAAATACTCCGACTCTAATCCGGCAAGTGCTTCGGCCAGAGATTTACTGAGCTTCGCTTTATCTGTCGTGGGGGTGAAAGCGCAGTTTAGCACTTTGGAACAAATGTTTCCAATCCTGGCTGTGCCACCAGCTATTGGGCAAATTCGTGCGCACAAACACCGGAAAAATTGCTGCGGACTATGGTTCTACGCAACCTAAAGAAGCATAAGAAGTGCCATAGAGGCCATGCCAAAGTCTTCGATGATGGTGACGTTTGTAAGCGGTACGTCGATGATAGTACCTAAACAAACACACTTGAAATTTCGCTTTTTGGCCACGCTTTGGACCACTCCTACGCCGCTGAAAGTCATAACGCCCACTGTTACCAGGTTTGTTAAGGGTGGGTTATAACCGATCAGGTAAGCTAAACCCAAAGTGAGCTCGATAAAGGGATAAATATAGCCATAAGCAAACCAGCGCCTAGCCAATAGATCGTAGGTCGAATAGCCTTGTGCAAATCCTGATAAATTTAGGAATTTGAAACCAGAAAAGACCAGGAAAAATCCGGCCATGAAAAAGCTCATGCTTCTCTGCCAAACAAAGTTGCCCGTGTACAGATCTCTTAAGGCTAGGGTCAATACTGGTAAAAAGATTAAGCCAATGATTATGAACAAGGGCTGGTAGGTTTGCAAAAACGACTTCACTTCCTCTGATTCGTGTACATGCTGTGTGCTAATTACTTCATCCTCTGGTACCAATAACATCCCGCAGATATCACATCGATCCCCCTTTTTGCCCTTAACCTCTGGGTGCATTGGGCAGATATGAACTGTTCCATTCTCTTTGTCCGTCATTTTTACGCCTTTTTGTTCCCTCAGGAGGGCACTAAGTAACATTTTTTTAGGAGGATACTCAACCATCTTCCCTTGCCATATGGTAACCCTACATCCTTCTGTGTGAAACTGACTTGCCTTCTCTGCTTGAGAGTCAATATCTTTGCAGTCAATGCTGATCTGCGGTGAACCAAAAAACTTGTATTTTTTTGCCTCCCTGTTGTTTTTGACACCAACAATTTCATAATCATAGGGCAACTTATCCTCAGTTAGAGCTTCTTGATAAGACCTTTTCAATTGTCTGGCAGTTGAAACGGTTTAATACAATAAAACATGGGCTGGCTTTGCCGCATACCATGTACTAGCGAGATGATATGATGCGTTTTTCTACATAGGTGGAAGAAAGCTTGGGGCGAGAAGTAGGTAAATCCATGCTCTCTAACCGCTCGCTGGAGCACCCTGCGGGTGGAGCCGGACCGGGGATGCTGTGGCTAGGGCAAGAGACGACTGGGATCCCGGGTTCAGGAACAATTCCGTTGAAGGGGCGAACCTCGGCCGCTCCCTGCCTGCACTTGCCTGCCCTAGCAGTCCAGGGTGGCGCAGGCACAAGTGGCCTAGTCCGCCAGGACAACCTCGATGCCGCACGCTGCGAGCACAAGCAGGCAGGCAGCTCGCAGCCGTCATATGGCCGGGCAACAATCGATAGCCATCCTCAAACTAGGGCCTCAAGTGCGCTTGGTATTTGGGGATTCACTGTGAGCATGATGAAAAGAGGCAGCTCGTATTTTGCGAACAAGGCACATAGGTCCAATGAATGACGCGGAGAGTATCATGCTGTCAGACACAGAGGTAGCGCTGAGTAATCACACATAAGGAGGAGCGGAGACAATGGCAAAGACTTATATGCAAATGGCCGAGGAGGC
>JAPUGV010000024.1 GCA_027298025.1 Chloroflexota bacterium | reverse complement strand
TCGAGGTGGGCCAACCGGTTCGAACGGTTCGGACAGCCGACATTCGCGTGGGACCTGGTGATAACTATGCCGCCTTCTCCGCCATTCCAGACGGCGAACTAGGGATCGTGTTATCCCATATCAACGGTCTCAATGGAGTGAACGCCCGCGGTACGAATTGGAGGAGGGTGGCCTTCGAGCGCAAGTGGGGCTGGATGGCCGAGGCTGACCTGGAAGCCGAGCAGGCCTGGGTCGGCCTGTGGAAAGGCGTGCATGACAAAGTTCTCCGATATTCAGGTGATTCGTCCTTAGAGGACTCGCCTGCGGAGACCACCCCCTAGCGAAAGTGTAAAATTGCGGATGAGTTCCAGGTCCGCAAGCCAATTCCCACTCCGTTCCACCCCCGCACTTCCAAACTGGGCGAAAGCAAAGAGTGGCGAGAATGGTCCGGCTATTGGTCCGCCGTCACCTATGAACACACGCACCTGCGCGAGTACTTCGCCATCCGCAACTCAGCCGCGCTGATCGACGTCTCCCCACTTTTCAAGTACGACATCACTGGCCCGCAGGCTGCTGCCGTTGTGGATCGCATCGTGCCTCGCGATATGACTCATTGCAAGATCAGTCAGATCCTCTACAGCCCCCGGTGCGATGACGATAGCAAGATCGTCGACGATGGCACGGTCTGGCGGCTGGCGGAGGATCGATTCCGCATTACCGCCGCCGATCCGAGCCGGCGCGGGCCGACGCGTACTGGTCGTCGAAGCACGGAATGTACTCGGTGGCGCGGCCGCCACTGAAGAGATCTTCACAAGCTATCGGATCGATACCGGCGCAAGCCACGCAGGGCTCTTTCGAGCCGAAATCCTACGCTAGCTCGGCCTCCGAGAGTATGGGTTAGGGATAATCGATCGTCCGATGGCCGCGCTTAGTTTGACGGAGGGGGACGTCCTGCGTCTCTGGCGCGATCCGGAGGCTGCGCGTCAGGAGATCGAGCGCTACTCGAGTGTGGATGCTGCACGGTACCAGGATTTTCTGGCCTGGGTTGAGAATCAGGCATCGATTCTTCTCGGGACGCAGGACCAAGTACCTCCGGATTTGGCCTCGGACCGCTACCTGCCCGGGCTGGCCCCATGGTCGCGGAAGGCACTCCGGCTCAGGCGCGGATCTCGACTATGACGCCGTCTTCCGCCCAGGTGAAGAGGTGTTCAGCGGCCTCCAGATCCAGGATCACGCAGCCATAGGATGCCGGGCTGCCCAGTATGTTTTCCCAAAGGCGTGCCCCGTTTGAAAGCGATGGCAAGCCGTGGATCCCATTTAGCAGGTTGGGTGTGGCGTGGTAGATGCCCAGGAAGTGCGGCATATACAGATCCCACTTCGAAGCGTAGGCGTTGACATAGCGAGACTTCACCTGGAAGATCCCTGGCATTGTGGGCGAATTCGGGATGCCGGTGCTGATGATGTGCTCGATTATGACCTCCCCACCTTCTTGAAGCCACATGTGCTGTTCTGAAATGCTGATCACGATGCGCTTGCCTTCAACGACAGGCAGCTCCAGCATGGAGTCTCGAGGCGGAATGGTGATCGATTCACCCACCCTGAGGCCTCTTGCCTTGACGTCTGGGTTTACCTCGAGCCACTGCCAATACGGGATCCCAACCTTGAAGCTGATCGAGATGAGCGTGTCTTGCGGAGTCACAACATAGTATCGGGGGAGGTACTGGACTCGCAGCGGCTCCACTTTCTCACCACGCAGGCCCGCCAATAGCGCGGCGGTCGCGGCTTGCAGATCGAGCGTCCGTTCTTCACCCACGGTGGTCTGCAGGCTGGCGATGTACGGACCCACCGCTTCCTCATCCACCTCAACGCTCAGCCCTGATCCGTCGCGGTGGATCTGCAACCACGCACTGGCCTGCTCCCGAGAGGGCGTGAACTCGAGCCACTCGTCGATCACTGGATCATAGGCCCTCAAGGTTGGGCCGGCGGAAAGCAGACGCTCCGCCTCATTCGCTGCCTGTGCAACTTCCTCAATCGCTGGCGGGAGCGGGATGGTGACTAATGGCACGAATCCGTATCGAAGCAGAATCGCATCCGGATCGGCGGCGATGAGCGCAAGGCTCGAATCGATGTCCAGTTGCCTTCCCCATTGAGCGTAGGTTGCGGTCACCTCCCCTGCGGCCAGACCCAGCTGGGCATCGGCGGCAGGAATATACGTGGTTTCAGAGAGCGATTCCAGGCCAACCCGAGCAACATCTGGATCGAAGGTGACGATTGGTTTTATCTCCCAACCGTTGGAGAATGCTTTCACCATTCCCCAGATTGAGGAGGGCAGGCTGCCTTCGCGGGCAAATGCATATGCCTGCTCTGCGCTCCCAGCGGCGTCTACTGCCAGACCGAATTGGGCGGGACGCACCGTCCATATTCGACCCGCGTCGGCCGTGTCCACCGCGGTCATTACAAGCTCCTGGTTCCAGGATTGGTCGAGCGCCTCGATGGCCTGCCCGAGGCGCATGCCGCCCACCGGGATCTCGCCTACCCGCACGCCCGGTGCAACGGTCCGCGACAGGCGCAGCCAACCGTAGGCCCCGACCGGTAGAACTATGGGCAGGGATAGGAAAATGGCGGCTATGACCCCCGCCCAGACCACCCTGGAGCGTGATCTTTGGGAGCTGGCGGTATCTGGGTGCAAGGTCCGTGCGAGGAACGGGCGCGCAGGCTGAGTAGCAATAACGGGCACCCGAGCGGGTCGAGTTTGCTCAATATTCGCTCGCATATCATCGCCAATGGTGCAAGGAGCTTGCCATTACCGTGAAACAGGCTCCCGTGTAGAATAAGTGCAATGGCCTCACGACCTCGGTTTACCATTCCGCAGGCGGATTTCGAGCCCGCGTATATGGCACTCCACCGCTCTGGCGAGCTCCGACGTCGGGCCGCGGCAGGTCTGGAGCGGTTGAGCCATTGTCTGGTCTGCCCGCGCGACTGCGGCGTGGATCGCATGATGGATAAGACCGCGGCTTGCAAGACGGGGCGCTATGCCCGTGTGGGCAGCTACTTCCCCCATTTCGGAGAGGAAGACTGTCTGCGCGGCTGGAACGGCAGCGGAACGATCTTCTTCTCGATGTGCAACCTGCGCTGCGTCTTCTGTCAGAACTACGACATCAGCCAGGCCGGCGAGGGCGAAGAGACGAGGCCGGAGCGGCTGACGGAGATGATGCTGGAGCTGCAGGCCATGGGATGCCACAACATCAACTTCGTAACGCCGGAGCACGTCGTCCCGCAGATCCTTGAGGCGCTGCCGCTAGCGGTTGAAGGCGGTCTGGGACTGCCGCTTGTGTACAACACCTCCGCCTACGACTCCATGGACAGCCTGGGCCTGATGGAAGGCATCGTGGATATCTACATGCCGGATTTCAAATTCTGGGATGAGCGGTTGTCGCTGCGCTATTTACTGGCCAAAGACTACGCTCAGGCGGCCCGCAGGGCCATCCGAGAGATGCATCGGCAAGTAGGAGCACTTAAGTTTGACGAGCGAGGGTTGGCGAAGCGTGGGGTTCTCGTGCGGCATCTGGTGATGCCTGGGGAAATCGCGGGCGCTGGCGAGATCATGCGGTTCCTTGCGCGCGAGGTCTCGCGTGACACCTACGTAAATGTGATGCAGCAGTACTATCCGGCGGGACGCGTGAATTCAGAGAAGTTCGAGGAGATCAACCGCGGCGTCACCGGCAATGAGTTTCAGGAGGCGGTGGATCAGGCCCAGGAAGCCGGACTGTGGCGTCTTGATGAGCGCCGATCCCCTTCATCGCTGCTGCTTCGGGCCCATACCAGGGATAATTAATGCGAAAATTTGATTGATGAACCGGGGCCTCGTTCGCGCCCGCCTGCCCTCCTACGCGCGATAGATTAGCCTGCATGAATCCGCCATATGCGAGGCTTTCGGCCCTGAGATTTATCCCCCGCATTCTCGAATTCCCTGTTCGGCGCTGTCGATGGAAGGATCCATGAACAACGCGCGTACGAAATGATCGACCGCCTGCTCGCAGTCGCCCAGGTCTATGTAGGTCCATCCGATGAATTCGTCCAGCCATGGATCGCCGAAACTCCTTGCCGAAGCCTCGCCGAGCATCAGGCGCGCCCGATTCTGGTTTCCCGCATCCACAAGGGCCCGGGCAAGATAGGCGTGCGACCACCCGTCTTCCGGACTCAGTTCCACGCTTCGTTCAAATAGCGCGATGGCCTCGCCGACCTCGCCGATCCCCATGTAGAAATCTGCCGCGACCACATAAGACTCACGGACATTCGGGTATCGCTCCAGCCCGCGCCGTATCAATTCCCTTGCTTCCGCTTCTCTACCCGTTTCGACCAAGATGCTGGCCAGAGATCCGTAGATACCACTATTGCTGGAGTCAAGTTCGATGGCCTTATTGAAGGCTAGAACCGCCTGCTCCAGGTCTCCCAGCTCCCAATAAAAGTAGCCGGAGGATTCTTGGAAGGGAGCGTGCTCCGGAAACCGCTGGATCCCGGCCTCGACCATTTCAATTCCGGCGGGGGCACCCCCGCGTAGATATGCCGCTTCCGCCAGGCCCTCATACCGCGTTGGATTATCCGGATCGGCCTCGAGCGCTCGATTAAATGCCGCCTCTGCCTCGTTGACCATCTCGAGCGAGAGGAAGGACCAGCCGATACTATCCAGTTCGTCGGGATCGGCAGCGAGACTCGGATTCTCAATGGCTTCAAATAGCACTGCGGCCGCCTCATCCTGCCGACCGGTCTCCCGATAGATCTCCGCCATGTTGTAATACAGCCAGTAGGACTGTGGGTCGAGCTCGAGCGCGCGCCGATACTCAGAGACCGCCTCATCGAATAGCCCCAACTCCCATAGAGTATTGCCTGCGTTCTCGTGCACCCAGGCTTCCTCGGGTATCACCTCAATCCCCTGCAGAATGGACTCGTAGGCAAGGTCGAACTCGCCAGCCTCAGCATGGACGCGGGCGCGCTCAAAATACAATTCGAGATTCTCCGGATTATTCTCAATGGCCGCATCTAAACCCTCAACCGCCGAGAGCGCTTCTTCCAACCCAGTCTCGAGGATCCCGTCCACGAATGGCAGCACGCTCGTTTCCGGCACTCCCGAAGAGCCGCTGAGCAATTGAGCCGCCCCGACCGCCACGATCGCGATCAGGAGCAAAGACCCAGCCACCACGGCCGCGATCCGTCCCCTGCCAGATAGGAATCCGCCGGCTTCCTGCGTCGCAGCGGACTCAATCTCAGACTCTTTCAACCCCTCGGCAACCTTCTGCGCGGCAGCTGCCTGGGCCGCAATGTCGACGTCGTCTGCGGCCTCGATGGTCGTCTGACCCGCTGTCACGGCTGGAACAGCCTCTGCCACTCCTCCCGGTAGCCCCTTGACCGCCTCGTTCAGCGCCTTCGCCAACTCACCCGCTTCCTGGAAGCGATCGGCGCGCTCCTTTGAGAGCGCTTTCAATATCACGCGTTCGATCTCCTCCGGAAGCTCGGGATTCCTGCTGCGGGGAAGCGGCAGGGGGTCGATGATGTGTTTCACGACCACCGCCATTGGGGTTTCGGCATGAAACGGGACCACCCCGGTCGCCATTTCATACAGCACGATTCCCAACGAATAGATGTCCCTGCGGGAGTCGACCTTCTCTCCGCGGCCCTGCTCTGGGGACATATAGGCTGGCGTCCCCGCCACGGTGCCGCTC
>JAPUGV010000239.1 GCA_027298025.1 Chloroflexota bacterium | reverse complement strand
CCTCAGCGAGGCTGACCTGACTGGGGCTGACCTGACTGGGGCTGACCTGTTCAATGCCGACCTGAGCGGGGCCGACTTGAGCGGAGCCGACCTGCACAACGCCAACCTGAGCCGGGCCGAGGTCACCGATGAGCAGTTGGCTAGCGCCACGTCGCTCACGGGCGCAATCATGCCCAACGGCACAGAGCACGACTAGCCTAGCTAACTCCGGCGGCCTACCGAACAGCCTTAGGCGAGCCGTCAGCGCCAACGGCGAGTGTCCACATCACGGACTAAACCGCCGCCGAGTTTGGCGTCCCGAGCGGGCGGGCACTGAAACAGATCGACGCCCAGCGGCTGATCGCTGCCCCGGACTGCGGCCGGGCATGCTCGACCGAGAGACCGCCATCGGCCAAGATGTCAAACTTGACAACTGCAGTCCACGCCTTAGGTTGATGCCCTAACGCCTGCGCGGCACGCTCGTGGCTGGTCGGAATCACACCTACGGGTCACAGCCCCCATCGCGGCCGCCACCGAATTCAGTGCACTCGCTGCCCGGCCAAGACCGTCCCGAACAAGATCAACCCGCTCCCAGCTCAGCACGGTCGAGTTAGAGCCTGCCAGTCTCTAGGAGGAAGAGCGTCCTCCGCTGCTTGGATAGCGGCTTCACTTCTCGTATGGCTGGCGATCATATCTACAGGCGCCGGTTCGCCAGCCTTGCCAACACAAGATATGGATGGCCGAAGTTCTTAGAGAGTTAGGGTTGCGTCGACCCAGGCACTGTTCTTGCCGCTCGATTCCAACGCGGCCTCCACGAATTTCACCCCTCGCGCCCCATCTTCGACGGTCGGAAACTGAAGGGCCAGCGAGTTGGCCTGGGTCCCAGCACGCCGCGAAACAATCGCATCCGCCATATCCGTATAAAGGTTGGCAAAGGCTTCGAAGAAGCCTTCCGGATGGCCTAGGCTGACGCGCGTCGCCCGAGTCGCCTCCGCTGAGAGCCCCTCGCTTCCACGCCCCAGAGTCCGAGTCGGCCCATCCAGGGGAGAAAATTTTAAGTGGTTGGGGTTCTCCTGCTCCCAAGCTAGACCGCCTTTGTCGCCATAGATCCTGATGCGAAGGCCATGTTCACTGCCCACCGCGACTGTGCTTGCCCACAGCATGCCTCGAGCACCACTCGTGTAACGAAGCAAGATGTGGGCGTTGTCATCCAGTCGCCGTCCTGGCACCATCACGCTGAGCTCCGCGGATAGTTCCGCCAGCTCAAGGCCCGAAACGAAGGCGGCCAAGTGATGGGCGTGGGTGCCGATGTCGCCGACCACGAACGAAGGCCCGGCTCGAGCCGGGTCTGTGCGCCAAGCCGCCTGCTTGTGGCCGGTTTCCTCCAGCAGCGTCGACATCCAGCCCGAAGCAAATTCCACCTGCACCACTCGAATCTCGCCAAGTTGTCCCTGCTCCACCATCGTCCGAGCGTGGCGCACCATAGGGTAGCCGGTGTAATTGTAGGTGATGCCGAAGATGAGCCCGGTCTCGCGGACCGTCGCCACCAGATCGAGGGCGTCTTCAAGGTTGGTCGTCAGGGGCTTGTCACAGATGACGTCGAATCCGCGGTCGAGAAACGCTCGGCAGATGGCATGATGGCTGTCATTGGGTGTAACCACGCTGACCACCTCGACGCCATCCGGGCGCGCCGCTTCAGCCTGGGCCATTTCTTCGTAGCTGCCGTAGCCACGATCTTGCGGGATTCGAAGCTCGAGGGCCGAAGCCTTGGCACGATCCGGGTCGGCAGACAGCGCTCCGGCCAGCAACTCGTAGCGGTCATCGAGGCGGGCGGCGATGCGGTGAGCCGCGCCGATAAGCGAGCCACGACCTCCTCCCACCATCCCCAAGCGGAGCCGACGCGCATCCTGCTCAATCATGGCATTCCCTCCCGGTGGCTGTCCATCACACCGCTCCAAACGAGCGGCTGAGACATAAGATCGCCGTCAGGCCCAAGTTCGCTCCTCACTTCTTGCCTGGCCGGTTCACGTCGAGCGCTGACGCTCCACCTCAGATTTTAACCGGCGAGCCCGTCTCATAAGATCTCAGCGCGGCGTTCGCTAGTACGAGCGCCAATCGACCATCCTGTTCAGTAACCATCGGCTTTGTGCCGGCACCGATCGCATCGATGAAGTGATCCAGCTCCACTCGGTAGGAATCGAGAAATCGGTCCAGCCAAGAGTCGAAGAATCCCTCCCGTCGGGAACCCTCCGCCGTATGGTAATGAACGCTCTTCGGTCGCGGGTTGGTAGACTGGACCATGCCTAAAGAGCCGAATACCTCGATCCGCTCATCATATCCATAGGTCGTCCGGCGACTGTTGTTGATATGGCATAGGGCGCCGCTTGCCGTCTTCATCAGCACCATCGAGGTGTCGACGTCTCCGGCCTCGCCGATCGCCGGATCGACCATGCAGCTGGCCATCGCAAAAACTTCGATGGGTTCTTCCCCAAGCAGCCACCTAGCGAGGTCGAAGAAGTGAATCATCTGATCGCGGAATTGACCTCCGGACACTTTGACGTAGCTGATCGGTGGGGGCTCAGGGCCGCGCGAAGTGAGAAGAACCATTTCGATCGTGCCGACCCGGCCCTCACGAAGCGCGTCGTGAACCGCTCGATGGCTCGGATCAAAACGGCGATTGAAGCCGATGGCGACCGGCACGCTTGCTTTTTCAATCTTGCGCAGGCAGTCATCGACGCGCTGGATGTCCAGATCGATCGGCTTTTCACAGAAGATCGCTTTTCCGGCCTTGGCCGCAGCCGTCAGCAGCTCCGCATGCGTATTCGTGGGAGAGGCGATGAGCACCGCGTCCACCTCGGGATCCGCCAGCGCCGTGTTCGAATCGGCGACCTGCGCGCCATATTTTTCCGCCGCTCGCCGTGCCGCTCCCGCGTCGAGGTCTACCACATAACGCAGGCTTGCTTTGGGGTTCTTGGCGATATTGGCCGCATGGATGGAGCCGATCAGACCGACACCGAATTGGCAAAACTTGATCACGCGGGGTCACTCCCGTTACGCGCTCTTCGTCTTGCGCGGACCTCGTTCTGGCTCAGGGCTGTAGCGCCGCTTCCGAGTTTCATTGGAAGAGCAGGAGCGGGCGCAGGGTATGCTCATGACCCCGCGGCGGCCTCCGATGGCCTAGATCTCCTCTACGGATACCCAACGGCCCTCTTCCACCGAAAGGAGCACCGCATCGATGACCTGGCACACTTTCCAACCTTCTTTAAAGTCGGGGTAGGCCGGCTCGTTATTCGCTAATGCGTCGAGCAGTTCATAGACCTCGATGATTTTCATATCTTCGTAGCCCAGGCCAATTCCCGCGACGGGCCAGAATGACTCGTAATAAGGGTGCTCGGGACCCGCCAAGATGGTCTTGAAGCCCTGCCGACCCGTCGGGTCCGTGGACAGGTAGACGTTGAGTTCGTTCATGCGTTCGTGTACGAAATGCAGAGAACCCTTGCTGCCGTTGACTTCATAGGCCATGAAAACCTTCCGGCCCGTTGCGATGCGGCTGGCTTCGATCGTGCCTGTGGCTCCACCTTTGAACTCAATCAGAAAATGGATGGAATCTTCATTCTCCACGGTGCGCGTGGATCCCTCCGAGGTGGCTTTACTTCGGTAGCCAGATACTCCTGCCGCCAGCGGGCGCTCTTCAATGAACGTCTTGGCTAATCCGCACACTCGTTCGAAGTCGCCCACCAAGAACCGCGCAAACTCAATCACATGCGAGCCGAGATCGGCCAGCGCGCCGGAGCCCGCGATGAGACGATCAAAACGCCAAGAGAACGGAGCATTTGGATCGGCGAGAACGTCTTGGTGGAAAGAGCCCCGAAAATGGTAAATTTCCCCAAGCTCGCCTGCCTCGATCATTTCTTTGGCGAGCAACGCGACCGGGTTCTTGATGAAGTTGAAGCCCACCATGGTGATGACCCCTGCCCTCGCAGCCGCTTCGTACATCTCCTTGGCATCTTTTCCGGTAAGGGCTAGCGGCTTTTCGCAATAGATGTGCTTTCCAGCCTTCGCGGAAGCCAAGGCTATTTCCTTGTGTAGGTTGTTCGGTGTGGTGATGTCAACCAGGTCCACCCTCTCATCGTCAACGACCTGCTCCCACCCCACCACCCATCCTTCAGCACCGAAATCGCGAGCCCCTTTCCGAGCCAGATCCTCCGTAACATCCCCCACGACCACGAGATTCGGGAAGGCCGGAGCAGGGCTAAAAATCTTCGGCACCATCTGATAAGCCATTGCGTGGCCTTTACCCATGAAGCCTGTCCCGATGAGCCCAATGTTGATAGTTTCCATAGCAGTCACCCTACGTTACTCTAAAGCGCCTCAGATAGTCTTTAATTCAACCGGTCCTCGAAACTCCCTCAGGGCCTGTCGAATCCCCCATTCCGGAAGGGTCGCCGCCCCGGGCGATCCCAGTGCCCGCCGTAAACCCTCGCTATCCGAGCCACGGCCCAATCGTCAGCCATCGCTCCAATCACGGTCTCAGCTCCGACATTCCCGACACCGTGATTATGAACAACGTTCGGCAGAGTCGTTTCGTCCGCTGGATTTCGTGATCCATCGAACCCCATCCGTCGCGGCTTGCCGTATTTGTCCAAGACGATCCCATGCTGTGGGGGACGGCAGCCCGCTACGGTATGAGGCGTTGGGTCACGGGAGGCATTTGCTACGGTTGCTTGCCGCTAGCCGCGCCCGCATAATCCCCGTAGGTGTGAGAATCAGACCTACGTCGGGGGCCAACGAAGATAGGGTTGGTCATAGCCAGCATCTGGCCGTCCTGATCGGCCACGTGGAGGCGATACCAGTCCGAGTGAGTCGTCATGGCATCGGCGCTGTATCGCAGGCTTGCCTGGCCGCCCTCCACCGGCACTTCGAAAATGACGTGGCCGTTCTTCACGATCTGGGCGCGGGCCGAGGAGGGGCAGTCTGTAACCGTAGCCTTAAAATCGATGGCTCCGCTCAGTTCCCCCAAGTCAGCCCCAATCTCATGCGTTGTGTGGTCGGCTTGGGCCTGAAAGGTCACCCGCGCGCCCATGCTCACGTAGGCCCGCCGCCGCCGCAGTCCCTCCAGGATCGCGGCGCCGGAGAGTCGCTCCGCGTACACATAGGTGCTGGGCAATCCCAGGCGTTCGGGTGGCTTGTCCTGACCCGGCTCGGGTACCGGCTGATGATAATCGCTGCCGCCAATTGCAGTTATCCGATAGCCGGCATTGAGCCAATCTGTCCACAAGGCCACTGCCTTGGGGTTGGCCTGCACGTTGTCCGGCCAACTGGGGTCGTTCCAAATCTCCAGGCAGTCCAGGTAACGCAGGTCGGTCGCCCCGTCGCGCCATTCCAGGGGGGGCTCCCAGGGCAAGAGCGGATGGTTGATCGAATTGAGCAGCCCCTGCGAGGAGGTGCGCCGCATCAGCGCGGTTGTCGTCCCATAAATGCCTGTCAATTCGGGTGTATTCTGGCCGGTGAAGATGGGCTCCATCCAGTCGAGCCAACCTTCCATGCCAAAGACGTTGAAATGCCCCTCCTTGAGGGTGACCTCCAAGCCAGGAATAATTAGAAGGGTCGGCTCTTCGCCGAATTTGGAGAAGGCGTCAATGGTGTTGTGATCGGTAATAGTAATAAAGTCCAATCCTTCGGCCCTGGCCACCTCAACCAATTGGACCGGCGTGTGTACCCCATCTGAGTAGTTGGTGTGCGCGTGGAAGTCACCACGATACCAGCCGGCTTGCGGATTGAGCACTTTCAAAAGGGATAGAGACTGTGACATAGAGAGGTCCTCGTTGTCGTGGAAGAACGCACGGTACACAAGCCAATCGCGTGCGCCACGTCCACCAGCCCCGGCAGTGAGCACGCCATCGGCGCCCAGGGGTTCGTCCCGATCCTATCCCATGTAGCTGGCCTATGGAATTTCAAGATCAAGGAGAGGGATACACTGCCCGCATCCGGGCGCTGTGTAGCGGCGGAATGATGCGGATTGTTGCAGCCTGGGATCTATTTCGGAGTTTATGTCTACTGAGCGGCAACGTCGCGTGCCAAATTACGGACCATCAACCACAACCGGGTGTGCTGCGGCGCTGGGCGTGCTAATGAGATCCATTTGTGACTCCCGCAGTTCCTCAAGCGGGATATGGCAGCTAATGACATGCCCCTCAGCCGCAACCCGCCAGGGGGGCGTCTCTTCGTCACAGATAGACCCTACCCGGCGTGGACAACGCCGCTGGAAACAGCAACCTCGTGCCGGCGGTTCCGCCTCTTGCACGTCCTTGGCGAGCCGGCGCGCCCGCGCGCCCGGAACGGGCTCCGGCACCGCTGCTAGCAACGTCTCGGTGTAGGGATGGTAGGGTGCCGCGTAAATCCGGTCGACCGACCCTACCTCGCACATCCGGCCCTGATACAGTACGACCACTCGATCGGCGATGGCGCGAACGATAGCCAGGTCGTGCGAGATGAAGAGGTAGGCCACTCCCTGATCGGCCTGGAGTCCATCCAACAGATCCAGGACGGCAGCCTGAACCGAAACATCGAGCGCGGAGGTCACTTCATCACACAGCACCAATTCCGGCTTGGCGGCAAAGGCACGCGAGATGGCAACCCGCTGTTTTTCACCGCCGGATAGTTGGCCAGGATAGTATTCCAGATATCGTGGGGTGAGCCGCACCTCTTCTAGCAGCGAGGCGGAGCGCTCCAGGCGCTGTTTTCGGGCCGTCTTGAAATAAAGCCGCAGGGGGGCATCGAGAAGCTGCTTGGCGGTCTGGCGCGGATTGAGGGAAGCTTCGGGGTGTTGGAAGATAATCTGGATCTTGCGGCGCATCTCCATCGGACGGCGTTCGACTACGGAGGTGAGATCCTGCTCCCCATAGCGAATCTGACCGGCGCTCGGTGGCAACAATCCGGCGATGGTCCGGGCTATGGTTGATTTTCCGGAGCCGCTCTCACCCACGAGCGCCACCGTTTCGCCCCGGTGTATCGTGAGGGTAAAGTCACTCACCGTCGTGGGCGGCTCGGGCACGCCGCGCAGCCGCCGCAGAAACGCCCCCAGACCACGCTTAGCATAGGTGATGTCCACCTCGGCCAGCTCGATCAGCGGTTCTAGTTTAACGGCCTTCTTCGTGCGCGCCTTCAAGTCTTGCAACTGACCAAAATCCTCGCTTGCCACGACGCGCTGCCAATGATGGCAATGCACCAAATGCGCTATCTTCCCATTCTGATCGGTTGGCTCGAGTGTGGGGTCAATGGTCGTACAAGTCTCATCGGCGAAGGCGCAGCGCGGGGCGAAGGAACAGCCAACCTCATGTTCGCCGGGGCCAGGCGGCCGACCGGCCATAGCTCGGGGTAGGCCGGCATACGCAAGACGAGGAACCGAACTCAGTAGGCCTCGAGTATAGGGATGCACCGGACGGGCAAAAACCTCGGCGATTGCCCCATCCTCAATGATTTGGCCTGTATACATCACCGCCAAGCGGTCGCACACCTGGGCAATCGCACCAATGTCGTGGCTGATATACAGCATCGCTATACCCAAGTCCTCCTGGAGTTCTCGCAGCAAGTGGAGGATGTGGGCCTGAGTCGTAACGTCGAGGCCGGTGGTCGGCTCGTCAAGAACGAGCAACTCGGGCACAGCGGCCAAACCCATGGCGATGGCAACTCTTTGCAATTGACCCCCCGAGAGCTCGTGGGGATACCGGCGGGCGATCTCGTCCACTTGAGGCAAGCGCACCTGCGTCAGCAACTGCACCAAGCGTTCACTCAGCTCAGATCCAGAAAGACCGACGTGGACCGTCAAGGCCTCGGCGATCTGATCACCCACCCGCATGGTGGGCGTCAGGGATAGACTGGCGCTCTGAGGGATAACGGCCATCCGCTTCCCGCGAATTTTCAGCAGATCGGCTGGCCCCAGGCTAAATATCTCTACTCCGTCGAAGCGCACTGTGCCAGCCATCACCTGGCCGCCAGGTCGGAGGTATCCCATCAGTGCCATGCCGAAAGTAGTCTTGCCACTGCCAGACTCACCCACCAGGCCGAGTGTCTCACCCTGCTGCATTTCGAGCGACACATCGCGGATCACTTTCACCATGTGGCCCGTTTGGGTACGGTAACCGGTCGTCAAGCGATCGACCTGGAGTAGTTTTTGGCTCATAACGGTGCTTCCTGAGTGCGTTCCAGTCCCACCGCTTTGGACAAGGAATCCGAGGCCAGGTTGATGCCGATCACCATGCTACTGATAGCGATCACCGGGAAAAACGTCCCCCACGGGGCGACTGCGAGGAGAACCGCATGCTCGAAAACCATACGCCCCCAGTCCGGGGTTGGCGGGGAAATCCCAAAGCCGAGGAAGGAAAGCGAAGCGATAGCCAGAATCATCCATGACGACCGCATCGCTAATTCGACCAGCAGCACATCCAGCACGTTAGGCATAAATTCCCGCAGGACGATGGTCCTGCTTCGTTCACCGCGCGCGCGCGCGGCGGTGATGAAATCACGGGCCACAATGGCCAGCGTAGCACCCCGGGCAACCCGAACAACCGTCAGACCGTAGGTGTAACCCAGTG
>JAPUGV010000238.1 GCA_027298025.1 Chloroflexota bacterium | reverse complement strand
CCGGAGCTGGTTGTCAATTCGTCTGGCGTCGTGGCGCTCGGAGCCGATCACATGTAGGCCCCCTGCATCACGAACAAGCTCCTCCTCTTTCATGAAGCGGCGGAAGAGCGCTACCTCAGCCTCGTAGATCCCGAGCGCCGTTTCATCCGCTCGCTCAAGCAATGCCAGGCGCTCCTTCAGGTTAAGTGACTCCGGGCCCGAGATTTCCATTCTCCGGAGTACACGATTGATCGACGCAAGCACTTCTTCCGCGATCTCCCCGCCGAGCTTGATGTCGACCCCTCTTCCCGCCATATTTGTGGCAATGGTTACCGCACCAAATGATCCGGCGCTGGCGATGATCTGCGATTCCTCAGCATGCCTCTTCGCATTCAGAACATTGTGCTTAATGCCACTAGATAGTGTCTCCGCGAGTCGCTCCTGGTGCTCTGGATCGAGTGAGAGAATGCGAGCCAGCCGATCGAGATTCTCTTCCTTGCTCGGGTTCATCGTAATTTCCAGATCGCGTCCGAACGGCTTCATCAAGGCGTTGCTCAGATCATCCAATGGGCCGTATAGCTGCTGCAGCTCCTCCACCCGCATGCCATCGTCGGGAATCTCATTCGCCTCCAGATAGGCATCGCGTAGGATCTCGATCATCGCCAGCTTTTGGAGCAATTTGGCTCGCAATCGGCCCGACAGCTGTTCCGACAATTCCACGGATGTGGTTCCCACCAGGAGCGGTTGTCCATTGACGTGCCGGCGCAGGATTTCCATGGTGACTGCCCGCAGTTTGGCCTCCGCAGTCCTGAACACGGCGTCTTGATAGTCCTTCCGCTTCCAGAACACCGGCTCGCCATCCGGATCGTCGTGACGTTTGTAGTAGAAGAAGCGGTGCCCATTCTCGCGGTATTGGATCTCAAGCAGCTCGGAACCTTCCTGCGACGCAACGTACTCCAGGTTGGTCGGAAGGGGCAGCACATCGATCTTGTAGATTTTATTGAACTCTTCCGCTTCGGTGAGTGCGGTGCCCGTCATTCCGGACAGCTTCTCATACATGCGAAAGTAATTCTGCAGCGTAATCGTGGCGTAAGTGACGTTCTCCTGGCGGATGCGCACGCCCTCCTTCGCCTCGACCGCCTGATGGAGACCGTCGGACCATCGCCGACCCGCCATCATGCGTCCGGTAAATTCGTCCACTATGATGACCCGGCCGCTTTGCACGACGTAATCCTTGTTGCGCTTGAAAAGGAACTGCGCGCGCAGGCTCTGCTCAAGGTATCCCAGAAGGCGAGCCTGTTCGGGCGTGATGTCCTCCGGTCGATCCAGGTCATGCAGCGGCCGCCCGAGCAATCTCTCCACATGATCTTCGCCCAACTCCGTCAGAGAGACGTTACGGTCACGTTCGCTGATTTCCAAATCCTCCGCAGAGAGCTGCGTCACGATGCGAGCCATCTCCACGTACAGGTCGGGGTCTTCCTGCGCGGGTCCTGAAATTATTAGCGGGGTTCTGGCCTCATCAATGAGGATGTTATCCACCTCGTCCAGGATGGCGTAGTGGTGACCGCGCTGCGAGCGCGCCTGCAACGATTGAGCCATGTTGTCACGAAGGTAATCAAAGCCGAACTCGTTATTGGTTCCGTAGGTCACATCCGCCGCATAGGCGACACGACGATCCACCAGCTGGAGATGATGAACGTCCTCCTGGCCCGCTTCCCGGGTGGGATCATAGACGAAGGCCTTGCGACCATGCTCCGTTCGGGCGGCCTCTTGTAATACTCCGACCTCGAGCCCGTGAAAGCGGAATATGGGGCCCATCCACCGGGCATCACGGCGCGCCAGGTAGTCATTGACGGTGACGAGGTGGATCCCCTTGCCCAAGAGGGCATTCAGATAGATCGGCATGGTGGCGACGAGCGTCTTCCCCTCACCGGTCTTCATCTCTGAAATCCGTCCTTCGTGCAGGGCGACTCCACCGATCAGCTGCACATCAAAGTGGCGAAGTCCGACGGTCCGGATGGCCGTTTCGCGCACCACCGCGAAAGCCTCCGGGAGCAGATCGTCCAGCGTTTCCCCGGAGGCGAAGCGCTCCTTGAATTCGGTCGTTTTCGCCCGTAGGGCCTCTTCCGACAGGCCGCGAAGGTCCGCCTCGAGCGCGTTGATTCGCTCAACGATTTCGCCGTAGCGCTCCATGTCTTGCCCGATGGAATCGCCCGAGATGAACTTAGTCAGTCCCTTTAGCATGGAATTGCGGGATTATAGCATGCGGGCTATTTTGGCCATGTCAGCCGCGTTCCAGGCACGGATCGGCAAACCGCGCGCAGAGCTGCGGGTTCGCGAGTTGCCTCTTCAATGGAAGGCATTCACGCTCTTGACGCCATTTGGGGTGAAGCTACAATCGAACGGGGGCGGTGGCGGAATGGGTAGACGCCGAGGACTTAAAATCCTCTGTCCGAAAGGACGTGTGGGTTCGACTCCCACCCGCCCCACAAATTCGGTCCCAGCCGACGAGTTCAGCTGTTTCCTACCCCCATCCAGTGATTTCCTCTGAACGACGTTCAGTGTAAAATCGGCAGCCGGTTCAATCGAGGCCTCAATCTTAGTTATGGCTATACGCAGGCAATTTTATTCCCCCCCAGCACGCTCGCGAACGCAAGCGAGCGCTCGGATGCCGGCACACTCCGATAACCACAAGCGGGAAAACTCACTCGTCTCATTGCGGGCAATCCAGTGACCGGTAGGCAACGCAAGCGCCTGGCGTTTCTAGTGCTGCTCGGAGCGACGTCCGCCTGTACCCTTCCCGGTACAACCTCTCCAACCCCGTTCGTAATCCCGACCGCCGACGTTACGCTGACCGCAATGTTTTCGGAGACCTCGGCACCGATACCGACGGAGCGTCCGCCGATCACCCCGGGTTCCAGCGCTAGCCCTACCGTCATTCTCGGCGCCTCACCCGCGTCGCTTACGCCGGTTGCAAGCGGAACCCCAACGCCTATTTCTCAAGACACGCGCCCGAACGGCACGCCGGTGGAGGCCGCTTTCATGGACTCTCCACCGACCGTGGACGGCGATCTGAGCGATTGGAGCTCGCCGACCTTCACTGCAAACCACATTGTCTTTGGCGCCAGCAATTGGTCCGGCGCGAGTGACGCATCGGGCGTCTACTACATCTGGTGGACAAACGAAGCCCTGTACGTCGCCATCAAGGTTACGGACGATACGTTCGTACAGGTTTCGAGTGGGAGCCGGATCTACAAGGGCGACGAGGTAGAGCTACAGCTGGACACCAACTTGAAGGGTGACTTCTTCTCCAATGTCCTGTCCAGCGACGACTATCAGATCGGCCTGTCGCCCGGCAACTTTGGCAATCTTGGGAAGGAAGTCTGGCGCTGGTATCCACGAGGAACACACGGCCCGCTGTCGGCGATCAGCTTCCAGGCTAGCCCGAGACCGGATGGCTATGACATGGAAGCCAAGATTCCGTGGTCCGTCTTTGGAGTGACCCCGAGCGCGGGGGCCCGCTACGGTTTTGCGCTCTCAATATCAGACAACGACCTAAAGGGGGCGCCGGTCCAGCAATCCATGGTCTCGAGCGTTAGTTCACGTACGCTCACCAACCCTACCACCTGGGGAACGCTGATTCTCGGGCAGTAGCCACCGCAGTCTTCCATTCCATAAATTCTATAGGGGCTGCCCCCTAAGTCCGAGCCGATGGGACAGCCCCCAACTTCTTAGCGAAAAGGTGGCCCGAATTGGAAAGCGGGCCTCAACTTATCCAATGTGCTACCTCCACCCCACCAACAAAGCTGCCTTTTGAGGCGGCCCCTTTTTCATTTTCACGATGCGTCTCAGTCGATGGGTTTGGGGGTCGTGGGCTCGAGGATGGTCTGGCGGACAAAGGAGTGCAGCGGGCTGCTCCTGCGCTTCACCATCATGACAGTGACCTTTGCGTCGCGCGCCACCCGCTCGGCAAGGGTGCCAACCATAAAATTGCGGAAG
>JAPUGV010000237.1 GCA_027298025.1 Chloroflexota bacterium | reverse complement strand
GATAGCGGTGTCGCGACCCGCGCGACGTTGGACCTGAGCTCCATACCGTTGAGCACTCCAACCCCCGAACCCCAAATCATTGAGCCGGAGAGCGCAAGCTGCACAAACGATGCGCGCTTTGTCGAGGATCTCACGGTTCCGGACGGCTATCCTGTGGGCCCAGGTGAGGTGCTGGACAAGCGATGGGGTGTGCTCAATGCGGGAAGCTGCGACTGGGGGGCCGGCTATCGACTCGTGCGGATCGATGATGGGATCATAGAAGCGCCGGGAGAATTGGCGCTCTATCCGGCGCGCGCGGGTGAGACTGGAGTTTGGACGATTCAGATTACCGCGCCCGACCAGGCAGGCGAGCAGCTCGCAAGCTGGCAAGCACAATCACCCGATGGCGCCTTATTTGGTGATCCGGTCTTCGTGCTTATTGAAGTGGCACCGTAGCCCCCATGGGTCACAGCCGTGAAGCATCTAGACCCAACCGCTAGCCCAAGCGATTCAGGACTGAATAAAAAAGAGGCTGTCTCGAACTTCTCCTGAGACAGCCCTTTTGATTGAATACTCGGGGGCTAGGTTCCCACTTCCCAAGACGAAAGGTACTTGGATTGCTCTTCGGTGAGGGTGTCGATTTCGATCCCCATTGATTTGAGCTTTAGGCGGGCGATCTCTTGATCGATTGCTTCTGGGATGGTGTGGACCTGATTATCCAGCTCTTCCCGGTGCTGCACCAAGTATTCCAGGGAGAGCGCCTGGTTGGCGAAGGAGAGGTCCATCACGCTTGCGGGATGCCCCTCAGCAGCGGCGAGATTGATAAGCCGCCCTTCCGCGAGTAAGTTGAGCTTGCGACCATCATCAAGGATGTACTGATCCACGAACTCGCGCACTTTTCGGCGCTCGGTCGCCATCTCTTCCAGCGCTTCGATATTGATTTCTACGTTGAAATGGCCGGAGTTCGCGAGGATAGCCCCGTCCTTCATAACCTCGAGATGCGGCCGGTCAATGACGTTCACATCGCCGGTGACTGTGCATAGGATATCTGCCTGCGGAGCCGCCTCCTGCATGGGCATAACTCGGAAGCCATCCATAAGCGCCTCCAGTGCCGGCAATGGATCCACTTCCGTCACGATGACATTCGCGCCAAGTCCTTTTGCTCGCATGGCGAGGCCGCGCCCGCACCAACCATACCCGGCCACGACAAAGGTCTTACCCGCGAGCAGGACATTGGTCGCGCGCACGATGCCGTCGATGGTGGACTGGCCGGTCCCGTAACGATTATCGAATAAATGCTTGGTCATGGCGTCGTTGACGGCGATGATGGGGTAAGCCAGCTTCCCGTCCTTGGCCATGGCACGCAAGCGGATGACTCCTGTGGTTGTCTCCTCTGTACCGCCGATCAGCTCGCCGAGCTGTTCTGGGCGCTCGGTGTGGAGAGAGCTGACAAGATCTGCCCCATCATCCATGGTTGCTTTCGGTTTGTGGTCAAGCGCGGAGTGGATATGTTGATAATACCTCTCTCGATCCTCGCCCTTGATTCCGAACACCGGGATCTCTTCGTGCATTACCAACGAGGCCGCCACGTCATCTTGTGTGGATAAGGGATTCGAGGCGCAAAGCACGCCCTCGGCTCCACCGGCCTGCAGCGTACGCATCAAGTTGGCCGTCTCCGCGGTAATATGAAGGCAGGCAGACACTCGTAGTCCATCCAGTGGGCGTTCACTCGTGAACCGCTCGCGGATATGTGCTAACACGGGCATCTCTTGATCTGACCAGGCGATCCGACGCCGCCCGCCCTCGGCTAGATCCAAGTCTTTCACATCGTAATTTAAGCTCATCCGATCCCTTTCACCCCCGCGCTATATCAGCACGGGTATCCCCTCGCAAAAGCCACAATAAGGCATGAAGCTCAAATTTCCGCACATATCGATCGCAGGCTGATCGGTCAAGGCATACGCGCCCCATGATCGACCCGTTTCTAGGATCGAACGAATCGGTTCGTCCGCTATTGCAGAAGCTGTTCGAGATCGCACTTAGAATCGAACTCAGATCGGAAGCGGGCAACAAACTCGTCCAGGTCAAATCGATGACCCTGCGGCCCAAGGTGCTCAAGCGAGTAAGTGGCGGTGAGCGCGCCCATCATGCAGCAACAATCAAGAGGCAGGTCGTGTAGGTAGCCCTTCAAGAATCCTGCGCGATAAGAGTCTCCCACGCCAGTGGGCTCGGCGGCCTCACGGGGCGGAACGGCGGGAATATGTTGCCGGCCCTCCTGAGTGTAGAGATCGGATCCCTCTTCGCCTCGGGTGATGATGGTGAACTGGGTCATTTCCGTGATGTCTTCGATGGAAAACGAGGTTTTGTCTTCGATCAGCGCCAATTCATAGTCGTTGGCAAACAAAGCCTCGCTTCCCCGGATTCCTGCCTCAAGGTCCGCAGCGTCCAGGCGCAGGATTTGCTGACTCGGATCGTATAAGTAACGGATTCCAAGTTTCGCACAGTTAGCAGCATACGCGGTCATTGCCCCTGGGTCGTTCGCCGAGATCAGCACTAGATCGGGCCGCGGATCCAGATCTGCAAAACTCAATTCAGCCGCGTGGGCCATCGCGCCGGTGTAGAAGCTGGCAATCTGGGCATCGGTCTCGTCCGTTGTGACGAAGAACGAGGCGGTCAACAATCCGGGGATGACCTTAATATCATCTGTAACCACTCCGACCGATTGGAGCGACTGACGATACTCCTCGAAGTCTTCTCCGACGGTAGCCATCACTCGAGGGCGCTCTCCGAGCAACGCCATGGAGTAAGCGATATTGGCCGCGATGCCGCCGGGCCTTCTTTCCAGCGAGTCCACCAAGAACGACAAGCTAAGCGAGTCCAGATGATCGGGCAGGATGTGTTCCCGGAATTTACCTGGGAAGTGCATCAGGTAGTCGTAGGCGATGGAACCCGTCAGAACGACTTCTTTGGTGTCCACTTCGTGTCCACAACACACAAAAAGGCGCTCTCGACCGAGAGCGCTCCATGAGGCGCAGGAGGAGTCTAGCACGGGGATCAGAGGGCTGCAAGGAATTTAACTTCGCAAGGTGAGGCGCGTTGACAGCCGGATATCCGTCACTTATGATTGCCGGCCATGCAGAGAGCCGTTCTAGGAGTACTTGCCGGCCTGCTCTTCGCTGCTTCGGCTTGTAGCCTCCCGTTTGGCGCCGCCCCCACCGCAACGCCGGTGCCGACCCTCACTCCCTCTCCAATTCCCAGCTCTACGCCATCGCCGACTCCAGCCCCCGCCTTGCGCAATGAAGCCGCGCGATCAGCGCTCGCCAATGGCGACTGGGACCTGGCCGAGAGAGAGTTCGAACGGGTTATCGCCGAGAGCGATGATCGGACGATCATCGGGGAGGCACTCTTCGGGCGGGGCGATGCGCTGCTCCGGGACGAGCGACTGGCGGAAGCCGAGCGGGCCTTTTCGGAATTTCTATCCTCCTACTCAGACCACCCGCGCGTCCCCTCGGCACTCATTCTGCGCGCCCAGACCCACAGCTTGCTGGGGAACCACGGTGCTGCCGTCGCCGACTACCAGTCGTACCTGGCGCAGCGATCGGGCGTGATCGACTTATATGTTCATGAGTGGTTGGGGGATGCGCTGCGACAGGCTTTTCGTCCGCTCGAGGCGGTTCCGCACTATGAATCCGCCATCCTGTCACCCGGACGGGCCAACGTACCGGGGCTGGGAATCAAGATTGGTAGAGCTTACATGGAAGCGGGTGAGCACGCTCAGGCGCTGGAAAAATTCGATCAGGTTTATGTGCAGAGCACCGACTCCGTTACACGTGCCGCCCTGAATCTGCTCGCGGGGGAGGCCCTTGAGGCGCAGGGGGACTTGGATGGCATGTACGCACGCTATTTGGACTCGTTCGAAAATTACCCCGCGGCCTTTGATACTTACATCGGATTGATCCGGCTGGTAGGGGACGCCGTGCCGGTTGACGATTACCAGCGCGGGCTTGTCGACTATTACGCCGGAGCCTATGAGCCTGCGGTGGCCGCCTTCGATCGAACTCTGGCCACGACTCCTTCGGCCGCCGCCTACTACTATCGCGGCCTGAGTCACCTTGAGCTGGGCTCCCCCGCTCTGACCCTGGGGGATCTGGAATCAGCTACATTGAACTACCCTTCGGATCCCATTTGGCCGGAAGCGATGATGGCAAAGGCCAGGACGGAGTGGGCCTGGCTGGATCGCTATACATCGGCGGTTGAAACGTACTTGGAACTCGCAGATGGCCGCCCGCAATCCGCAGTGGCGGCGGACGCATTATTTGCCGCCGGGCGCACGGCCGAACGTGGCAACGACCTGGTCCGCGCCGCCGACATCTGGCTGAGATTGGCCGAGGAATACGCGGCAAACCCCTTAGCGCCACAGGGCGCGTTCGAGGCCGGTATCGTGCGGTATCGGCTTGGCGACTACGCGGGCGGGGAGCTCGCATTCCGGCAATCGCTAGAACTGGCAGCGACCACCGCGCAAAGTGCACGGGCGTATCTATGGATCGGCAAGACTCTCCAGGCCCGTGAGGATAGCGAGGGGGCTCATACCGCGTGGGAAGCCGCGCGGAACGCGGATCCAACCGGCTACTACTCATTGCGGGCGGAGCATCTGCTCGAAGGTGCGCCCGCCTTTGAGGATTCAGGCGTGTTCGACTTCTCAACAGATCTTGAGGCCGAACGGCGGGCAGCCGAAGAATGGATGATAACTACCTTCGCTATCCTCGGGGAGGATCCGTTCTACGAGCTGGGACCCGTTCTCGCCTCAGACCCAAGGCTCGTGCGGGGCCTTGAGCTTTGGAACCTGGGGATGCTAGAGGAAGCGCGAAGGGAGCTGAGCGCGCTGAGGAGTTCCCTCTCAGCCAATCCCGAAGGTACCTACCGACTGATGCACACCCTGCTGAAGCTCGGCTTGTATCGAGAAGCAATTATCGCTTCGCGTCAAATCCTCGATCACGCGGGCATGGATGACGCGGCCACGCTTCAAGGGCCCGTGTATTTCAATCGCATCCGATTCGGCCCTTATTTCGGTGACATCCTCCTTCCCGAAGCAGCTCGACACGGTCTGGACGGGTTATTCCTGCTCTCCGTCGTGAGGCAAGAAAGTCTGTTTGAGGGGTTTGCAACTTCGGTCGCCGCGGCGCGCGGCCTGATGCAGGTTATTCCAAGTACGGGAGCTTCAATTGCCGATCAGCTCG
Source organism: Chloroflexota bacterium (assembly GCA_027298025.1). Lineage (GTDB taxonomy): Bacteria > Chloroflexota > Anaerolineae > Anaerolineales > E44-bin32 > JADFRG01. The sequence continues at coordinate 9,127 of JAPUGV010000237.1, read as the reverse complement.
GTTGGCCTCCAGACTACGAGACACGGGATCTCTATCGCCCCATCGTGAGCGTGCGCTTCGGTACCCACTACCTGGGTGCGCAGCGGGACCGTTTCGAGGGAGACCTTTTCGCGGCACTCGCTGCGTATAACGGGGGACCGGGAAATTCGATTGCATGGAAGGAGCTGGCGCCAGACGACCCAGATCTATTTCTGGAGGTGATTCGCTTCGCGGAAACCCATCGCTACATTCAGGTGATCTACGAAGTGTTTGAGATTTACAAAGGCCTGTACGCAAGCGGGTGAACGATTAGCTTACGATTTCAATGCCCGATCAGGACGGTTCGAAAGACCCTCCTATCCCGCCATGCAGCAGGCCCCCTTGCGCATACGCCCACTCCGTGAATTCCGCCATAAAATGGTTGCGAAGCGACCTAATTTATGGTAACCTGATGGGTTGTATGAGACGCCCCCTTCCCTAAACTCGCGCCTCAAGGGATCCGGGTTCAAGAATGACCCTAGCAGGGGAAGGTCATCAGTTTCTTCTAGCTTTTCCACACTTGAAACTCTTTTCGTAGGAAGGGAACGGTATGCCTATCAAGGGCCGTAAGTTCTATTCGCGTATCCCCTATCATTACACACTGCCGAACCTCATTGAGATTCAGTTGGACTCCTTCAAGTGGCTCACGGAGGAAGGCCTGGCGGATCTTTTTGACGAGGTCTCACCCATCGAATCCTACAACGGCACAATGAAGCTCTACCTGCCCGGAAAGACGCAGGAGGCCAAGCAATTTGAGCTCGAGTACTGGTTTGAGGATCCCAAGCACGATATTGAAGAGTGCATCGAGCGCGATCTAACCTACGCTGCTCCGCTTTACGTGTCGGTACTGCTGGCAGGGCCGGAAGTGCCTGAGCCCATCAAACAGGACATTTTCATGGGCGACTTCCCGATCATGACGGAGAAGGGAACCTTCATCATCAATGGGACCGAAAGGGTTGTGGTATCTCAGCTCATACGATCGCCCGGCGTCTACTTTGAGGCGCCGGCGGATCGGGCCACTGGAAGGCGCCTGGCGGCTGCCAAGTTGATCCCCGATCGAGGGGCTTGGATGGAGTTCGAGACACGCAAGAGCGACTACCTCACTCTGAAGTTCAACCGAAAACGCACTATCCCGGTAACGATCCTGTTGCGTGCGCTGGCTGCAATTGATGATGGCCTGGAGAAGCCGGCCTTAACCGAAGGATCGGATGAAGAGCTCCTGAAATTGTTTGCAAAAGCCGATGTCAACCCCGATCACCCTTACATTCAAACCACCATTCGCCAGGAACCGGATTGGGATCTTCAGAGCGGACGAACCCTCGCAGAGGAGTCGCTGGTCGAGTTCTATCGCAGAATGCGGCCAGGAGATCCCCCGACATTGGATAATGCGCGCGAGTACTTGACCGACCAGCTCATTGAACCGCGCCGGTACGATCTAGAACGAGTGGGTCGCTACAAATTAAATGGAAAACTCGGGCTCGATCGGAAAGTCCCTGAAGACCACCGTCAAATAACCACCTGGGATATTGTGCGCATCATTGAGCGGATGATCAACATCAATAATGGAGTGATTGAGCCCGATGACATCGATCATCTCGGAAACCGACGCGTGAAGACGGTCGGCGAGCTGATCCAGGGCAAGCTGAGGGTTGGGCTGCGCCGCATGGAGCGGGTCATCTTGGAACGCATGTCGATCCGCGATCAAGAGCAGATCTCTCCAGTTTCATTGATCAATATCCGGCCCGTGGTGGCCGCCATTCGCGAATTCTTCGGTTCGAGCCAACTGTCGCAGTTCATGGATCAAACGAACCCGCTAGCCGAGCTGCGCCATAAGCGGACCCTTTCGGCGCTGGGTCCGGGTGGACTGCGGCGCGAGCGAGCTGGCTTCGACGTCCGCGACGTCCACCATTCTCATTACGGCCGTATCTGCCCTATCGAGACTCCCGAGGGACCCAATATCGGCTTGATCGGACGCCTGGCGTGCTTTGCACGCGTAAACCGGTTCGGATTCCTCGAGACTCCGTACCGGAAAGTTGTGAAGGAGCTGGGCACCAAGGACAAGCGCCTGGCAGGTATGCATCTGCGCGGCGACCTTATGGCCGTCAACGGTGACAAGGTAATCGCCAAGGATGGGGAGGAAATTACGGAGGCGCTGGCTGCGACGATAGGACGGCGAAAGGGAAAGGTCGGTGTGGTGCCCTTCGTCTCCGATCAGACCGTGTTCCTCTCCGCAGACGAGGAAGACAAGTACGTCATAGCGCAGGCTAATACGCCGCTGACCGATAAATCCGAGTTTGCTCATCCGCGCGCCTCGAGCCGCAACCACGGAGACTTCTTCTTTGCGGCCCCCGAAGCGATCGATTTCATGGACGTGGCGCCGCGCCAGATCGTCGGTGTCAGCGCCTCGTTGATCCCGTTCCTGGAACACGACGACGCTAACCGGGCATTGATGGGCTCCAACATGCAGACCCAGGCCGTGCCCCTCATTAAACCGGAAGTGCCCATTGTCTCGACTGGCATGGAGCGCCAAGCAGCTTTCGATTCAGGCCAGGTGATCCTGGCAGAGGATTCCGGACAGGTTGAATCGGTCACCGGCAGTAGAGTGGTTGTCCGCTCAACAAAGGGGAGCCGAACCTACGCGATGAAGAAATTCAATCGGTCAAACCAGAGCACCTCGATCGATCAACGGCCGACCGTAATCAAGGGCCAGCGAGTTCAAGCGGGGGATGTGCTAGTTGACTCGACTTCCACAGAGAATGGAGAGCTGGCGCTGGGACAGAACGTGCTGACGGCTTTCCTCTCCTGGGAGGGAGGAGACTTCGAGGATGCGATCCTCATTTCCGAAAGGCTGGTTCGGGAGGACCTCTATACCTCGGTCCACATCGAAAAACATGAGGTCGAGGCTAGAGACACCAAGTTGGGTCCAGAGGAAATCACCTATGACATTCCGAATGTCGGGGACGAGGCGCTGCGCGATCTGAATGAAGATGGCATCATCCGCATCGGTGCGGAGGTCGGCCCTAACGATATTCTGGTTGGAAAAATTACTCCGAAGGGCGAGAAGGAGCTCACTCCTGAGGAGAAGCTGCTGCGAGCCATCTTCGGCGAGAAGGCACGCGAGGTGAAGGACACTTCGTTGCGCATGCCACACGGCGAGCGCGGCAAGGTGGTGGATGTAAGTGTGTTCACACGTGAAGAACACCGTGACCTTCCACCCGGCGTGGAGAAGATGGTGCGTGTATCGGTGGCACAAAAGCGAAAGGCTACGGAGGGGGACAAGATGGCCGGCCGCCACGGGAATAAGGGGGTAATCTCCAAAGTTGTGCCTGTTGAGGATATGCCCTTCTTGGAGGATGGAACTCCGATTGATCTGATCCTCAATCCGCTCGGAGTGCCGGGACGTATGAACATCGGCCAAATCCTTGAGACGCATCTAGGGTGGGCCGCCGACCGTCTGGGTTTCCGGGCAATCACGCCCGTTTTTGATGGCGCGGATGAGGAAGAGATCGAAGCCGAACTCGCAAGAGCATGGATGATCGATCGGGCTTGGATCGAAGTCGCCGCTTGGGCCTGGAAGTGGGTCAAGGAGCAGGGCTACTACGACGAAGAGGCGTTCGAGGATGACGATGAAGTGCGGCGGCTATATCTCGAATCGTGGATGAAAGATAAGGACTACGATATCGAACTCATCGCCACCGATCGCAACTATGCACGTCGGGCAGCCCTGACAGAATGGTTGAGGGAAAAAGGCTTCAAACCTGAGAAGATGCTGGTCTTCGAGGATTCGGAACTACCAGTGGAGGATAGAGAGCCTTATGATGAGGCGGCTATCGAGGCCTGCATGCGGCTGTGGATCGAGTCCATGGGTCGCAAGGTTCGCAACAATAGTACGCCAGAGCAAGTGGTCAAGCAGGCGGGGAAGATCATGATCGACAAAGGTCATCCAGTGCCCACACTGGGTAAGCAGGTCCTGTTTGACGGGAAAACTGGCCAAGCCTATCATCAACCCGTGACGGTAGGGGTGGTAATGATGATGAAACTTCATCATCTGGTCGAAGACAAGGTACACGCCCGATCCACCGGACCGTATTCACTTGTGACCCAGCAGCCACTCGGCGGCAAGGCGCAATTTGGCGGGCAGCGCTTCGGCGAGATGGAAGTGTGGGCGTTGGAGGCCTACGGCGCGGCACATACTCTCCAGGAGATGCTGACCGTTAAGTCGGACGATGTGCAGGGGCGGGTCAAGACCTATGAGGCGATCGTCAAAGGAGAATCGGTTGAGGAACCGGGAATCCCGGCCTCCTTCCGTGTGCTCGTGAAGGAACTGCAGAGCCTTGGGTTGTCAGTCGAAGCCATTGACGATGCAGGAGAGATCATCCGATTTGGCAAGCAAGATGATCGTGCTAGACCTCCGAGGTTGGGTTTAGGGCTTCTCGATCTCGGTCCCAAGCGTTAATTCAGCGTCGGATGAAGAAGGTGGCCGCCTGGCACGTGGCGGCCACTTTTCCTAATTCACAAAGGGTGAGCCCAAACTCAGCCCGGATTGACATAATTTAAAAAAATATCTAAATAGGGCCTTGAAGTATCGTGCTTGACGCCCTTTGGACCCTTTGGTAAAATCCCAATCCGAGATCTCGGGTCCGTTTCGGCGCGGCCCGAATTGAATACTTGACCAGCCTCCTCGTGAGGAGGGACAAGCATCCCGGGGCGAATGCCCCGGTGATTTGTGTGGAGGGATAAGTACTTGCCTACGATCAATCAGTTGGTGCGCAAGGGGCGCAGAGTCAAGAAATCCAAGACTAAGGCACCGGCGTTGCAATATACCTTCAACTCTATGAAGCAGCGGCGGGAGACGCAACCCAGGGGCTCCCCGCAGAAGCGCGGCGTCATCACGCAGGTGCGGACTCAGACACCGAAGAAGCCGAACTCGGCTCTTCGGAAAGTCGCGCGAGTGCGGCTCACAAATGGTCTGGAAGTCACTGCCTACATCCCGGGCGAGGGGCATACGCTACAGGAGCACTCAGTGGTACTTGTACGCGGTGGCCGGGTGAAGGACCTGCCTGGTGTGCGCTATCACATCGTGCGCGGCACGATGGATACCACTGGGGTAGAAGGGCGCAGGCAAGGCCGCTCGAAATACGGCGGCAAACGCCCACGAGAATAATCGGATCGGAAATTCCAGAGGCTCGGTCGCCGTGTGAGCGGCGACCGATGCTTGTCTGTGGTGCAAGGCACCAGGTGGAGTAACGAAATGCGAAGAAGCAGGCCAGAAAAGCGAAAGATCCCGGGCGACCTTCGCTACAACAATCTGCTTGTCGCGGGTCTTATCAATCGGCTCATGAAAAAGGGGAAGAAGAGTACTGCCAGGCGGGTCGTATATGGAGCCTTCGATCTGATGGGTGAGCGCGCCAACAAGGACCCGGTCGAGATATTTGAGCAAGCGATCACCAAAATCTCTCCCCGGCTGGAGGTCAAACCTCGACGGGTCGGTGGGGCCACCTATCAGGTGCCAATTGAGGTCATGCCCGCACGCCGTACCTCGCTCGCCATGCGCTGGCTACTCGCCGCGGCGCGCAGTCGTCCAGGAAAAACTATGGCGGAGAATCTTGCCAACGAGCTTACGGACGCAGCCAATGGCACCGGAGCGGCGATCAAGAAAAAAGAGGATATACACAGAATGGCGGAGGCGAACAGAGCCTTCGCTCATTATCGTTGGTAGATTGAAATGCCTGAAGTATCTTTGAAGCGCTACCGCAATATTGGCATCATCGCCCACATCGACGCGGGCAAGACCACCACTACCGAGCGGGTCCTGTTTTATACCGGCAGGACTCATCGGATTGGGTCGGTCGATGACGGCACGACGGTCACGGATTGGATGGATCAGGAGCGTGAGCGTGGCATTACGATTGTGTCCGCCTCCGTCACCGCGGAGTGGCGAGAGCATGTGATCAATATCATTGACACCCCGGGCCACATCGATTTCACGGCCGAGGTGCAGCGTTCGTTGCGCGTGCTGGACGGCGGTGTAGTCGTTTTTGACGCGGTGCAGGGCGTGGAGCCACAAACCGAGACCGTCTGGCGTCAAGCGGATCGATACGGCGTTCCTCGGATCTGTTTTGTGAATAAAATGGATCGCGTGGGTGCTTCCTATGATCGCACCATCGACATGATCCGTAAGCGCCTTGCCGCCCACCCCGTGGCCATGCAGATCCCGATCGGAGAAGAGAAGGATTTCAGCGGCGTCGTCGATCTCATCGAGGACGTCGCTTTAGTTTGGAGTGATGAATCCGGCGAAGCGCCTGAAAAAGTCGAAGTTCCGGTCGAGCTTCGCGAGCAGGCAGAAGCCAGGCGCGCCCTGTTGGTGGAGCAGATTGCGGAAACCGACGACCAGCTCACGGAGAAGTTTCTCGATGGCGCAGAAATCACCACGAAAGAACTCCATGCTGCGCTCCGGCGTGCCGTGATTCACGGGAAAGTAACCCCCGTCTTCTGCGGTTCATCCCTGCGAAACAAGGGCGTACAGCCGCTGCTCAATGCGGTCGTGGACTACCTCCCCTCTCCCCTCGATATTCCGCCTGTGCGCGGACTGGATCCGGACGGGACCAAGGAACTCATGCGTGAGGCGAAGCCGGATGCACCTATGAGTGCTCTGGCATTCAAGATCGTTACCGATCCATACGTCGGTCGTCTGGTCTATCTTCGGATCTACTCGGGAAAGATTACCAAAGGCTCAACGGTCTTCAACTCGACGAAGGGGCGAAAGGAGCGTATCGGCCGTCTCATTCGCATGTATGCGGATCATCGCGAAGATATAGACGAGGTCTCCGCGGGCGACATTGCCGCGGTCCTCGGAATGAAGAACACCTTTACTGGAGACACGCTGAGCGACCCCGCCAATCCCATCGTGCTAGAGAGCATCGTCTTCCCAGAACCTGTGATCTTTGCAGCAATTGAACCCAAGACCAATGCCGATCAGGATCGAATGACGGAAGCGCTTCAGAAACTAGGCGAGGAGGACCCGACATTTCGAGTCGGCACGGACGAAAACACCGGCCAGACCATGATATGGGGGATGGGTGAGCTGCATCTGGACGTACTGATTGACCGGATGCGCCGCGAATTCAAAGTCGAAACCAATATCGGCCGCCCCCGAGTGGCTTATAAGGAGTCGATCCGTAGGGCCTTGCCGAATGTTGAGTACCGCTACGTGAAGCAGACGGGTGGTCACGGGCAATATGGTCATGTTGTCATGGCGTTGGAGCCAGGTGAACCCGGATCGGGGATCCAATTTGTGGACAAGGTCAGAGGCGGAAACATCCCGCAGGAATTCATCCGCGCGGTCGAGCAGGGAGTTAGGGAAGCGGCCGAGGGGGGAGTGCTTGCAGGATATCCATTGACGGACATCAGCGTCACTTTGCTAGACGGGTCCACCCATGAAGTCGATTCGAGCAAGATGGCTTTCAAGATGGCTGGGTCGCTGGCCTTTAAAGATGGCGTCCAGCGGGCCGATCCGGTATTGCTGGAACCCGTGATGAAAGTAGAAGTTGTCGTGTCTGATGAAGCTGTGGGCGATGTCACCGGCGATCTTGCGTCGCGACGGGGCTCCATTGAGGCGCTCGAAAATCGAGGCGGCAACACGCAGATTGTGCGCGCCTCCGCTCCGCTGTCTGAGATGTTTGGGTATGCGACGGACCTCCGCTCCATGACACAGGGGCGGGGCGTGTTCTCCATGGAGTTCCACCACTATCAGCAGGTGGGGCAGCGGGTCACGGAATCTTTGCTAGCGGGAGCGTTCTAACAAACCTCGCCCTGAAAGGGTAGATTGCGCATGGCCAAGCTTGCCAGGGAGCTGTAGGAGAAGATTGGAATCATTGAAAAGGAGCATTCGGAGGAACAATGGCTAAGAAGAAATTCGAGCGCACGAAGCCGCATGTGAACGTGGGGACGATCGGGCACATCGACCACGGGAAGACGACCCTGACGGCGGCCATCACCAAGTGGGCTGCGCTGAACGGGTGGGCGGACTATCGGCCGTTCGAGTCGATCGACAATGCGCCGGAGGAGAAAGAGCGCGGGATCACGATCGCCATAGCGCACGTGGAGTATGAGACGGAGAACCGGCACTATGCGCACGTGGACATGCCGGGACACCGGGACTACATCAAGAACATGATCACGGGTGCGGCGCAGGTGGACGGGGCGATCCTGGTGGTGGCGGCGCCGGACGGGCCGATGCCGCAGACCCGGGAGCACGTGCTCTTGGCGCGGCAGGTGGAAGTGCCTTCGATCGTGGTGTACCTGAACAAGATCGATATGATGGACGACGAGGAGCTGTTGGAGCTGGTGGAGCTGGAGCTGCGGGAGATGCTGAGCGGGTACGGCTTCCCGGGAGACGAGACGCCCATCGTGCGCGGGAGTGCGCTGAAGGCGCTGGAGAGCAAGAGCGAGGATCCGGAGGCGGAGGAATACGCTTCGATCCGGGAGCTCATGCGGGTGGTGGACGAGTACATTCCGCAGCCGGAACGGGAGATGGACAAGCCGTTCATGATGTCGGTAGAGGACGTGTTCTCCATCAAGGGTCGCGGCACGGTGGTGACGGGCCGGGTGGAGCGCGGGATGGTGAAGACCGGCGAGAACGTGGACATGGTGGGTCTGCGGGACAAGAGCGTGTCGACGGTGGTGACGGGCGTGGAGATGTTCCACAAGACGCTGGATGAGGGGCAGGCGGGAGACAACGTGGGGCTGCTGTTGCGCGGCATCGACCGCGAAGATGTAGAGCGCGGGATGGTGATCGCCAAGCCGGGCTCGATCACGCCGCACACGAGGTTTCTGAGCGAGGTGTACGTGCTGACCAAGGACGAGGGGGGACGGCACAAGGCGTTCTTCACCGGCTACCGGCCGCAGTTCTTCATCCGCACCATGGACGTGACGGGCTCGATCGAGCTGCCGGAGGGGGTGGAGATGGTGATGCCGGGGGACAGCGTGAACCTGACGGTGGAGCTGATCCTACCGGTGGCACTGGAGAAGGGCAGCAAGTTTGCCATCCGGGAAGGCGGCCTGACGGTGGGCGCCGGAGTGATCACCGAGATCATCGAGTAAGGATGGT
>JAPUGV010000236.1 GCA_027298025.1 Chloroflexota bacterium | reverse complement strand
GGATGAATGTTGGAGGCCGGCCAATGATCTGCTTCCCCAGTATTGAGGAACTCGATCGAGTCACCGACCGAAATTTCTAACCGACTTGGAGAGTAGCCGTCACCTGAGATTTCGACCGTGTACGTGGTTCCGGTGTGCGCTCGGGCGTGGGCAGGAACAAAGGCGAGCACAAAGACAGAGAGCAGAACCGCGACCCATTGGTTCCGCGGACGGTGACGAAGGGTTCGAAGCATTGGATATGGACACGCGCGGTCGCCAGTATCCTGGGACAGCGCCGCGTTTGTTCCACCGAGCGCAATGTTAGCATTAGCGCCGCGTGCAGGCCAGCATCTTAGTACAGAAATACCAACCTCCCGACGGAATGCGCGAAGCGCAAGGATGTGAGTGTTTCCATAAGCTTTCGGGTGGTAGGATAGGCGGCCAAAATGATTCCGGTAAACGAACCCGTCGTTGGCGCGCGAGAGATGGAGTATGTGGAAGAGTGCCTGAAGACAGGCTGGATCTCTTCCGCGGGCCGATTTATCAGCGAGTTTGAAAAGACATGGGCCAACTACTGTGGCGTCGAATATGGCATCGCAGTCAGCAACGGCACCCTTGCTCTACAGGTCGCGCTCCGAGTCATCGAACTCGAGCCCGGCGACGAGGTGATCATGCCCTCCTTCACGATCATCTCTTGCGCGCTGGGGGTTCTGTATAACGACGCCATTCCCGTGCTGGTGGATTGTGATCCGGTCACGTGGTGCATCGACGTAAGCCAGATCGAAGAGAAGATTACCGATCGAATTCGATCGATTCTTGAGGCCGTCGGTGATCCGGTCGAGATTATCGTAGTCGACGACGATTCCCCCGACGGTACCTGGAGCATCGTGAAGGAACTGGATGATCCGAGGATCAAAGTCATTCGACGGGAGGGGACGCGTGGTCTGGCCACCGCAATCCATCGCGGGATCATTGAATCTCGGGGCGAACTTGTCGGATGGATGGACGCCGATATGAGCATGCCCGCCGATCGACTGCCGATCATGATTGAGTTGACCGAACAGTACCCGGTTGTCGTTGGCTCACGCTATGTCGACGGCGGCATGGACGACCGACCTCAGTTCCGAGTCGTGACTAGCCGCATGATCAACTGGCTAGCCGGTGTCGTTCTAGGTGGAGGCATCCAGGACTACGACAGTGGCTTCATCATGCTACGGCGCGAAGTATTCGACCGGGTTACGCTGCTTCCGATCGGCTACGGCGCATATTTCATTGACTTCCTACACACCTGCCGCAAGAAGGGAGTAAACGTACTTGAAATCCCCTACGCCTTGGTGGATCGTACTCGTGGCAGCTCCAAATCCATGCCGTGAGTTCGGACTCAACGGGCTTGGATATGTGATGACCATTTTCTTCGCCAAATTGCGCCGTCACGGATAGCTGTAGTGGAGCTCCGTCCCCAGCCTAACCGCGATCGCGTTGGCGCACTCACTGCACTGATCCTCATCGCCTACGCGCTGATCCGAATTGTCACTCTTCCAACTCTGGAGACCGAGCTGGCCGTGCTGGGCCTGCTCGTACCGGTGAACTTCGACGTGCGGGTGGTGATGTTATCCCTTGCTGCCGCGCTCGCCGCCACCGGAGCGCTCTGGGTCCTCCAATCTCATCCCCTAACCCGCATTCGGAGACCTGAGTATTCAGTCGGTCTGCTGCCGGGCCTAGCGGCCCTCGGTATGGGCGCCGCCCTGAATCAGCTGCCAGTCAGCTCAGCTTGGTTGATCGGGTTAGTTTTTGCCGGAAGTCTGCTGGTGGGGGTGCTCTATGCAGAATTTGTTGTGTTCGACGAGCGCGACCCGCGCACGCTTGGCGCGATCGCAGGGCTACGAATGTTAGGCATCGTTCTTGTAGTGGGAGTAGCCTTTGCAACGCAAGCGGGCGGCCTCAGGGCCGTATTCAGCGTACCGGCCATTTTCGCCGCCAGCACTATCGTATGCTGGCGCTCGCTCAAGCTGGAAGCTGACCATAGGGCGGTTCTGCCCTATTCGGTGGCCTGCGGCTTGATTGCGTCGCAGATCGCCTGGGGCCTCCACTATTGGCCCTCGCGCCCGATGCAGGTGGCGCTGGTCGTGGGCCTGACGACGTATGTGGCGATCGGCCTGCTGGTAGCGCTCTTGCGCAAATCCCTTAGCCCACGAGTGAGTTATGAATTTGCGGGTGTTTCGCTATTGGTCCTGGCTGCCGTGCTCTTCATTGCTTGAGCCCACGGTAAGTGCAACTTCAACCGCCGCTCCATCACCATATCGATAGGCACGACAAATCCAGTCCTCTTCTGTCTGGAACCAAATGAGCTGAACCGCCTCGGGATAGGCAGCCTCTTTCAGGTCAGTCTCGGAGGGGCCGGGCGGTCCGGCGGGGTGGGAATGATAGATGGCGACCAGCTCCAAACCGCGTTCCTCGAAGCCGAACAGCGCCTGAATCTGTTCCCTCGGATCCATTCGGAAACGAACCGGGCTTTCCGCGGCGTTCTTGATGGGAACGACTTCCTCGACGCGGGAACGGGAACCACCCAGCAGGCCACAGGCCTCCATGGGATTAACCCGAGCTACGTGTTCAAGCATCCGTTTAAGCTGCTCAGGTGCGATGCGGATCCCCTCCACCTTCAAACCCAATCCGCGATCGGCTCAGCCTTGAATGCCGCCCTCGGTCAGACGCCGCATGTCGCCCAGTGCCTCTTCAAGTTCCTCTTCGGTTAGAGGCCGTTCATCGCTGACGTGCATCAAAGACTCAGACTGGACCTTCTCCCTCGCCACCGTTCCGACGGTTGTGTTCCTTGAAAGGGCCTCCTTCACCAGCTCGGCACCCTGGTCATAACCAATGAGCGGGTTGAGCGCAGTCACAACGATGGCATTCTTCTCCAGCCAACCGGCGGCCTTATCCTCGTTCGCAGACACACCCACAACACAGCGCTGCGTGAAAGCTCGAACTGCACCGATCGTCACCTGCATTATTTCGAACAGGTTGTGTGCCAGTATCGGCATCATCACGTTGAGCTCCAATTGACCGGCCTGTGCTGCCAGGGAAACGGTCGTATCGCACCCAATGACGTGGTACATGGCCATATTGAGCATTTCGGCCATAACCGGGTTGACCTTCCCCGGCATGATGCTCGATCCGGGTTGCACCACAGGTAGGTGGAGCTCATCCAGGCCGGTCGCGGGGCCCGAGGATAGGAGCCGAAAATCGTTGGCGATCCGAGTCAGGGTCAGCGCCAGGGTTCTCAGTGCGGCGGAGAAGTCGACCATGTCCGCCATCGACTGCATACTCTCGAAAAGGTTGTCGGATGGCTCGAGCTTGAGGCCCGAGAGCTCTTGAATTCGAACCACCATTCGTTGATGGTATTCCGGATGGGCGTTCAGTCCGGTACCGGTAGCCGTCCCACCAATACCCATGCGCCTCAATCCCATGGCTGCGCGCTCGATTCGTTCTCGGTCGCGGGCCACGGCCTTAGCATAGCCGCTGAACTCTTGGCCCAGCCGGATCGGAACCGCATCCTGCAAATGGGTTCGCCCAGACTTCACGACCTCGTCGAATTCGCGGGCCTTCTCCTGCAGCGCCGCGCCCAGTTGGTCCACGGCCTCCAGTAATTCGTCGAGACGCCAGAGACACCCCAATCGGATAGCGGTTGGAATGGTGTCGTTCGTGGATTGCGCCATGTTCACGTGGTCATTCGGATGAACGCGGTATTCGCCTGGATTTCCTCCCAGGATTACAGTGGCCCGATTGGCAATCACCTCATTCGTATTCATGTTGTGGCTGGTGCCGGCACCGGCCTGGAACGGATCAACAACAAACTGATCGTCCCACTCACCATCCATCACTTCCTGCGCCGCGGTGGAGATGGACTTTGCGATATCTTGATCGAGCAAACCCAAATCGGAATTTACCTCAGCGGCGGCGCGTTTGATCGTCGCCATTGACCAGATGAATGCCCGCCACGGCCGCAGACCGCTAATGGGGAAGTTCTCTACTGCGCGCAGGGTCTGTGCGCCGTAGAGCGCATCACTTGGAACCTTGACTTCTCCCAACGAGTCCTTCTCAATGCGGACTTCGCTCATGGATATGCTCTCGGTGAGCCTCACCTCATATGCTTGGTGCTTCAGGCCTAGGAGGGCTCACGCTTCAGCCCCCCGGGATCATGCTGCGGACCCACCTGCTTCGGGCCCTCTTGCTTCGGACCCTCTTGCTTCGGGCCCTCAGCATAATCGAAAAAGGGAGCCCGAAGGCTCCCTCACCAAGCTCAATGCGGGAGTTGGCTAATCGTCCAGGGCCCCGTAGCCCATACCCTCCGTGAAGTAGTCGTAATTGGGGGGGATGTCGGGCGAGAAATCGATCTCTTCCCCGGCTTCGGCTACTCGTGTTGCAAACACCTTGACCGGTTCGCCATGTTCATCCTCTCCCTCCCATGGCGCATCGTATCCGGCCGTTCCTTGCGGCATGCTAAGCACTTCGCCGCCCTTTGCGACATAGTCCGCAGGCACTTCCTCTTCAGGGAAGATAGCCTCGTAAGGACATTCCGGAATGCACGCCCCGCAATCGATGCAAGTATCTGGATCGATATAAAACCAGGGCCACTGCTCGACGGGCTTTCCCGGAAGGATGCACTCGACCGGGCAAACGTCCACACACGAACCGTCCCGCAGGCAAAGGCTGGTGATAATGTAGGTCATTCAGTTCCTCCAACGATAGGGGTAGCTCTATGCCGCTGCTTCCTGAAAACGTTTATCGACCTCGGCCCAGTTTACAACATTCCACCAAGCTGCAACGTAATCTGCCCGCCGGTTTTGATAGTTCAAATAGTACGCATGTTCCCAAACATCAACCCCGAGAATGGGTGTCATGCCACCTGATAGGGGAGAGTCTTGATTTGGCGTTGACAGCACTTGCAGCGACCCTCCTCCGCCCATGGCGAGCCAACCCCATCCGCTCCCAAACCGCCCGACGGCGGCCTTGGATAGCTGGTCCTTAAATGAGGCAAAATCGCCGAAAGCGGAGCCAATGGCCTCCGCCAGCGACCCATCTGGTTCGCCACCCCCCTCCGAAGCCATAATGGACCAGAACAGGCTGTGGTTTGCGTACCCACCGCCGTTATTGCGCACCGCCATGCGCACTCCCTCCGGAACTGCGTTCAAGTCCGTGAGGATTTCCTCCACCGACTTACCTGCCAGTTCAGGTGCAGACTCGAGCGCCCCATTCAGGTTGCTCGTGTATGCCGCGTGATGCTTCGAATGGTGAATCTCCATCGTTCGGGCATCGATATGAGGTTCCAATGCATCGTAAGCGTAGGGAAGCTGCGGAAGTTCAAAGGCCATGGTTCATCTCCTCCCCGGGGATCCACTTCGCGGGATAGTCCGCGGTGGTCTGTGTTGGGGCATCCGAGAGTCAGGCTGTGGAATCCTGCAAGCCCACTCCGTTTGTGTCAGCGTTCACTATTTTAGACCCCTGCGTCGTATAATGTCAAGCTTGCTATGCAAAATCCGGCTTCGCGCCCTCCGGTCGGTGCGGTCCTGGCGCTCGGAGTTTTGGCCGCCTCGTTTTCCTCCATTTTCATCCGATTGGCGCAGTCCGAAGCCTCCTCGCTGGTCATCTCCGCCTATCGGCTAGCGCTCGCGACTTTGCTGCTCTCGCCGATACTCTTGTTCCGCTACCGAGGCGAGGTTCGGTCCCTTGCCCGTAACGACTCCCGCCTCTCGCTGGTCGCAGGCCTCTTTCTGGCGCTTCACCTTGGGACCTGGATCACATCTCTGGAATACACAAGCGTAGCCAGCTCGGTGGTGCTCGTTCAAACCACACCGCTCATGGTCGCCGCGCTATCCCCTTTGCTGCTCGGAGAGCCGATCAGCCGTTATCTCATGATTGGTTTGCTGATCGCCGCTTTAGGCAGTCTGATTGTTGGCATCAGTGATGCGTGCGGGGCAGAGGGATGCCTACAGCTGGATGAACTTTTCCGAGGGACCGCAGTCCGAGGCGACCTATTAGCATTGGCGGGAGCGGCGGCCGGTGCAGGCTACGTAATCGTCGGACGCCGGGTGCGTCGATCGGTCTCTTTGGTCCCGTACATCGGAATCGCCTATGGCGCGGCTGCTCTCGTGCTTCTTATTGCGTCGCTCTTCGAAGGTGCGCCCCTCTTCGGCTTTACGCCTACGACCTACCTGTGGCTCCTGATGCTAGCCGTTTTTCCTCAGCTGGTCGCTCACACCTCATATAATTGGGCGCTTGGGTATGTGGCCGCGGCTGTGGTTTCGCTAGTGTTGCTCGTGGAGCCGGTGGCCTCCGGCGTCCTGGCCCTGCTTATTCTCGACGAAACTCCGACGACCTTGCGACTGGTCGGAGGGGTGTTGATTTTGATTGGAGTCGGCTTGGGGACCCTCCAAGCAAAATCGGCCCTATCGGAATCCTGAGGGAGGACCGTAATGCAAATTCGCTGCTACCGCTGTGGCTGGAGCTTCGCCATAAATCGAGAGGAGGCCGCCTTTGCGCTTGAAGCGCTGGAAGAGACTGACGGCACCCACTACGATTCAAGCTGTCCTCGCTGCCGCCATTCCAATCGGATCTCGCTGGAGCAATTGAGAAAAGCCGCTCCGCGGTCTGCTGATGAGCCCAGTTCAGATGAGCGGCAGGTCGCGGAGGAGGTCGCAACGGGTGAGGGGGCGGAGCCAGAAGCCGCCGATGAAAATGTAGGGGACGGCTCGGATGAATCCGAGCCCGAAAAATAAGGTTAGATGGTCTCGGCTACGGTCGGTGCAGCCAGCCATGATCGGGCAGTGCTAGCGAGCAGCCCTCCCAAGGTCACCATGGCAGCAGCCACGGCGAATACCACATCAAACCCAAACTGATCCGCCAGGAATCCGCTGGCGAGAATGCCGATAGACCCGCTGGCAAACGTGAAGCCCAGAACCGCCCCGGAAGCCGCCCCTACATAGGTGGGCATCCTCCCCTGAGCATGGACCACGATCGGACTGTGGGAAATTCCTATCAGCCCACCCGCTAATAATACGAGCAGCGTTCCCCACGCGCTGGCGCCGAGTGGTGCTATCAGCAGGAGAGGAATCCCCGCCAGGATCAACGTGCGGCTGACCAGCGGTCGCTTATCCATTCGATCCGCGAGCCATCCACCGCCAACACCCCCCAACGCCGAACCGCCCATGTACAAAGCGGCGTAAATCCCAAACACGGCTGGACCGAACCCGAGGTCATTGTAGAACTTGGGGATAAAGGCGATCATCGTCATCATGGCCCATGAGCGCAAGGCAATCACGATTGCGAAAGGGGCGAAGCCTCTCCAGTCACCAACGCTGGAGAGTGCTTCACTCACCGAGGCTGAGTGGCGGCCTCCACTGGGAATCCGCAGGCCAGCGTATATGCCGACCGGCACGACCAGAAACGGCAAGAGGACCAGTCCCGGGACGCCGCGTAGTTCCACAATCACTCCACCCAATGCCGGCCCCACCGCTAGGCCCATTTGGCCGAACAGGAAGAACAGGGAGGCCGCAAATGCGACCCGTGAGGGTAAATGACGCCTGGCCCGATCTGTGGCTTCCGCCGTGCCCGCGGGGTGAAAGGCCGCCGATCCAATTGCGGTGAGCACGAGCAATACCAGGGCTACGCGCCCCGGAATCAGAACCGCTACGCCAAAAGCGAGTGCCATCCAGAGTATCCCCAACGTCGCAACCCATCGGGCACCTATTCGATCGGCCAGTAGGCCGAAGACGGGTTGCAAGGTTGATCCCAGCAGCGTGTACGCCGTACTCAAGATCCCGATCAAGACGTTGGACAGGCCCAGGGGGCCGCTCAGGGTCGCCAGGATTAAAGCGCGCTGGCCATTAATCAAATCCACCGCAAAGTGACCAGCAGCCGTGGCGCGAAATGGACGATCGCTGAACAAACTCACCGGTAAAGGTCTTGCTCAGCAATGTAATCTGCGACCGCGCGCGCGACCAGATATCGATAGGGCTTGCCTGAAGCGACTCGACGCCGAATGTCGCGTGACGTGACATCCACCACCGGAACTTCGAGGAAATGAACTTTGTCAGCGAGCCCCGGAATCTGGATATCCAACTCTTCGAGATTAGCCTCGACATCGGGGCGGTTCAGCACCACGATCGCATCCGAGAGCTTGACGAAGCGATCCGGCGAGCGCCAGGCCGGCAAATCTCGAAGCGAATCCTTCCCCATCACATAAGCACGCTCATGGTCGGGCCGCGCCTCGGCCAGCTCAGCCAGAGTGTCCACCGCGTAATGGGGCCCGGGACGATCCACCTCTAGCCTCGATAGCCCGAATGCCGAGTCATTCTGGATGGCGAGCTCGACCATCCTCAGCCGGTGTTCGACCGGGATAATGGGTCGATCCGGCTTGTGTGGCGGCTCGCCGGTAACGACCCAGAGCACCTTGGACAAATCCAATTCGAAGCGCGCTTCGTCCGCCAACACCAGGTGGCCGATGTGCGGCGGATCGAAGGTGCCGCCAAATACACCGATCACTCCTCCCACTCCATTTCGTGTTCCCCGATGTGAACCGTATCCCCGGCTTTGATCCCCGCTTCTCGCAGTCTCTTATTCACACCGATTCGGACCAGCAGCCGTTGGAACCGCCGCACAGCTTCCTCGTACTCCCAGTAGGTCATGGCTGCCGCGCGCTCGATCCCCTCGCCAGACACCTTCCAAGACCCGTCTGGCGCGCGTCCGATCTTGAAGTCCGAGCCATCGGGTTCCGGCTTGTAGACCGGCATCCGTTCCTGCTCACCACTCACTGTGCTCGCAGCTTGGGCGAGACGGTGCGCTTCCAGCAGGATTGGCCTCAAACCGGTGCGCGCCAAGGCCGAGATGGGGGACGCCGTGATACCAATCGCCTCAAATCGGTCAGAAAGCGCATCCCAACCCCCCTTCGCCTCGGGTAGGTCCATCTTGTTGACAGCCACGACCTGTGGTTTATTGCCGAGCTCCTCGTCAAAGAGCGCAAGCTCGGAGTTAACCTGAGAAAAATCGGCGATCGGATCTTCCGCCGACCCGTCGACTAGATGGACCAGGACTCGTGTGCGCGAAATATGTCTTAAGAAACCGGTGCCCAGGCCAGCCCCAGTGTGTGCGCCTTCAATTAGCCCCGGAATGTCTGCCAGGACCAGGAAGGTCTCATCATCAATTTCGGCCACTCCAAGGTAAGGCTCCAACGTGGTAAATGGATACTCCGCGATCTTCGGCTGAGCGCGGGTCACAGCAGCCAGGAGAGTCGACTTCCCCGCATTTGGCAGGCCTACAATCCCAACGTCGGCCAGCAGTCGCAGCTCTAGCCGGAGCCACAGCTCCTCTCCCGGCTCCCCTCTTTCGGCCATCCTGGGCGCCTGGTTTCGTGAGGAAGCGTAGCGCGCGTTCCCCTTACCCCCCCGCCCACCACGGCCGACCACCATTTGGTCTCCCGGGCTCAAGAGCTCCCCAATGATTTCGCCGGTCTCGTCTTTCATAACGATCGTGCCTGGCGGCACTGGAACCTGGACATCATCGGCGCTCTTGCCGTGCCGGTTGCTAGGACCTCCTCGCCCACCCGCACCTGCCTTGAAGTGCCGCTTGCGCCGGAAGCGGGCCAGCGTGCTATGCTCCTCAGCCAAAACGAGCACTACGTCGCCGCCCCTCCCCCCATCTCCACCGTCCGGGCCGCCTCTAGGAACGTACTTTTCGCGTCGGAAGTGGACCATTCCGTCGCCTCCGCTGCCGGAGGCCACGAAGATCCGTGCCTCATCTACGAACAACTTACGTAGCCCAATTGCACAAGGTCATAGTGTGGTGGAACCATGGGGAGGATCGAGCCCGGTGGATTATACTCATCCGCTTGACGATCTCGGAAACCACGTCGCCCGATTGCTCCAGTTTGCACTTGTGGTACGGCTATGATAGATTCTTCGCGCTTCTACTCCCGCGAGAGGCTGTGATGCGATCCTCCCCTGTCCCAGACATCGTTGTGGGCCGCCTGCCACTGTACCTCAGGGCCCTGGCCCAGATGCAAGCTGAAGGAAAAGAAATCACCTCCTCTCAGGAGTTGGGTGAGCGGCTCGGGATTTCTTCGGCTCAAATTCGCAAGGACCTCTCGCAGTTCGGCGAATTCGGCAAGCAGGGAACCGGCTACAATATTGGCTACCTCAGCGATCAGCTGAAGGGAATTCTAAAGGTAGATCGTGTGTGGGACGTCGTGCTTGTGGGAGTCGGCGACTTAGGTAGGGCGCTCGCGAATTATGGCGGGTTTCTCGACCGGGGTTTCAGGATCCGCTCCATCTTCGACAACGACCCAAAGAAGATCGGGAAACAGGCGGGAGGTTTCACCATCCAGAATGCAGCAGATCTGGACAAACAGATTCAGGCCGCCGGCATCCAGGTGGCCATGCTTGCGGTCCCCTCCGATGAGGCCCAGGGAGCCGCAGATCGGCTGGTAGAGGCGGGGATCCGCGCCATCCTCAATTATGCGCCGACCTCCCTCAGCGTTCCCACCTCCGTTCGCGTGGAATATATCGATCCGGTGCTGCACCTGCAGCACATGACCTACCACCTTCCCTAGAGATCGCTTCACAATAGACCAAGAAATGCCGCGACCTCTGTAATTCTGGGCTATATGTGGATTCTCGCCGAAAGGCTGGACGCGCCCCGTATGGCTATGCCCATGTGTTCAGGAAATTTGAGTCAGACGGTCGGCAGATTTCTTCGGAGGCGCGCCAACATATGCAGTCCTCGATTCGAGCCGATGGCAATCGAATCGACCGGCTCCTCCGCCAAGTAGGCCGCAACACCCGTCTCGCGCGTGAGCCACTTATCGATCCCCCTTAACATTGAACCGCCGCCACAGACTACCATGCCGCGATCGATGATGTCTGAGGCCAGCTCAGGTGGAGTGCGCTCGAGCACCTTCTTAATAGCTGCCAACTGAAGCAAAAGTGTCTCCTGGATGGCTTCCACGACCTCATTGGTGGAGAGTGTGATCGGCCGCGGCAGGCCCGTAACTTGATCCTGACCCTGGATCTCCATGGTCCGCTCTTCGTCCTGGGGAACGGCTGCTCCAATTCGGATCTTTGCTTCCTCGGCGGTCCGCTGGCTCACGACCAGCCCGTACTTCTTGCGGACATAGCTGGCAATAGCATCATCCATCTTGACCCCGCCGATCCTCACCGAATCGGCCACAACGATGCCACTCATAGCGAGCACTGCGGCCTGCGTGACGCCACCACCCAAGATCACCACCAAGTTGCCCGAGGGTGTGGCGATCGGAAGGCCCACCCCGATCGCTGCGGCGAGCGGTTCCTGGATCAAATGAACCTCGCGGCTGCCGGCTTGCAGGGCGGCTTCGTGCACGGCTCGAGATTCCACGCTGGTTACGCCGTACGGAACCGTGATCATGGCACGCGGCTTGAAGAGTCGCGCCGGTCCGCACACTTTCTCGACGAATATGCGCAGCATACGCATCGTGACTTCAAAGTCGGCGATCACGCCTTCGCGCATCGGCCGCATGACCTCGATGATATCCGGCACGCGGCCGTCCATCTCCCGCGCAGCCTGGCCAACCTCGACAATCTTGAGTTCCTCAATATCCACGGCCACCATTGTGGGTTCGTGCAGTACGATCTCACCCCCGTCGCTGACGAGGGTGTTTACGGTGCCGAGATCGATGCCGAGGTCCTTGCCGAGCAAAGCCATCGTGCTAGGTCTCTCCACTCCCTTCAATACGAACACGTGGTGCCTTTCGGCGGTGTTTCCTGGCGGTCGATAGCCTCAGTTCCGACCGCCTCAAGGACGCCTGGATGGCGAGATATTCATCCGTGTCTGGCGGTGGGCCCTGGGCGAGCAGCTCTTCGGCCCTGAGGCGCGCGTTTTCGGCCCGTTCTTCATCGATCTCCGCTACGTGCTCGCCAGAATCGGCCAGCACCACGACGGCACCTGGCAGGACCTCCATCACTCCCCCCGCCACGGCAAAGATCTCTTCTTCGTCACCGTGACGCACGATGAGCTCGCCGAATGCGAGGGTGGTTAGCAGAGGCGCATGGTTCGGAAGGATCCCCATCATGCCCTCGGTCCCGGGTGCGACGACCATGTCAACTTCTCCCTGGAAGAGCTGGCGGTCTTGGGTGACGATCTCACAGCGCATGGGCATCGTTACTTCAAGCCTTCGGCTTTCTCCACAGCTTCTTCGATCGGACCGACCAGATAAAAGGCTTGTTCCGGCAGGTCATCATGTTGTCCATCCAGAATCTCGCGAAATCCTCGTACAGTGTCCCGCAGCTTCACGTATTTGCCGTCCTGCCCCGTAAATTGCTCTGCCACGAACATGGGCTGTGAAAAGAAACGTTCAATCTTACGGGCCCGGGACACAATAAGCTTATCGTCTTCGCTGAGTTCCTCGATC
>JAPUGV010000235.1 GCA_027298025.1 Chloroflexota bacterium | reverse complement strand
GGCCAAACCGTGACCGCTTCGTGCTCTCGGCTGGACATGGATCCATGCTGCTCTACTCTATGCTGCATCTCGTGGGATATGACCTGCCGATCGAGGAGATTCAGCGATTTCGTCAGTGGGGGAGTATGACGCCCGGTCATCCTGAATACGGCGAGGCCCCGGGAGTGGAATCCACCACCGGACCGCTAGGTCAGGGATTTGCCAACGGAGTAGGTATGGCGCTAGCTGCGGAGCACATGGCCGCCACCTACAATCGCGACGACCTGGCAGTTATCGACCATCATGTATACGCCATCGTTTCCGATGGCGACCTGATGGAAGGGATTGCTTCGGAAGCAGCTTCCCTTGCGGGGCACTTGAGGTTAGGGCGCCTAGTATATCTCTACGACGATAATCACATCTCTATCGATGGCAGCACGGAGCTATCGTTCACCGAGAACCGCGCGGCTCGGTTCGAGGCGTACGGATGGCACCTATCGTTTGTCGAGGACGTGCTCAAGCTGGATGAAGTCGATCAGGCGATTGCTGCAGCCAAGGCGGATCCCAGGCCCTCCTTGATCGTGTGTCGAACCCACATCGGGTATGGACTGCCGACGAAGCAGGACACGGCTGCCGCGCATGGCGAGCCGCCGGGAGAAGAGGAGTTAAGAGGAGCGAAAGAGAATCTGAGTTGGCCATTAGAACCTTCGTTCCTTGTGCCGGAGGATGTTCGCGAGCACTTTGCCTC
Organism: Chloroflexota bacterium; assembly: GCA_027298025.1. Lineage (GTDB taxonomy): Bacteria > Chloroflexota > Anaerolineae > Anaerolineales > E44-bin32 > JADFRG01. The sequence continues at coordinate 5,160 of JAPUGV010000235.1, read as the reverse complement.
CTCGGCCGAACGCGGCAGGGATAAGCGGCGCGCCTGGATTGAGATGATGGATGAATATCGGTCTGCACACGACGAACTGGCTGAGACCTGGGATCGCGTTCAAGCCGGGAGTCTGCCGGAGGGTCTCGAGTCGCGGTTACCCACGTTTGAGCCCGATTCTAAGGGAATGGCCACCAGAGCATCCTTCGGACAAGTACTCAATGCCCTGGCGCCTAGCCTACCAGAACTCATCGGAGGCTCAGCCGACCTGACGGGATCGAACAAAACCGATATCAAGGGGGAAGAACCCTTCTCGCGAGAGAATCGGAGCGGCCGCTACATCCATTTTGGGGTGCGCGAGCATGCGATGGGTGGCTTGCTGAATGGGATGGCACTCTATGGAGGTCTCATACCTTATGGAGGAACGTTCCTTATTTTTTCTGACTACATGAAGCCATCCATTCGATTGGCGGCTCTGATGCACCAGCGAGTGATCTATGTCTTTACTCACGACTCAATCGGACTTGGCCAAGACGGACCCACACATCAGTCCATCGAGCAGCTGCCCGGCCTCAGGGCAATCCCAAACTTGACCGTCATCCGACCTGGCGACGCCAATGAGACCGCATACGCCTGGCTCGCGGCGCTGCAAAATTCAACCGGTCCGACTGCGCTTGCGCTCAGCAGACAACGGGTCCCAACGCTGGATCTCGCGGCGGCGGAGGGCTTGATGAGCGGCGCCTATGTGCTGGCCGATCTTGGAGAGGGCGCACCAGAGGTTATTCTCATGGCCTCCGGATCTGAGCTGGGTCTCATCGTCGAGGCCGGGGAAATGCTCGCGGCCGAACGGATTCCCGTCCGGCTCGTATCCTTTCCCTCATGGGAGCTGTTTCAGGAGCAATCGGATGAGTATCGACGGGAGGTCCTGCCACCGGAGGTCCGCGCCCGGGTGGCGATTGAGGCGGCCTCGCCTTTCGGCTGGGAACGGTGGGTCGGTGATGACGGTATCATCATTGGACTGGACCGTTTCGGAGCGTCGGCGCCGTATGAGGAGATCTATCAGAATCTGGGATTAACCAGCAAACGGATTGTCGAGCAGGCGCACGGGCTGCTTGCTCGCCGAATGGGCACGGAAATGAGATCCGAACAAGCCTGAGCCGATCCAACGAGTACTTGCTTCACTCCATGTCAAATCAAAACGAAATCCATCGCGCCTATGAGCTTGGCCAGTCCTTCTGGCTGGATTACATCCGGCGCGACTTGCTCGAAGACGGTGAACTCGCCAGGCTGATCCAGGCCGATGAAATTCGCGGGGTCACCTCAAACCCCTCCATATTTCAGCAAGCCATCGGCGATTCAGATTTGTATAACGCCGCAATGCGGCCGATGGCGCACGCTGGATGGAGCGCCGAGCGCATCTTTGAGGCCCTGGCGGTCGAAGACATTCGCGCCGCAACCGACCTTTTCCTCCCGCTATACGAGGGTACGGACGGAAGAGACGGATTTGTCTCGATCGAGGTCAATCCAGAGCTCGCGGCGGATACACAAAAAACACTCGAAGAGGCGCGCAGGATCTGGGAGTGGGTGAACCGCCCGAATCTGATGGTCAAAATCCCTGCCACTCCGGAAGGAGTGCCCGCGATCGAGCAGGCAATCTTCGAAGGGATCAACATCAATGTCACATTGATCTTCTCCCTGGAGCGCTATTCGGAAGTCATGGAAGCCTATATCGAGGGCCTGGAGCGCCGCGCCGCGGCGGGTGAGTCCCTGGGCCGAGTGGCTTCAGTCGCCTCCTTTTTTGTCTCAAGAGTCGACTCGGCCGTGGATCGCAGGTTGGAAGCCATCATTCGGGACGAAGGTCTCGGAGCGGAGCGAGCTCATGCTCTGCTGGGCAAGGCCGCCATCGCCAACGTTAAATTGGCCTATGCTCAGTTTAAGGCACTCTTCGAGGGAGCACGCTTTGCTTCGCTAGAGCAGGCGGGAGCGCGATTCCAGCGCCCGCTTTGGGCCTCAACCAGCACCAAGAATTCAGCCTATTCGGACGTGCGGTACGTGGATGAACTTATAGGGCCCCACACGGTCAACACTGTGCCCCCGAAGACCCTAAAAGCTTTCCGCGAGCATGGCAAGGCAGCCCTTAATCTCGAGCAGGGTCTTTCGGACTCACGTGCACAACTGGAGGCCCTAGAGACAGTGGGGATCTCCATGAATGACATCACGCTTGATTTGGAGAAAGAGGGGGTGCAGGCCTTCGCAAGGTCCTATGCAGAGCTTATCGACGCCGTAAAGCGGCGCGCGCACGATATGAGGAACGAACTTGGAACGCTTGCTCCAGAAGTCGCGGCGGCAATCGAGAAGCTCGAGTCCGATAGGGCAGCCGCGCGCTTCTGGCGTTTTGACCATAGCCTCTGGGATTCCGACCCAAGCTTCGAGGGGCGCCTGAGCTGGCTGAATTTGGCCGTGCAGCAGCAGGTCGAAGACGCGCGACAGCTTGGGCAGGCTGTTAACGAAGGAAACTTCGCGGGCGTGGGCTGGCTCCAACATGGCGCGGCTCTGGGATCGCTCAGAGAGGCAATAGATTCAAAGCTGCATCACAATGAACTGGAGACACTGGATCCGGTCGAAGTACGCAGCTTCGCGAAGGCCACTCCTATTGACTCAACGTTGTTTGTTGTGGCGGGTTCGGAGGCGCAGTCCTACGCCAAGCTGATGGGTGCCTGGGAAAGAGCGGAGCATCGCGCGGGTGGGCACGCGGGAAGTCATTTTGCGGCACTGACTAAGCCCACCTCACACGTCGAGCGCCATGCTCTCCGGAATGATTTTCGCTTGGTAATCTATGCTGACGAGATGGAGGGCTCCCCAATCGGAGAGCTGGAATTTGCGCAGGTCGCCGCTCTAGGCGGAGACCCTCAAGACTTGGTTGAGGGCGCGGCACGAATGAAGGTTCTCACCGCGCCCGGAACAGAGGCAGCCCGAAATGCGGGTCTTTATCTCGGCGCGGTCATGGCTGCGGCCAGTGACGCGGGGCTACGACTGAGCCTGGCCGCTGATCCGGAGTTCGAATCGCTCGCAGGGTGGCTTGCAGAACAGGTTCGAGCCCGAATCCGACTTCCTGTTGAGGTTGGGATTCCGGACTATGGTGCCCGGGCCGTGGTTTACCTGCGAGTCGACGGGAAATTGGACGGGGAGCTGACAAAGTGGATTGCCGCTCGCGTTCCGGTTGCGATCCTGGAAATTGAGAATAGTGTGCGTGGATTGGGTGCAGAGGCCGTACGCTGGGAGATGGCTACAGGAATCGCCGCGCACCTGCTGAAGGACAAGTGGTATGCGGCCAAACACTTTTCGCCTGCTACCGAGAGGCTCTCTAAAATGGTTAGGCGGTTTGAGAAGAAGGGAGACTTCGGTATATCGAAGCCGCAGTGGGAATCTGTCGAAGCCGCGATATGGTGGAACCTGAAAGGCAGTATTCCAGAGGAGCTCAATGGTGCAGCCGATTCAATTCTGGATCGCCTGGAGGCGGGAAGCCCGCTCTATCTAGGAATTTACCACAAGCGATCGAGCACCATTGAGCGAGAGCTGACCCAACTCACGAAGAGCCTGGCTTCCCTGCGAAGGATCGACTGTGTATCGGCGTTCGGCGCACTGCCGCGGGCGGATCTGCGCTGGGGTCTCACGCTTCTGGTTGGCGTCGAGCCCAATCAGGACGATGAAATTCCAGAACTGGACATGACCTACGGTGCTCTTCAGCATGCGGCAATGCTGGCCGAATATGAGCAGCTAAAGAAGTCGGACGCGCAAGTTTGTGCCATCCGGTTGAAATCGCCATTCACCCTGAGCCAATGGCTGGGAGAGTTGCGTGCGGCGAGCGAACGTTCCGCCAATCGGACGCGGGAGGGTAGCAAAGCCTCGCCCGAGCTACAGGGATCGTGAGAGTGGGGGGGAGTTGACGCGTCCTCGATCTACCGTTCCGAAACTGGATGGCATTCTGGCCGGCTCTGACGAGCCGGTCTTTCGCGTCTTACCGCAGCGGGTGATGGACGACATGAAGCGCTCTCGCTCCGAAAGTGCACTACTGTGGAATTCCATTTATCCGCGCGCTCAACCCGCGCTAGCCATGGCCCGACTTCTATCGTTGACGCCACTTTGGGGTTCAGGAATCGAGCCCGTATCGGACAATCTCATTCCATATTACTGGGGCTTTGATCAAACGGGTGTTCGACTACCGCAATTGGATCGCGTACTCGAGGCGATAGACGGCCCAGGTCCGCGGACCGAAGTGGATTTATTCCTCCTGGGCGAGAGCGAAATTATCTGCGTCGAAGCCAAACATATGGCGGGATTGGGATCGTGCGGCCGATACGGCTCGGGGCGATGTCCCGAGATTTACTCCCTTCCAGCGGAGCCAAGCTGCCGCTATTGGGCGAAGGAGGATTCGCGGTTTTCGACGGTGATCGATTTCGGACTCCAGCCGGAGCGAGATGATCCGGCGCCTCCGTGTAACCGACACTATCAGTTGGGGCGGACCGCCCTGGTTGGAAATGCATTGGCCGAGCGATTGAACCGTCGCCTGCATCTGTGGCTCATGCTCCCGAAGGAGAGATGGGGTGCTCTCGAGCGCGACTGGATCGATTTCACAGAACGAATCACGGATAACCAGCTCTGGAGGCGACTTCGGGTCCTCGCCTGGGAAGACATCCACGCCTTCTACCCGCTGCTGTAGGGCCTGTTGATCCCTTATCAGAACCTCATATCCAAGAAAGCGTTGACAACTAGAACGATTGTGCTATACTGAATCGAACAGACGTTCTAAACTCAATCAGAGGGGAGCAAGTCATGGGCAGCAAGGTCAAGAAGGATGAGCGGGAAGAGGTGCTGTCGGTTGCGTTGGGGGATATTGTCAAGCGCTTCGGCGAAGGGGCAGTGATACGTCTAGGTCAGGCCACTCATCTTGAGGTCGAATCCATCCCGACAGGGTCCCTTCCACTGGATCTAGCGCTCGGAATCGGCGGCATTCCGCGCGGGCGGGTGTCCGAGATCTATGGCCCGGAGGCCTCCGGCAAGACCACCGTCTGTCAGCATATCGTGGCCGAGGCACAGAAGCTGGGAGGCGTGGCGGCCTTCATCGACATGGAGCACGCCCTCGACCCGTCCTACGCCGCCCGCTGCGGGGTGGACATCGAT
>JAPUGV010000234.1 GCA_027298025.1 Chloroflexota bacterium | reverse complement strand
CTATTATTGGGTGGATATTACCCGCATAATCTCCAATCCGAGAATATTATGCTGGTATTGTCCGGATAACTTCACCTTCGATTATTTCTCGTGTCACCGGCGGTTGCCATCCGCCCCACCTCAGCTTCCTCCCCACAGAATTCTGGTCTACCACCTTACCAAGACCCACCAAGCGTAGCGATTACTGCCCACAAGAAAAATGCCCCATCAGGGGCATTCGATCAGACCCGAAAGCGATTCGCCGCTCCCGCCCAACCCAATAGCCACAACCCCAAATCCAGACTCCGCTAGGCCATAGCTCCCCTGCAGTAACGATGCGCTACAGTCGGCGTGACCTCAAAATTGTGGAGACCGCTTTGAGCAAGCGCAACACGCCCTATATCAAGGTCAACGGCAAGTGATTGGCAGCATACCCCTTACAAGTGCGAAGGTAGTTCGATACCATGAGGGTATAGGCCGAGCAAGCCACGGGCGTTTGAGCGTCCATCTGGCCGCTATTCTAGCCCCTCAGGCAACAGAACCAGCAGCGAGCCGGCATCCAGATCCACCTCCAAAATCACGCTTTCGATCGCCGGCAGCAGCAACTCGCGAGGGCCGTCCCCCTGGACAACATAAACGTCGTTAGCGCCAGTCTCCAGGATGTCCATAACGGTGCCTAGATGTCGGCCCCCCTGCTCCACCACGGCGAGCCCCAGGATCTGCCAGCGGTAGTAAACGCCCTCTGGCAACGGCTCAGCAGCCTGCGTCGGAATGAGTACCTCGTTGCCCCTGAACGCCTCCGCCGTCTCACGATCCTCACACCCCTCTACACGCAGGATCATGCGGGTGCGGTGGCTCCTCAAGGACAATACCGTGTAGGGATTCTGCGGCGATCCTATGAATACTTCGGTCTCTGCCTCGATGGAGCGGATGGTTTCGGAATAGGGTTCTACGAGTAAATCGCCTCGTACGCCGTGCGGGCGCACGATGCGCCCGACCACCATATGATCCTGGTCGTCCACGCTTACACCATTCGAATGTGAGGTTGCACGATAGTGAAGATCCAAGCCCCCCGAGGGCATCTGAGAAGGGGCAGGTTACTCAATATGGAGGATCAAATGATGTCCAGGGAGCTGCGGACGCCTTGCCGTGAGGATATGACTCTCATTAGAGTGCGCATAGCATTGGCCACACGCCCCTGCCGTCCGATCACGCGTCCCATGTCTTCTTCGGCCACTCTCAGCTCGACGCGTAATTCGCGCCCGGTCTCGCGCACTGTTACGGAGACCTCGGTCGGATCATCGACCAAGGATCGAGCGATGTAGTCGATCAACTCCTGCATCCGCTATTCGCCTTCTTGAGGGTCCGGAGCTGGCTCAGCATCTTCTGCCTCGGCATCACTTGGTTCTGCCTCGGCATCGCCTTCGGCTGGTTGTTCGTTAGTATCCCCCTCGGGCTCACCTTCTGCTGCATCCGCGCTGGACTCCGCGGATTCCTCTTTTGAGGCTTCCGTCTCAACATCGGCACTTGCCCCTACCGATTCCGCCTCGGCTTCCGTGGTTTCGGCCGCATCGGCTTCCGCGGTCTCGGCCCCATCAGCTTCTGCGGTCTCGGCCTCATCAGCATCCGCGGTCTCGGTCCGCGTGGTCTCGGCAGCCGCAGGCTCGGCCTCTGCATCCGGCTGCCGCCGCCGCTTTTTCGAACGCTGGCCGGTATGGTCATCTCGCCGCGTACGAGGATCGACCTCAGGAATTGCGGCCTCCGCTTCCTGGATCAGCGTTTCCAGCGACTCGCCGCTCTTGAATCGCTCCCAGCGCTCCCAGGTTCCGACGGTCTGCAGGGTTTGTAGTACCGAATCGGAGGGTTGTGCGCCGTTCGACATCCAGTGGAACAGGCGCGCCTCGTCCACTTTTATTGTTGAAGGATTGGTGCGCGGATTGTAGGATCCCAGGACCTCAAGGAATCGCCCATCGCGCGGGCTTTCCCTGTCTGCCGCGACAATGCGGTAGCTTGGCTGATTTCGGGCACCTACTCTTCGAAAGCGAATTCTGACCATTTGTCTTTCCCATTAAAACCTCCGAGAAGGAACACTTCCCGGAGGTCCGGATTAACGATTGCCGTGGTTTGTTGGCAGGCCCTGCTGCCGACCTGCCAACATTCTAGCTGTCAGGAGGGGCAAGGTCAAGGTCGCTGACGAGCTCCAGCAGCCCAAGGCCGAGCTCTCGAGCCAAAGTCGGTTCAGCGTCCTCTATGAGCACGACCACCAATCGTCCCGCAGGTTCAAATCCGATGAACCAAGCCACGCGTTCCTTTCCACTCAGGGCTTCGACCTCATAACCGGTAAATTCGCCGCGATAGGTCGATAACGCGTCGAGGGTTACCTGCGCGCCGGTTGGCGAGAGGACCACTTGCTCTACGCCCAGCGGAGACAAGAGCTGCCACTCGCCCTCCTTAGGTCGAAATGCGTCCACGATGGCAAGTGAGGGACGAACGCCGGCACCGCCCAGGGCAGCATAGGCTCTTGCCATCTGCAGCGGCGTGACAGTCAGTTCGCCTTGCCCGATCGCTTCTAGTCCCAGTGATTCCGGGTCATCTGCCAACTCGAGCGGTTGTGTTTGAGCGGAGGTCAGCCGGATATCGAGGGGCGCCGTGAGCCCAAACGCGGCAAAAGCTTGCGAAATCCCACCTGGCCCAAGACGTTCACCCAGAACGGTGAACGGCCCCGCACATGAATTCTCGAGTGCCTCGCTCCAGCTCCCAGAAGGCGCGGCCGCCGGGCAGGTCAGCGTATGATCAAAGAGTTCGACCGTTACCGAGAATTCTGGCGCCGCGGCGCCAGGCTCGATTAGATCTTCAGCTATTGACCACGCATACAGGAGCGGCGCTACCGCCATGCCCGGCTGGTAGCTTCCTTGAACGACTCGATTAAGGAGCGGGGCATCCACGCGGTCCAAGAGCTCCGACCACTCTTCATCCAGATTATTCGGGTCGTAACTGGGAGCTGAGGCGCTCGCCAAAACGTCTCCTGTGACTGCATCCAGAACGACAACCGCGCCCCGCAACCCATCCAAACCTTTCGTCGCCACGCGCTGCAGCTCCCCATCTATCGTGAGCCGTACGTCCGATCCGGCGGGAGGCACTCCGTAAACCAGCTTACTCCACCAAATCTCCAGCCGACTCGGACCGATTTCCCCTCGCAGATAGGGATCCATGTGTCGTTCGATCCCGGCCTGCCCAAAGGCCGGTGAATCGTAGCCCGTAATCGATCCTGCCACGGGATCGTGATAGCTGCGCTGGTATTCACCGGCTTCACCCACCGTGGAGACCCATGGAAACCCGTTGCGGTCTATGATCATGCCACGCGGAGACACTAGGCTTCCCAGCCCCCGGCGCAGGTTATCGGTACGAGTCGTTAAAGCTTCCGCTCTAACAATCGCCCACCAACCCAATGAGAGCGCGATCGCCGCCCAGGCCACGCTCATTAGGATCTGGACGTGGAGCACCGGCCGTGCGAACTGGCCTGCTCCCGGCAGGCGAGCTCTCGATAAGAGCACCAAAAATGCAAGCCCTACAAAGCTCGTGACCAGTGAGGACCCTCCGTAGGAAATAAACGGAAGCGTGACACCCGTGATTGGCAGGAGCCGCAGCACCCCCCCCACGATCAGAATCACTTGAAGGCCAATGGCGATCGCGATCCCGGCACTAAGCAGGACCGCAAACGGCTCCTTTCGCCTTGCCGCCGTGCGAAGGCTCCGCCCTACCAGAAGCGCAAACAGTACGATCATTGCTAGCGCTCCAAACATGCCCCACTCCTCGGCTACCGCCGAGAAAACGAAATCCGAATGCACGACGGGAACCGCGGTCGGGGCACCCCGCCCCGGGCCCAGACCAAATACACCGCCACTTGCCACCGCAATCAGGGACTGAACGATTTGATACCCGGAGTCAGTGGCATTGACCCAGGGACTCAGCCAGGCCTCAAATCGAACCTGGACGATATCCAGCATTTGGTGCGCGACAACTGCGCTCAAGAGCGCAAGTAGACCGCCCCCAATCAGCACAACTCGATGACCATAAGCAACGTAGATCATGAAAGCCGAGACCGCGAGGAACAGAGTAGCGGTGCCCAGGTCCCGCTGGGCAAAAAGCAGGAGGGCGGCAAGCGCGACCGCCAGAAAAAGCGGGATGGAATCCCGCGCGAGACTGGCTGGGCGACCCACCAGCTTGCGATCCGCCAGATAGGAGGCCACGAAGGCTACAAGAAGCAGCCGAAGTGGCTCGGAGGGCTGGATGAACACCCCGCAGCATCCGAGCCACAACCGCGGTTCCCCGCCTGCGGGATTGGTACCGAAAACCAGTGTCAGCGCAGTGAGAAAAATGCCGCCCAGCAGCCACAAATAGCGATATCGGCGGAGCCATTCCAACCCCGGCGGTCCCCGCAAGATAAGCACCGTCGCCGCGGCTCCCAGCAGCAACCAAAGGGTCTGCCGGGCTCCAAGTCCGGGCGAGAGGCGCCACACAATCAGCAGGCCCCAGCCGGCGAGGAGCATCGCAATCGGCAGCAAATAGGGGTCCCGCAGCGGATGGTATCGGTCCGCAGTGCGGTGAATCAGCCAGGCCGCCAGCCCCCAGACCGGGAGCACCACCAGGTGCTGGACGCTCCTCAGTGACTCGAGGCCGGTTGCCAATGTTATCGTCAATCCGGCCAGAGACAGAAAGGCGAAGGCCATCCATAGCAGGCGCGACTCGCGTCGGCCGTGCGCCATCTGACCTCCGGACGTGGTATCGCTAAGCAAGCGGGCTCTAGGACCTCAGCCGAAATATCGCTGGACCAGGGGCTTCAGTTTCTCCAGCGTTTCTGGTGGAATCGATTCATGCGGGGTGATGAGGGCCTCTTTGAGGGCATCTTTGCAGATGCAATTTCGTTCTTCAGGCAGCCGGCCGACGAGCTCAGAAATTGCAGTCCGAACGATCTGGGCGTTTGCATCCAAAGTGCGAATCACCATCTCGACAGTGACGGGAGCTTCAGATTTGTGCCACACATCGAAATCGGTTACGGGGGCCATGACCGAGTAGCACATCTCAGCCTCGCGCGCTAGGAAAGCCTCTGGCGAAGTTGTCATGCCGATGATCGACATTCCCCAAGCGCGGAAAGTGTTGGATTCGGCGCGGGTGGAGAAGCGTGGTCCTTCAATTGTTATGGTGATTCCGCCTTCGTGGACCTCCGCCTGCGCAGCTTGTAGGCTCTCCACAACCGCGGGTGAAAGATCTGGGCAAAACGGCTCAGCCACGCTGATGTGAGCCACAAGTCCTTCGCCAAAGAAACTGCGTGGCCGCAAGCGCGTGAGATCGAAGATCTGGTTCGGGACTACGACATGACCTGGAGCGTAGTCTTCCCTCAGGGAGCCACAAGCGCTGATCGCCACCACTTGCTCTACGCCCATGTCTTTGAGCGCATAAATGTTTGCGCGGTAGTTCACCTCGGTGGGCGAGATGGTGTGCCCTTGCCCGTGCCTGGCTAGAAATACGATCGGGGAGCCTTGAAGCTCGCCTATAGTCAGCGGCGAGCTGGGCGGACCAAAGGGGGTAGAGACTGCGCGGGTTTCTGCGATTTCCAGCCCTTCCATCGAGTACAGCCCTGATCCGCCTATCACGCCAAGTGTCATGTTAGCCAATCCCTTGCTCGCCTCCCATTCCTAGGGCGGCTGTCCCCCCTTGAGAATCACGCGCACGTTGCCAAGCCGGATCTCATCGCCGAACGTAACCACCATCGGATCCTCCACCGTCAACTCATTCACAGTAGTTCCGTTCTTTGAGCCCAGATCCTCCAATAGCCATTGACCCCCCCGATAGGATAGCCGGGCGTGTCGGCTGGATACGGTCTCCTCGTCCAGTATGATCGTGTTGTCGTCGGCTCTGCCAAATAGGTTGAGATTGTTGAGTGGGAAAACCTGCCCGGGCCCGGGCAGACTCAAGAGTTCCAGATAGCCTTGCGGAGCAACATTCGTGTCGAGGGCTGCGGACCTAAGGTCGCGCCACAAGAAAGCAAGCGTGGCCGCAAGAAAGGCATAAAGCGCCAGCGCCATGGCCAGGCGCAGCGCCAGCAGCACGAATTCGGGGCTCAACGCCCCTCTTCGTTATCCCAACCGTCTGTTTCGGTTTCTTGATCTCCAGCGGGGCGCGGGGGGAATGGCGGTGTATACGCGGTGGCGGTATCGGGCGGACCGCCATCGTCCTCTCCATAAACCAATCTCAATTCGGAGATCGTTATGACATCACCCGGTCGCAGGATATGCTGTTTCACCTTGCGGCCATTGACTTGAGTTCCGCCGGTGGACCCCAGGTCAAAGATGACAAACCTGCCGTCCCGGACACGCAGCTGCGCATGCGTTCGCGAAACGTGCGCATCCTCGAGGACGATCTGATTATCGATCCTGCGCCCTACATTGATCACCGGTTGATCCAACGCATAGTGGCGCCCATCTCCTAGGATCAGGAATGCGCCCTTTGGCAGCAGCACGCCCTGTTCTTGAGGTTGGCGCTCCATGGCCTTAGTAAACTCAAGTGGATTGCTGCTGTGCCAGGAGATCACCCTTATTTCTCGCGGAGCGAGAGTTGGATCGGAGGCCAGCGTAATGCTGGGCTGCTGCGTAAGGGAGTAGCCGCACCGCTGGGCGGCCTGTGCCAAGCTTTCGGATAGCGTGGCCTGGATATCTGGGGCCTGGTCTACCATGCGCTTGGCGTCGTCTGGGTGCAGCGTCAGGGCAAACTCGTTCGGGGCGTATGCGTTGCCAGCTTCATCGCGGCGAAGGCCATCTTCCATAGTGCGCGCCAATTGACTGGCCAATGTACCGGCCGAGATCTCTTCTCCAATTAGCTTTGCAAGAGAACCTTCGAAGAGGTTCTCCAGCTGGCTTTCAAGTTTGGAGAGCTGCTCACGCATCAGGCGTGATTATAAACGCAGAATGGGCTCGGATTCTGAGCTTTGGAAAATAGGGAGTTAGGACTTGGCGCCGGACGAATCTGGGTCGAGCTTCTTCGTGCTGAGTTCGATCTTGTCCAGCTCGGTTGTGCTGAGGTTGAGCGGCGTGACTTTATCTCGATCGATGTCGGGTTTGAACGGTGGCTTGTAAGGAGGCGTCACGTCCGGTGGGCCTTTGAGGTCTTCGCCATATATCAGCTGCACTGTGGCCAGCGTCACCACATCGCCTGGCTGGAGCACCCACTCCTGAACTTGCTTCCCGTTGACGCGCATTCTGGCAGTCGAATTGAGGTCGTAGATGACAAACCGGCTGCCGCGAACGCGCAGCTGAGCGTGACGTCGTGAGATGTGCGGATCCTCTAGGACAAGGTGATTATCCAGCCTGCGTCCGATGTTGACGAGCGGCCGGTCCAATGGGTAGTGCTTGCTCCCATCCACGATAAAAAACGCCCCTTCGGGTGGAGTTTCGGTGGCGGGCTCCTCATATACGACGGGCCCCAGGGCGGGATCGCTGCTGTGCCAGGCAATCACACGGAGGGTCGAACGATCGAGGGTCGGATCCGTAGCAAGCGTAATATGCGGTTCGCGAGTCAGCCGGTAGCCAGCGGATTCAAGGGAAGTACGTAAGGCTTCCATTAGTTCGGAGTGCGATGCGTTGCCGTCCTCCGTCAGCCCGACATAGTCCTTGGGGTGCATGCTCATCGTGTATTGGTCGGGCGCATACCGATGGCCCCCCTCTCCCTCTTTGGCTCCCGCTTGGATTTCGCTTGCCCATTGCGCGACGACTTCGGCGCGCGAAAATTTCCCCTTTGACATCGCTTTGAGCAGCCCATCGACAAAGGCCTGGAGTTTATCGATGAGGATCGAGGGATCGTCCACAGTAAAAATTATACGTGTTCCGATCAGTCAGCACGACTTATTACGCCGACTGTGGGTTCAAAGGGAGCCGAATAATGAAACCGCTCACCAAAGAATCTACATCAAGCCGAGGTAGCAGGCCAACCGACCTATCAGAGCTATTGGAAGCATTCGACCAACGCCACCTCAAAAAATGTTTCTGGTGGCTAGGTTGACGAGGAAGGGATAATCGCAAGCAGAAAAATGCGCTATCGGCGCGCCAAGCGATTCACCGAACGGTGCCAGAACGTAGATTTGGAAATTTACTTCTTGAATTCGTAGTTCAGGACCCTCAAGTGCAGCGCTAGCTCGTAAACAAGGGGTTCGTCTGTGCGTCTGAAGGTGATGGCTGCTTACCGGCTCAGATTGGCTCGCAGCACTAGGGATATATATCAGTCGTGGGATGATAAGCCGCCCAACCGTACCACTCCGTTAGATACGAGGTCACAAAGGTCAAAGCTTCTCCCTCGAGAGGCCCAGCGATCGCTCGGCCTTCCAGATTCCAAGCAGAACCGGTCTCGATATCGAGAATCTCCAAGCTCTCATCTAACGCATTCTCAAATTGCAGGATTTTCCCATCGACCTCCCGGGAGTAAGCCACAGAAAGTGCGCTGGACCTATCCATGAAGATCACAATCGGCTCGCCAGCTAGAACGTCATTGACGACGCCCCCCTCAGTGCTCACGGCATGACCGGGATAGGCCCGAAAGGCCCCTGACACACCCACCCCCAATACCAATTCATTGGGGGGGAGTCGGTCGTCCCAGTTCACGATGCTTCGGATGAATTCAGGGCCGAACCCTGCATCCCCCAGGCCAGGATCCCTGTACCAATCCTTATAGGGAGTCTCATCGGAGAGAACGAGCGAGTCAGGATGAAGTTCGAGCCACTGCTGCCGGGTCGTCTGAATCAGGGGGATGAGTTCAAGCTGAGCACCTTGCATGGGTCCGTCTAAGGCTACGCCGCCGAGGTGCGACCAGATACTACCGGTCTCCTCGTCGCTCATCACCATGACGGCATCGTACAAGCCAAACAGCTGGAAGTAATATCGCTTGCCGTTCACGACGGGGTTGAACCCAACCCCTGAGCTACAGACCACTCAGTAGGTGATGGCCACCGGTTGCCCACCGACCGAGTCATTGGCCACGTGGTGAAACCACATCATGCTGGTGGGGTAAGCCTTGCTCTCGCCGTTGAACGAAACTCCCAAGACGAGATCGAAAGGCTGTATGAAGGTGGCTTCGTCGAGGGCGACGAACTCAGGATCGTTCAACGGGACAAAAGGCCAGAGTCCTTGCCCATCCTCTATGTTCTCTCGGCGGAAGCCAGATTCGGGAGTCGGTGGTGCCGCTGGAGTTGCGGTGGGATTCAGCGCATCCCTCAAGTCCGAGATCGACGAAGGCTGGTTAAATTCTTCCGAGATCTGAGGGGCTTCGATTTGCCGCCGGAGAGTTTCTTGAGAAGGGCTCGGCTCCGAGGAATCTGGGACTGGTGCAGATATTCGACAACCAGTGAGCAGGAGAAGCAAGGGCATGCCAGCGCTCAGAGAGGTCCACCCTTTAGCATTCACAGCACAATGATAACTGGAGCCTTCCATTGCATAATCATTCCGCGTATTGGCCCACGTTCCCCGTCGAAATATGCACCCACTAATTGGCACCGCCGAGGACTGGCCTTCAAATATCCTCGCTGCTCGATTTCTGGATATCGATCAACCTGGCGGGAAGTTTCAGCTGAATACAATTCCTGGGGGGATTCGGGGCCAGGTTTGAGGATCCGGAATCCTGATTATCACACTAGGGCTAGGAAGCATTTTCTTTCACGGTTCAATGACGAGCTGGGGCAATCTCCTAGATAACCTGGCGATGTATTGGTTCCTCAGTTTCGCGCTACTTTACGACCTGTTCCGCCTTTTCAATGCAAGCGATGTGGGGGTGTTCATTGTCATATTCCTGTTGATCAACGTTTCCGTGGGAGTACTCCGCGGGCTTAATGAAGGTAGCGAAAAATATTTATTCCCCGCATTGTTTGTATCACTGATTGGCATCGAGTTTCTATTTGCACTTGATGTCATCGGTGTTGCGGAAGTTGGTCGAACATTTATGCCCTGGTTTGCGGCGGAGCTCGGCGCGTTCATTTTGGCCGTCGTTATCTGGTGGTTCTCTAAAACCGGCAAGCCGCTTTGCAGGCCGGAGTGGCGGATCCAAGGTCACGCGGTCTGGCAGGTTCTCTCGGCGGTGGCCGGAGGTTTTCTATATTTCAATCTTATTGCGGAGGTAGTGAGCTGAAGGAATGAAGCTGGCATCCGCGGCTGTTCGGTAGGCCGCCAGGCAGGGAAGGGGGACTGATAGTTTATCCAACGTCGGCATACTTTCCCCATCCGAATTATGCGCATTCCGACAAACGACGCACTTTATCCTGGTAGAAGCGCGGTGCAGTTCAAACGGGGAAATAATGGCTGAGATATACTCTCCGTATGACTGATCCCGCATGGGTGAATTACGAGGAAATCGATCATACGGCCGATTGGGCGCTCAAAGTTCGGGGGCGTGACCTTCCAGCGCTCTTCGTAAATGCGGCACTTGGAATGATGGAGCTTGCTGGAGTCCGAACGAGCGACGACGAGGGGCTTGAGCGCCAAATCAAGATTCAGGCCATCGATCGTGAATCGTTGCTCGTCGACTGGCTTCATGAACTGCTCCTTGCGCTGGAACTGGAGCATCTGGCGTTCCGTGAGATGGACCTGGAAATTACCGACGGCCGCAAGCTAGTGGGGACCGTTCGGGCGGTCCCGATGGTTTCGATGGAAAAGCCCGTCAAAGCGGTCACCTATAACGAGCTTAACATCCAGGAGTCTCCCGAGGGTCTGGAGACCACCATCGTCTTTGATGTGTGAGTGGACAAATTCCCGATGACACAAATCCGAAAGCAAGATTTCACGAAACTGACGCCCTACTTGTGGGAGATCCCGACTTCCTATCAGGCGGGCATGCGCGTCCCCGTTCGGCTATTTGC
>JAPUGV010000233.1 GCA_027298025.1 Chloroflexota bacterium | reverse complement strand
ATCCAGGCCGCGCTGGTAGCCCTGGAGGATGGCATCCCTAAGTACCTGCATTACGAGTTTCGGGATCTTGAGCAGGGAGACGTGGGGGTATGCGGCGGAGAGATGGAGGTATTTGTGGAGGCAGTAAGATCGTCACCAACGGTGGTCGTCGTTGGCGGAGGACATGTCGGAAGCTCGGTCGCCTATCTTGCCCATTGGCTGGGATTTCGCGTGGTCGTCGCTGATGATCGACCTGAGTTTGCTACTCCAGAGGCGGTGCCTGGAGCCGATGAGTACATTCAGGCGCCCTTGGCTGAACTGCCCGACAAGATCAAAATCACCCCCGAAACCTACATCATGCTGACCACACGTGCCGTGCCGATTGATGTGGACGGACTGCCACCCTTACTCGACAGCGAGGCCGGATACATCGGAGTGATTGGATCCAAGCGACGCTGGGACACTTGCGCGCAGCAGCTGGCCGAACGAGGGATCCCGCAAGAGAAGATTGCGCGGGTTGTGTCGCCGATGGGTCTCGAGCTCAAAGCCGAAACGCCGGAGGAAATCGCGGTCAGCATGATGGCGGAGGTCATCTTGCTGCGTCGCGGCGGCAGCGGAGAACCCATGGCGCACAAACCCAAGATGCGGAAAGAGTCATGAGCCCCATCGGTTGCAAGGAGCGCTAAGCACACCATGTGGGAGCATTACCATACGGTCCGTTCCGTTGACGAGGCGGTCGAGCTGCTTGCCAAATACGCTGGCTCGGCGCGGATCGTGGCCGGTGCCACGGATTTAATCATTGAGCTCGATGGCGGCCTGCGGCCGGAGCTCCGCGGCTTGATCGATATCACGCGCATCCCCGGGCTGGATCACATCGCCCTGGATGACGAGGGATGGATCCACCTTGGCCCACTCGTCACGCACAATCACTGCGCCGTTTCTAAGCTGATCACCGAACGTGCTTACACGCTGGCCAGGGCTTGCTGGGAAGTGGGCGCGCCGCAAATCCGCAACCGCGCCACGGTCGCGGGAAACCTAATCACCGCTTCGCCCGCCAACGATTCGATCACGCCGCTTATGGCGCTCGGCGCGCACGTTACGCTTCGATCCACCTCTGGCGAGCGCGTCGTGCCGCTTGCGGACTTCTACACCGGCGTACGCCACACCGTCATGGAGAACGACGAGTTCATGGCCGACATTGCCTTCCCGGCGCCGCCCGAGGGGAGCCGTTCGACGTTCATCAAGCTCGGTTTGCGCCGCGCTCAGGCGATTGCCATCGTCAACGTTGCCGCGGTGCTTGATATGCAGGAGGCCCTGATCTTAGACGCCTCTCTCGCGTTGGGATCAGTGACGCCGACGATCGTGCGGGCGGGAGCGGCGGGGGATTATTTGCGAGGCAAAACACTCGATGACCAAACCATCCGCCGGGCAAGCGAGCTGGCGGTTGAGGCCGCCTCGCCGATCGACGACGTCCGAGGTTCCGGGCGGTATCGCGTGGAGATGGTGCGCGTCTGCACTCGTCGGGCATTGCAGAGCCTGGCGGAGGGAACGGAACGCGCCGCCTATCCTGAGACTCCTGTAACCCTCTGGGGGCCGGATGAGTGGCACTGGTCGCGGGAGCTTTCCGAGACGACCGTACACCCTGGGCCGATCGAAACCAGGATCAACGGCCGCCCCTATCAATTTGAATCGGGTTGGGGAAAAACGTTGCTCCGGTTGCTGAGAGAAGAGGGGAGTCTTCCGGGCACAAAGGAGGGTTGTGCGGAGGGTGAGTGCGGGGCCTGCACCGTCGATCTGGACGGCATGGCGGTCATGGCCTGTATGGTTCCTGCTCCGCGGGCTCACGGCGCCGAGATCCGCACCGTGGAAGGTCTATCAAGCGATGGCACGCTGCATCCCATTCAGCATGGATTCATCGAGGAGGGTGCGGTTCAATGCGGGTACTGTACTCCGGGATTCTTGATGTCGGGAGCCATGCTGCTGGAGGAGCGTCCCGATCCGGATGCTGACGAGATACGCCAATCCATCACCGGCAACCTATGCCGCTGTACCGGGTATTATTCGATTGTGAGCGCTTTCGAACGAGCGGCCGAACTCAGTAAAGCTAGTTCTAATTTGCCGTAGACGGCGGAAGGGGCCGCAAGTAGATTAGGAGCTGACAGGTCGTCCCCATGCGCATAGCCAAAGAACCTAGGCGTGGGGCGCAATCAAGGGCGACAATGGACCGCTGTGGTTTGTGGCAGGAGGAGATCGAGACTCGACGGAGGGGGATCGAGGCAGGAAATCAATTTGACCGCTAAGATGGGGCACCCAAGGATGGGAGGGACACATGGGTAGAAGAAGCTCATGGCAGTTCCAGCAACACGAACGAGAACGCCAGAAAGCCAAACGACTGAATCCGGCATGGCGTGGGGTCGGCTGCCTGCTGATCGTGGGGATCGGTGCGTTGGGATACCTGTTCGCGAATTGGTTTCTGGTTCAGAACGCAATCAATAGGTGGATCTACCTCCCGCCAGAGCTGATCAATCCAAATGTTAGCGGTATCGGCGGTCTCCTTGCTGGCGGAAACCTGGTTCGCTTTGTGGTGGCGCTGATCTTTCTGCTGTTCGCATTTGCCTTCATGAATTTCTTTTACGCCATTCTCTTTCCTGTGAAGCCCGGAGAGCTCGACCTCCCCACGCCCAAGCGCCGGCGAAAAA
Organism: Chloroflexota bacterium; assembly: GCA_027298025.1. GTDB lineage: Bacteria > Chloroflexota > Anaerolineae > Anaerolineales > E44-bin32 > JADFRG01. The sequence goes on along the minus strand of JAPUGV010000233.1, from coordinate 7,400 downwards.
CTCGCTGGTAGTGCGGTTTAAATAACCTAGAGTTCAGAAAGCCGGAGGACAAACACTTGATTGGTGAATCAGTTTCGCGCGTCGATGCGCTCGGTAAGGTCACCGGGGAAGCGCTGTTCCCGGGCGATATCGACATGCCCAATCAGGCTTACATGAAAATCCTCTTCGCGGGCCGCCCGCATTCCATCATCCGACGGCTCGACACTACCGCCGCGGAATCCCTGGAAGGCGTGTTGGGCATATTCACGGCCAGGGACGTTCCGGTCAATGAGTATGGATTGCTCCAGAATGATCAACCGGTCTTATGCGGGCCAGGCTCCAACAAACCGTACGCGGAGCGAGTGCGCTTTATCGGAGACCAAGTGGCGCTTGTGGTCGCCGAGAGCGAGGAGATCGCGGCTCAGGCGACGAAGAGGATCGAGGTCGAATTTGAAGACCTGCCAATAGTCACCGATCCTGACGAAGCCATGCAGCGGGGGGCCCCACTGCTACATCCGGATCGAGAGAGCAACATATTCCAACGCAATCGCATTCGGAAGGGGGATGTCGAGGCGGGCTTTGCCGAAGCGGCCGTGGTGATCGAGAGCGAATATCGCACTCCGGCCCAGGAGCACGCCTACCTCCAGCCGGAGGCCGGCCTAGCTTATATCGACGATGAAGGCCGTGTGACCGTCGAGGTAGCCGGCCAGTGGACGCATGAGGATCAGGGGCAGATCGCACACGCGCTGGATTTGCCAGTGGACAAGGTCCGCGTGAAATACGCTGCGATCGGCGGAGCGTTCGGAGGCCGGGAGGACATGTCGGTGCAGATCGTGCTGGCACTGGCGGCATGGCGCCTCCACGAACGCGGGATCGATCGTCCGGTTAAGATCATTTGGTCGCGCCCGGAGTCCATTCTTGGCCACAACAAGCGGCATCCCTTTATTCTGCGCTCCAAATGGGGAGCGAGTGCGGAAGGGAAGCTGCTAGCGGCGGAAGTGCAGGTCATCCAAGACGGCGGAGCCTATGTCTACACCTCCACCAAAGTGCTAGGTAACGCGACGCTGATGTGCACTGGCCCCTACCGGATCCCCAACGTCAAGGTAGATGCTTACTCGGTCTATACCAACCACATCCCGGGCGGAGCCTTTCGCGGCTTCGGCGGTCCGCAAGGGGCATTCGCGGCCGAGATGCAAATGGAGAAGCTGGCCGTCGCGCTGGGCATGGACCCGGTTGAGCTTCGCGCCCGCAATGTATTAAAGGAAGGCGATTTGCTCTCCGTCGGATCGCCTCTCCCGGAGGGCGTGACGTTGGACAGGGTGATTGAAAGCTGCGCGGAGAATGCGGGTTGGGATCGAACCAACGATGGCTGGGTCGCCCCCGAGCTGGAGCAACCCGTTGAGCCCCATCTGCGTCGAGGGATCGGCGTGGCGTGCGCCTTCAAGAATGTGGGTTTCTCGTATGGCTTCCCGGAGGAATGCTGGGCGACGGTTGAGCTTCATGGGGGCGTAGAGATTGAAGAAGTTGTCCTGCGCCATGCCGGTGCGGAGGTCGGACAGGGGGCTCACACGGCCTTGGTGCAGATGGCGGCCGAGGCGGCAGGTGTGCCGCTCAACAACGTGCGGCTCGACCCCTCGGACACAGCTACCAGCGAAAACTCTGGCTCGTCCTCCGCATCGCGCATGACCTTTATGGCGGGCCACGCCATACGCGGCGCGGTAGAAGCGGCGATGGTGAAGTGGCAGGACGAAGATCGTCCGGCCATTGCCAAATACCAGTACCGGCCGCCTCCCACCACGCCATTCGACCCGGAGACGGGTCAAACACAACCAAGTTTTGCTTATGGCTACGTAGCCGAAGCTGCAAGCGTCGAAGTCGACACCGAGACGGGCGCGGTCCGCATTCTGGATGTCATCTGCGCAAACGATGTCGGGCGAGTGGTCAATCCACAGGGCGTGCGCGGCCAAATCGAAGGTGGCATCGTACAGGCGGCCGGCTATGCGATATTGGAGGACTTTCGTCAAGAGGGTGGCGAAGTCCAGACCGGGCTCCTGTCGACCTACCTCATCCCAGGCATCTGGGACATCCCCGAGCGCGTGCGGCCGGTCATATTGGAATACGAAGACCCCGGGGGCCCATGGGGCGTGCGCGGCATGGCCGAAATGCCTTTCATACCGCTGACACCGGCTGTGGTGGCCGCCGTGTACAATGCCACAGGCGTCTGGTTCGACGAGTTCCCGCTCACTCCGGAGCGGGTGCTCTGGGGGATTCAAGCCTCCGCTTCCAATTGACGGCCGAACCCAGACCCCATATCACTCTCACCAGGCGGTCTTAGACGATTGCTCGGCCTCCCGCAGCAGGACACTCGCATTCTGATAGCGCCCATCCGCTATATACTCCGCTCTCAATCCCATGATTGCTGATGCTCCATGCATGCTGCTGCACCGCGGCACCCTGCGGATCGGGACTCGGCCCGCATGACTCACTCCCCTCCGCTGGTACTCCTGCGCGGTGGCGGTGACCTGGCAACCGGCGTGGCCGCCCGGCTCTGGCGCAGCGGATTCTGGGTGGTCGTCGTTGAGATCGCGCAGCCGCTGGCGGTGCGTAGGCTGGTATCGTTGGCGGAAGCGGTCTACGAGGGGGCGGTGGGAGTAGAGGACCTGCGCGGACGGCGAGCCAGGGATGCGGAGGCTGTGCGAACAATCTTGGAACAAGGGGCCATCCCGGTTCTGATCGATCCCGCTGCCGACAGCCGAGACGAGCTTACACCCTCGGCCATCGTCGACGCGCGCATGACGAAGTCCGCGCCTTCTTTGCCAATGGATTCTGCTCCTATCGTGGTTGGGCTGGGGCCCGGATTTGAGGCCGGGGTCAATGTGCACGCGATTGTGGAGACTCACCGCGGGCATCGCATGGGGCGGGTCTTATGGGAGGGCGCCGCGCAACCAGACACCGGCGTGCCCGATCGGGTTCATGGCCAAGATTTAGACCGTGTGCTGCGTTCCCCTGCAGCCGGGGTGTTTGAACCGGCAGCTGAGATCGGCACCCTGGTGAATTCCGGTGCGGTGCTTGCTCGGGTCGACGGCGTGGCGCTCGTTGCCGCCTTTGATGGAGCACTGCGCGGCCTGCTCCACGGCGGTATGGAGGTCCAGGCAGGCGTCAAGGTTGGCGATCTCGATCCTCGAAACGACCTGAGCTTGTGTAATTTGATCTCCGATAAATCGCTAGCGGTCGGAGGCGGCGTACTGGAGGCGCTTCTCAGCCAGCTCTCCATCCGACAGCAGCTGGCTGCGTCTTCCAATTAGGGAGAAAGTCGAAGGGAAATCCCCATAACATGCAGTTACGCAGGGCGCTCCGCATCGCGCCGGGCCTGACGGTGGCTCTAATTGGTGCCGGCGGCAAGACGAGCGCCATCCGTCGGCTTACCCTGGAGGTTTTGCAGACCTCTAACGGGGAGCCCAACTCCGTTGTGATTACCACCACGACTCAGCTTGGGCTTAATCAGCAGGATCTGGCCAACCTGCATCTCGTCGATCCTACCCAAGATCAGATCGCCGCACTCCCTGAGCTGCTGACGGAGAGCCGCTCCGTGCTCGTTACGGGCCCGGCGACGGAGGACAAGTGGACCTCACCTTCAGATTCCACGTTGGAACAACTTCACCACCTCGCCTCAGAAAGCGGGTCCGTACTGCTGATCGAGGCCGATGGCGCCCGCGGGCGCAGCCTGAAGGTGCCTGCCGAACACGAGCCGCCTATCCCGAAGTTTGCCGATCTGGTTATCCCGATGGCCGGCCTGGATGCCCTGGGTCAGGCGATCGAGTCTGAGGCCGTGCACCGCCCCGAGCTCGTTGCGGCTTTGCTGGATGCGCCGCAGGAAGCCGAGATTGGGCCGGTCGAGCTGGCGGATGTACTCGCAGCGGAGCAGGGAGGCCTAAAGGGAGTATCGGACGGCGCGGAAGTCCGGGTCCTGCTTAACAAAGCCGACGGCTCCCTCATGGAACCGGGGCGTCAGATTGCGCAGGCCCTGTTGGAATCCAGCCAAATCCAGTCTGTCGCACTCGCCTCAGTGATCGAAGATGATCCCGTGCGGGAGGTGCGCGGGCGTGTGGCGGGGGTGGTGCTTGCGGCCGGCAGCTCCTCGCGATTGGGTGAGCCGAAGCAGCTGATCCAGTGGCGAGGTCACCCGTTGGTCTGGCACGCGGTACGTGCGGCAGTGGAAGGCGGCCTGGAACCCATCGTCGTGGTGGTCGGTGATGCGGCGGACGGACAGCGTCAAGCGCTGGCGAGCGAAGCGATCGTTTTCATTGAAAACTCCGACTGGGAGACAGGTCAGAGCAGCTCGGTTCGACTTGGGCTTGAGGCAGTTGAGCAAGGAACGGAGGGCGTCATCTTCCTGCTGGCCGATTTACCGTTCGTGGGGCCGGATCTGGTCAGTGCCCTGATTGAGCGCCACCGGCAGACGTTGTCGCCGTTGGTCGCAGCCTGGGCGGGAGGCCGAAGGGCCAATCCCGTATTGTTCGACCGGAAGACCTATGCCGAGCTTCAAGTGCTCGAGGGGGATCAGGGCGGAAGAGCGATCTTCCGGAGATTTGAACGTGAATTTGTAGAATGGGACGACTCGATATTACTAGACGTGGATACGCCCAGGGACCTGGAGCGGCTGCGTGGGTTGGAGTGAGAGCCGCGAAGATGCCTCAGAGGGGCCCCATGCTATAATCGGCGGCGCTATGCGAGCGGACGCCCGATTGAATTCGAACGATCTCAACGCCCAGGCTCATAGGGCAGGCACGCGCGCAAACTAGCAGAGCGAAAAATGACTTGCGCCGCCGCCCGAGAGGCTCTTTCGGGCGGCGTTGTTTTTGTGGGGAGGCGGTATGTACAAAACACATGGCTGTGGCGAACTTCGTGCCGAGCACGTGGGCGAGCAGGTCGAGCTGGCCGGCTGGGTCAATCGCAGGCGAGATCACGGCGGGCTGACCTTTGTGGACCTGCGCGATCGATCGGGCGTGGTCCAGACCGTCTCGAACCCCGAGCTCTCGAAAGAGGTGCACGCCATCGCCGAGCAGGTTCGTTCTGAATGGGTTGTGCGCATCGTGGGGGAGGTCCGTGCTCGGCCGAAAGGGATGCAGAACCTGAACCTGCCGACGGGCGAGGTGGAGGTCGAGATCAAGGAACTCGAAGTCCTCAACCCGGCCAAGACTCCGCCTTTCACGATCAGCGAAGAGTCGGAGGTCGACGAAATGGTGCGCCTGAAGTACCGCTATCTAGACCTGCGCAGAGAACGCATGCAACGGAACCTAGAACTCCGACACAACGTGATCAAGTTCATCCGGGACGAACTCGGAGCGCGCGGCTTCTGGGAGATCGAGACCCCGATCCTGTTCAAAGCCACACCGGAAGGAGCACGGGACTACCTGGTGCCTTCCCGTCTCTACCCCGGGGAGGCTTACGCGCTGCCACAGTCGCCTCAGCAGCTTAAGCAACTGCTGATGGTGGCCGGAACCGAGCGGTATTTCCAAATCGCGCGTTGCTTCCGTGATGAAGACCAGCGCGGTGACCGGCAACCTGAGTTCACACAGCTGGACATCGAGATGTCCTTCGTCGAGCGCGACGATGTCATGCAGTTACTTGAGGGAGTTTATTCCTCGCTTGTCGAGCAGCTCTTTCCCGAGCGACCGGTGTTCGCAAAGCCTTGGCCGCGTCTCACCTATCAAGAGTCGATGGACCGCTTTGGATCGGATCGCCCGGATTTAAGATTCGGACTGGAGCTCAAGGATATCTCCGATCTGGCGGCGGGGAGCGGCTTCAAGGTCTTCGAGGGGGCGGTCGACGGCGGAGGGGAGGTGCGGGGCATCAACTGCGAGGGGTGTGGGCATTTCAGCCGACGAGAGATCGATGAATTGACGGAGATCATCAAACCATTCGGAGCGCCGGGGCTGGCTTACCTGGCGATGCAGGAGTCAGGCGAGCCCCGATCATCGTTTGCCAAATTTCTGCCGTCCGACCGCTTAGATGCCATCATCAAACGGATGAAGGCGAACCCCGGCGATCTGCTTCTGTTTGTAGCCGGCAAGCGGGAGATCGTGCTTGAGTCGCTGAGCCGGCTCCGCGCGCATCTCGGCGCTCACCTCGAGCTCTACGATTCGGACATGCTGGCGTTTTGCTGGGTGCTCGACTTTCCGCTGTTTCATTGGGACGCAGAGGAGGAGCGCTGGGATCCGAGCCACCACCTCTTCACCGCCCCAATGCCGGAGGACCTCCCGCTGCTGGATTCCGACCCTGGTAGGGCGCGCGGTCAACAGTACGACGTCGTTCTGAATGGCGAAGAAACGGCGGGCGGTAGCATCCGAATTCACGACCGCGGTCTGCAGGAGAAGATCTTTGATCTGATGGGTCTGGATCCGGAAACAGCGAAGCATCGCTTCGGCCACATGCTGACCGCCTTCGAATACGGCACGCCGCCCCATGGAGGAGTGGCTTCGGGGCTGGACCGGCTGTGCATGATCCTGGCCAAAGAGCCAAACATTCGAGAGGTGATCGCCTTTCCCAAGACTCAAGCCGCGCGGGACGTGATGGCCGATGCGCCCTCCGCGATCGATCCCAAACAACTGGAGGAACTACACATCCGGATTGTCGAGTGAGCCTACGGAACTCGAGGATCTTTCGTTCCCAGGGTTCATTGCGGGCCCCGACCGATCATGGTATATAAAGGCGAACCCCTCCTGTGTACGTGATGTTGCGCTAAGTTTTGAGCCAACATGAAACATAGGGGACCCGTGCTACGATGGGGGACGCGATAGGCTACGGCCAAGGCGGAGCCCATCTGCAGGGACCCACCTGCGCAAGCAGGTTCAAAACCGAGCACCACACGGCATGGTGGGGAAGTCTTATCACCGGCGAGGATTTGACCCTCGCCGGTTTATCGTTGTAGCGATTTGTGGCTGAAGCGACTTGCAGCAGTTTGTTGTTGCATCCCTTCGTTTCCATCTCGATCTAACTGAATTACACTAGCCAAGTTCGCCTATTTGCGATCATGATTGGGAAAACTGTGGGTCTGTTCCCGAAAGGTTTCTTGGAATTGATGCTTCATGAGTGAAGAACGCGATCGCGCCCTCGATGCTGCGATGTCCAAGATCAAGAAGGAATACGGAGAAGGCGCGCTGATGCGCCTGGGGGAAGCTTCGCATCTGGCGGTAGATATCATACCCACCGGCTCTCTGGCACTCGACCGCGCGCTGGGTGTGGGCGGCATTCCCCGTGGGCGGGTGTCCGAGATCTACGGCCCGGAGGCCTCCGGCAAGACCACCGTCTGTCAGCATATCGTGGCCGAGGCACAGAAGCTGGGAGGCGTGGCGGCCTTCATCGACATGGAGCACGCCCTCGACCCGTCCTACGCCGCCCGCTGCGGGGTGGACATCGAT
>JAPUGV010000232.1 GCA_027298025.1 Chloroflexota bacterium | reverse complement strand
GCCGGTCTCCAGAGCCTACTATCCCGATCCGGCGGCGATTGGTGAGCTGATTCAGGCGCAACTTGCTGCGGTTGGAATCAACACCGAGATCCAGTCGCCGGCTTGGCCGGATCCGTACTTGAGCGACCTGCAGACTGACGGCACCAAACATGACCTGTTCATGCTGGGTTGGGTGGGCGACAATGGCGACCCGGACAACTTCCTGTGTGTCTTCTTCTGCGGTACCGATACCTCGTTCAATAATGACGGCGCAGCGGGCGGAGCGCCACCCGACGAGGAGATCGCTACTCTGCTGAGAGCCGCGGTGGCCGAGACCGACTTCGAAACTCGGAAGTCCATGTACGAACAGGCGAATCAGATGATTTTTGACCGCGCGATCAGTGTGCCGGTTGTTACCCGCACGCCGCCCACGCTGTTCCGCGCCGATGTTACCGGCTACGTTCCTAGCCCGGTGCGTGAAATTTTGACCTACCTCAGCAAGTAACAATCAAGCGGAACAAGGGAATTACCTGCCGGGGGGACGCAAGTCCCCCCGGTTGGCTTTTAGGACGTAGACGGCCCGCAATCGCGGGTTGATATAATCGACCTGAGGGAATTAAAGTGACCCAATATCTGTTGAAACGCTTAATTCTCGTAATACCGGTCGTCCTGGGCGTCACGTTCTTTGCGTACAGCATGGTGCTGCTCACAGGAGATCCGGCATCCGCGCTCGCCGGCGTGCATGCGACGCCCGAAATGCGTGCAGCATTGCGGGAGAAGCTGGGGCTCGATGATCCGTTACCCGTGCAATACGGGCGGTTCTTGGTACGGATCGCTCAAGGCGACCTGGGAACGTCGATCATATCCAGGATCCCGGTCGCCATCGAGCTGCGCCTGTTCTTCCCTGCCACCATAGAGCTGGCACTGGCTGCGATGACGATTGCCATAGTAGTCGGAGTGCCCTTGGGCGTCATCGCCGCCTACAAACACAACAGCTTCGCGGACCTCGGCACGACGTTCGGGTCATTGGTAGGGGTCTCGATGCCGATCTTCTGGTTGGCGCTTATGCTGCTGTGGATCTTTGGGCTCAAGCTGGGCTGGTTCCCCATAGGTGGCCGGATAGACCGATCGGTTGATCTACAGACCATCACCAACCTGTACATCGTGGACAGCATTCTCACGCTAAATTTCCCAGCGCTCTTGAGCTCCCTGCATCATCTCGTGCTCCCGGCGGTCGCCCTGGCCACGATTCCGACCGCTTTCATCGCCCGCATCACCCGATCGGCGATGCTGGATGTATTGGGTGAGAATTATGTGCGTACCGCCCGAGCCAAGGGGCTTGAAGAGAAATCGGTTGTATCGCGCCACGCACTCAAGAATGCGATGCTACCTGTGATCACGGTGATCGGGCTTCAGATAGGGCTCCTGATGACGGGAGCCATCCTTACCGAGACGATATTCGCGTGGCCAGGAATGGGTCGCTGGATCGTCAATGCCATCGTCGCGCGCAATTTTCCGGTGGTTCAGACCGGAGTCATGGTCTTTGCACTGATCTATGTTTTCGTCAATCTTGCTGTGGATGTTTCGTATGGTTGGTTCAACCCTCGGATTCGATACAACTGATCGATGTCAGGTTCATTGGCTGAGACCGAACTCAGAGGGCTCGGAATACCAGGGGCTGAAGACCAGAGCCAGGGCGTTGTACGCTCTCCGTTCAGGGACACCATGCGCAGGCTGTTTTCAAACAAGCTTGCCATTGTTGGAATACTTATGCTCGGGACCGTCATTCTTGTGGCATTCATGGCTCCCTGGATCGCGTCCCAACATCCGGACAAAAACGGAATTTTTCAGGCCTTCCCGCAAAACAACAAGCTGCCACCTTCGATGGACCATCCGATGGGAACGGATGTTATCGGGCGGGATATGCTCAGTCTCATCATTTATGGTGCGCGCATTTCATTGCTCGTGGGCGTGTTCGCGGTGAGCCTGGCCATTATTTTGGGCTCCACTCTGGGTGCGATCGCAGGATTCGCAGGAGGCACGGTTGACAACGTCATCATGCGCATCATGGACATCATGATCTCGTTTCCTACCATCCTGCTAGCGCTGGTAATAGTGGTCATTCTCGGACCGGGATTATTCAATGCGATGGTGGCGGTTGGCATCGTGTCTATACCGGCGTTCGCCAGGATTACGCGCGCCTCGGTACTGGGTGAGAGCGGCAAGGACTACGTTATGGCGGCTCGCTCCATCGGAGCTGGCGCCCGCAGAGTGCTGTGGCGCCATGTCATGCCCAACACACTATCTCCAATCATCGTAGCGGCTTCATTGGGGATTGCTGCTGCGATCTTAGACGCGGCCGCGCTCGGTTTCCTCGGATTGGGCGCCCAGCCTCCCACGCCAGAATGGGGACTGCTGCTGAGCCGCAATCGAGGATACATGTTCACTTCTCCCTGGATGGTCTTCTTCCCGGGGATATCGATCATGTTCCTCGTATTGGGGTTCAACCTGCTTGGGGACGGGTTGCGGGATGCCCTCGACCCGAAGCTCGGCTGAGGACCGCATTCAGGTTTCCAAAGGGGTACAAGTAACCCAGTGAATCGGATCTCTCCGAATAGGGTCGCGCGTACTCTCAAAGGCTAATTAAGTGAATGAACTCCTGAGGATCAAAGACCTGCAAACGCGCTTCTACACTCGCGATGGCGTGGTCCACGCGGTAAATGGCGTCTCCTACTCGATCGACGAGGGCGAAATCCTTGGCGTGGTAGGCGAGAGCGGTTGTGGGAAGAGCGTCCATGCACTTTCCATCATGAGACTCATTCCCGATCCACCGGGCAAAATTGAGAGAGGCGAGGTCTGGTTTGATGGACAGGATTTGCTGACGGTCAGCGACGAGGAGATCCGCAAAGTTAGGGGAGGGCGATTAGCGATGGTCTTCCAGGACCCGATGTCGTCGCTCAACCCCGCGATGACCATAGGGTTTCAGATTGTGGAAGCATTGACGCTGCATCTGGGAATGAATAACAAGCAGGCGGAGGCGCGAACGACCGATCTGCTGACGATGGTGGGCATCCCCGACGCTAAGAATCGGCTGGAGGATTACCCGCACCAGTTTTCTGGCGGGATGCGCCAGCGGGTCATGATCGCCATGGGGCTATCTTGCGATCCCAAGCTGCTGATCGCAGATGAGCCGACGACCGCCCTGGACGTGACGATCCAGGCGCAAATCGTGGACCTTATCAAGCGCCTGCAGGCCGAGCTTGGCATGGCGGTAATGTGGATTACCCACGATTTAGGCGTGGTGGCCGATGTGGCAGAGAGGGTCAACGTCATGTACGCAGGCTACATCGTGGAGCGCGGGACTGTGCGGGATGTCTTCAAGCGCACGCGGCATCCCTATACCATCGGCTTGCTGGGCTCGCTGCCCCGCCTGGATGAAGATCCGGGGACTGAGCTTTCCGCAATCCCAGGGTTGCCGCCCGATCTGATCGATCTCAGGCCTGGATGTCCCTTCGCGGTTAGATGCACATACGTCGTAGAGCAATGCTGGAACGAAACGCCTCCACTCGAACCCACCGAAAGCGAGCGTCACACGGTGGCATGTTGGCGCTGGGAAGAGATCGCGCAAGGAGTGGCCTAGTGGGGGACGGACGCGAAATCCTGGCCCAGGTTCGTGGTTTGGTCAAGCATTTCCCGATCTCGCGGGGCACCATCATCAAGCGAGTGGTCGGTCAGATTCGGGCGGTGGACGGAGTGTCGTTTGATCTGTACCGAGGTGAGACGTTAGGTCTGGTCGGTGAAACGGGATCAGGCAAAACTACGGTGGGCCGCACGATGCTGAGGCTGTATGAAGCGACCGAAGGCGAAGTCATCTTTGACGGCGTGGATCTCATGAGTCTGAAGGGCAAGGAGCTGGATCGAATGCGCCGACGAATCTCTATGATTTTCCAGGACCCCTTCGCCTCGCTCAATCCAAGGATGACGATCGGCAGCATCGTTGGCGAGCCGCTCCTCGTTCACGAAGTCGGCAACAAGAAGGAAAGGCAAGCGCGTGTCCGCCAGCTGCTCGAACAGGTAGGGCTCAACCCAAACTTTATTAATCGGTACCCGCACGAGTTCTCTGGCGGTCAGCAGCAGCGGATCGGAATCGCACGTGCACTTGCGCTCGATCCGGAGCTGGTCATATGCGACGAGCCGATCTCTTCGCTCGACGTTTCGATTCAAGCCCAAATCGTGAACCTGCTTGAGCGATTGCAGGATGAGCTGGGGCTGACGTACTTATTCATAGCGCACGACCTGAGCATGGTCCGCCACATCAGCGATCGCATCGCGGTGATGTATTTGGGAAAGATCGTCGAGCTGGCGGATCGAGATTCGATCTACTCGAACCCGCTGCACCCTTACACTCAGGCCTTGATGTCGGCCGTGCCGGTTCCAGATCCGGATCTGCAGGAGGCCCGCGTGCGCATTATCTTGGAAGGTGATATCCCCAGCCCGGCTAGTCCACCCGAGGGCTGCAATTTCCACACCCGTTGCCCTGTAGTGAGGCTGGATCACTGCCCCCTTGCCGAACCGGAGCTGCGTGAGCTGCAACCCGGACATTGGGTGGCATGCCACTACGCAGAGGATTTCCAATAGACAATAATCTCGGGTCAACTATCTTGATCGAGTGGTGGAAAATACTCCGAGTTACCCCGAGCCCGATGCACATTCGAGGGTAAATTTGCGGCCCAGCACCCTCTCGATCGCTGCTTGCGATCTCGGCCAATGGGAGTGGGGCGTTGCCGTGGCCGGCAAGTTTCAAAACCTGAGGAGCCAGGATCAGGATCCAGACCGAATCGATAACGTGGCGCTCGACTATCTGAGGCTTCGCTACAGCCAAAAAGATTAAGGCGCGTCAAGCAAGGGGGCTTTCACCGAGAAGGAGAACTCCTCTTTCACCCCCCTAAGCGCCGCCCGCACCGCCGCAAGACCGGTGTTCTGGGCGCTCCTGAAATCGACCTGAGAGGTATCCACCCAGTAGTAGGCGGACAACTCCGTTGCGCCTTGCGTGGAGGCGGTCCATACGGCTTCCGATCCTGGATCCTCCAGCACGCCCACCCCGTCCTTCAGCGAGTCGAGCACCACATGGGTGAGCTCTTCCAGATCCCACTCCCTACTGACGCTTACAGAAAGCTGAATCCGCCTTCGCGGGTCGCGACTGTAGTTGGTTATGGGTTTGACGTAGACGTCCCCATTCGGGATAAGCACGTCGCGACCGTCCCAGGTGCGCATTTCCGTAGTACGCAGCGTGATGTCCTTGACCGTGCCGCTGTGGCCGGCCACCTCGATGCGGTCGCCGATACCGAAGGGCTGCTGAAGCAACAACAGGATGCCGGCCACGAAGTTTTTCGTAACATCCTGCATGGCGAAGCCGACGGTAAAACCGATGATGCCCAGCCCCGCCACGAAGCCGGTCACATTGAAGTCGACCTGAGCCAGGGCCTGAATCGTCCCGAGGATCAGCGCGGTGATCCGCACCACGCGGCGCGAAAGTACAATGAGCTCGGCGTCGAGGTTGCGACGCCGCATCGCCTTGGCCGTAAGATTGGCCAACCACGACGATGCGAACAGCGCGACCATGAAGATCACAATAGAGGTGATCAGTTTGGGCAGAAATTCTACGAACCGCACGAGTAAGATTTCGAGAGGCTGAAAGTTTTCCATGGTCCTGTCCTCCAAAGCAACCCAAGATATTACTGCGGTTTCGGTGCTGATGCCGTGCTACAACGTGCAAGGCACAGTGGACGATGCCGTGCGCTCTATCTTGGAGCAGACGCTCAGCAATTTCGAACTCATCGCTGTGGACGACGGATCCACCGACGGCACGGCCGATCGGCTGCGGGATTGGGCAAGTAGGGACCGCCGTGTGCGGGTCCTGAGCTTCTCCCATGGCGGGATTATCGAGGCGCTCAATGGAGGCCTCGTGGCTTGCAGGGCAGGAATGATTGCCCGCATGGACGCCGACGATCGCGCGTACCCAGAGCGCCTGGCCAAACAAGTGCGCTTCCTGACGGAGCATCCCGATATCGCAGTGGTCGGCAGCTACGTGGAGGCTTTCCCAGGTGACGAGGTTCGGGGTGGGTTCAAGCGGTACCTGGCATGGCTCAACAGCCTGGACACGCCAGCACTGATCGCGCGCGACATCTTTGTAGAGAGCCCCTTGGCCCACCCATCCACGATGATCCGCGCCGATTGGCTGAGACGCGTGGGTGGCTATCAGGAACATGGCTGGCCAGAAGACTACGATCTCTGGCTCCGAATGCACGTTGCGGGGGCGCGGATGGGAAAGGTGCGGGAAGTGCTGCTCGACTGGCACGAGAGTCCTGACCGACTGACTCGCACTGACGGCCGCTACTCGGTGGAGAATTTTCTGCGTGCCAAAGCGCACTATTTGTGCCAGGGTCCCTTGTCCGATCGCGAGGCGGTGATCATTTGGGGGGCGGGGCAGATGGGGCGGCGGCTTTCCAAACATTTGGAGCGAGGCGGGGCATCGCTCGTGGCTTTTGTGGATATCGATCCCAAGAAAATCGGCAGCGTGAAACGCGGTCTGCCGATCCTGTCCGCCGAGGAATTGCCCGACCTATTAAGACAATACCGAGAACCCGTGGTGCTGGCCGCGGTTGGCTCGAGGGGTGCGCGAGCGTTGATCCGCGAGCGTCTCGATGGGATGGGGCTTGTGGAAACCCGGGATTATTGGGCGGTGGCGTAGCTCAGTAACGTCGCCGTGGTCGAGGGATAATCGCTGGAACTTTGAGCCGATACTCCAGGTAAGGCTCCCCAAACTTCGCAACCAGCTGTCGCTCCTCGAATCGGCTTCCAATGACGATGTAGAGTGTCAATCCCAGGAATAGGGCTAGCGTGCTGGTCGTCATCACCGGGCTCAACCAGATAAACACCAAGCCCGAGGCGTAGAGCGGGTGCCGCACCCAGCGGTAAAAGCCGCTCACTTGCAATCGGGCGGAATCAGATCCATGAGGGCTGAGAAGCTGGCGAAAGCCCAGGAAATTCGATGCTCCGGTCTTCAGCACAGTCCATGCGACAACAAGTAAGGCAAGAATCTATATCGCGGCGGTCAAGAACACCCAGGGTGAGGGAATCTGATAGAGCGTGAGACCGGGAACTCGGGCCGAGATGGCAAAGACCGGCAGCAAAGTCACGGCCGCGAAACCATTGTAAAAGAGACGATATCCGCGGTCTGTTTTTGGACCGAACCGGCGGCGCAGCCGCTGCTTGGTGCGGGGAGCAGCTAGCAGGCTGTGCAGTACTCCCCAGAGCACTACCGCCAACAGCGTGAGAATGATGCCAGCCAGTGCGTTCATGATGGGTCGTATTTTACCGCTGGGAGAGGCGAAAGGACCCGCTCCGGGGCTCAGAGAGGCCGCATGGTAGAATCCGCGGTCGCATTGCCCCTACCTAGATTAAGACAAGTGAACTCCTATTTCAGCCGGCCTCCGACGCGTACCCTAGGAGCGCGGTAATGAGGCGCATCGCCGTCTACTGTGGTTCCAGTGGGGACGTCGCGCCGGTTTACCTGGACGCCGCGCGTGAGATGGGGCGCACCATTGCCGGGCTTGAACTTTCATTAGTCTATGGGGGTGGTGCTACGGGACTAATGGGGGAGGTGGCAGACGCGGCACTGGAGAGTGGGGGAGAAGTCATTGGTGTGACCATCGACCAATTCAATTCGACGGAGCTCGGGCATAAGAACCTCACGGAGCTTTACGTCATGGACAACATTCAAGCGCGCAAGACGAAAATGCTGGATCTCTCGGACGGGTTCGTCGCTCTGCCTGGCGGGCTAGGCACGTTTGACGAGCTGGTGGAAGGCCTGGCTTGGGCGCAACTCGGCTACCACACAAAGCCGGTGGGCATACTCAATACAAATAACTACTTTGATCGATTCCTGTCCTTGCTCGATCACGCCTGGTCAGAGGGCTTCCTCTATGTGGGCCAGGAGGATCTGCTCATCAGTGACATTGAGCCGGGTAGACTCTTGGAGCGGTTAGGGTCGTTCCGGCCTCAAGTGAATCTGGCCGAACGGTGGGCCAAACAAGCCGGGGGCGCGGAGGAAAGAGGATGAACGCAGCAGAGTATTTTGACCACTGGGACAAGGTCAGGAGAGACCTGCTCCGGGCGGTCGCGGTGTTGGGAGACGGAGATCTAGACTTTCGACCGGCGGAACGCTACGACCGCACGGTGGGGGATATTTTGCGCCATATCATCAATCTCGAGCAAGGCTGGATTCATTACGTGGTGCGGCGCAAAATCGATGAATGGCCTCCTGAGGATGACGGTCGGCTGACCACGGTGAGCTCGATCGAAGCGGAGATTACACGCACGCATGGGGACACTGAAGCGTATCTGGAGACGCTACCGATAGAGGACTTCAATCGCATCGTCCAGGTGCCGGGCGACGGCACGCCAAAACTGGCGTGGATTCTCTGGCACGTGCTTGAGCAACAAATTCACCACCGCGGAGAGTTGTTCCTCTGTCTCAGCTTGCTGGGGAAGGATCGTCCCAAGACCGATCGGCCGGGTTGAACCTCGGACGGGATCTCCAGGAACAAAAAAAGGGGCCTACAGCCCCTCACAGTCCGTATCCAAAAAGAAACCTAAGGGTGGGGTTCTACTCTTCCTCATGCAGCGGCAGCCACACGGTAAACTTTGATCCCTTCCCCTTATGTCCCGTGCTTTCGACCGTGATACGACCCCCGTGCAGATCGGCGATTTCTTTGCAGATCGCCAGGCCGAGACCGGTTCCTGCCTCTCCTGAGCTCTCCCCGGCATGACCACGATAGAAACGTCCGAAGATTAGGGGCTGTTCTTCCGGCAAGACACCCATGCCGCTATCTTCGATGACGGCGGTGACCCAACCCTTATCCTTACCTTTGGGAACAGTCGAGCGCACCGTAATCCGGCCTCCCTCGGGCGTGTAGTGCATAGCATTGGTAAGCAGGTTGGTAAACACCTGGCTCATCAGCCGCCTATCTACAAAGACTTGGGGCAGCGAGGTATCGGATTCCATGTACAGTTCCAAGCCGCGCGAGGCTGCCAGGCTGCGGCGATCTTCGACGAGGGCCAGAAGCAGTTCACTTACATCGATAGGCTCAGGATTGAAGGGCGTGGCTCCCGCCTCCAGGCGCGAGAGCGAAAGCAGATCGTCAATCAGGTTGGCCAATCGCTCGCTTTCACGCGTCAGGGTTTCGAGGTAACGCTGGGTCTTGGCCTTATCCTCGGTTGTCTCCAGCAAATCCAAGTACAGTCGAATATTAGTAAGCGGAGTTCGCAGTTCGTGCGAAACATCGGAGACGAATTGGGACTTCAGCCGATCCACCTCCTTTAAAGCGCTGATATCGTGCTCAATACCCACTAGGTTGATGGTTTCCCCGGCCGACCCCAAGACCGACTGGACGGTCACCACGGCCTCATAGGTGGAACCATCCTTCCGCTTGTTGACCACCTCGCCAGTCCAAGTCTCCCCACTCAAGATGGTTTCCCACATCGAATCGTAAAACTCGCGCGTGTGGTGACCGCTCTTGATGATCTTGGGCGTTTGACCAATCGCTTCGTTGAAGGTGTAGCCGTTCAAACGCTCCCAGGCGGCGTTGACGAATTCGATGCTCCCCTCCGGGTCCATGACGAATACGGCGTCGCCGACGTGGGCCAAAATGGCCGTCAGTCGGTCACGTTGAGCCTTTACCGCGGCCTCAAGCGCCTTTCGCTCCGAGATGTCAAAGACCAGAATGCTGGCTCCTTGTGGCTCGTCTTGCTCATCCATGATCAAGCTGACCGCTACAATTGCAGGAATGCGCACGTCGTTTCGGCTCAAGAACACCGTATCGTAGACCTCCCTCGCCGGGGCTTCCCCGCGCAGCCGAGCCTGATAGCGTTCAATGATTTCCGGTCCGATGTCCTTCGGAATGCAGACAGTTACTGGTTGGCCCAGCAGCTCATCAACCTTGTATTCAAGCATGTCTGCAAAGGCCTGGTTGACATATACGAAGCGGGCCTCCAGATCGGCCTGGAAGATTCCGCCCACGGCAGTCTCCACCAGAGCCCGGTAGCGCGCTTCGGAAAGCGCCAGGTCCCGCGTGCGCTCATTGACCTCGATCTCTAGCCGATGCGCCTGCGACATGATCTGCCCGTACAAGTGTGCGTTCTCAAGCGCAACCGCCGCCTGTGCAGCGAAGGCGATCAGAATCTCCAAATCGCTATGCAGGAAGGGATGCTCGGTGCCGATACGGCGCACAGTCATTACGCCCATCGTCCTTTGCCGCACCTTGAGCGGAGCCAGAATGAGGGTTTCAGGCTCTTCCTCGGGCGTGCCGGGAACCTGCAATCCCCGTGGATCGTCGTATGGTTGGTTGGTGAGCAGCGGCTCGCCGCTCTCCATCACGTGCCCAACAAGACCCTCGCCTGGCTTCAGCTCCACTGCCAGAAATGCCTCCGACGCCTCATCCAAGGCGATCACACAACGTAGCACGTCCGCGTCGGGGTCGTGCAGGTGAATGCGACTGCCATCCGCCTGCAGCAAGTCCTTCGCCTTCTCGGCGATTAAATTGAGAACCGTTTCTTGGTCCAAGGAGGCGGAGATCGATCGGGCAGTATGGATCAGTGCTTGCGCCTCCTCGGCACGCCGATTCGCTTCCTCAAGCAATCGTGCGTTGTGAACCGCCATGGCGGCCATGGTGGCTACGGCTTGCGCCCGCTCCAGCTGCTCCTCCGCAAACGCACGGTCCTTCTCTTTGATGAAGAGCCCCATCGTACCGATTGGCTCGTCGCCCGCGATCAATGGAAATCCCATAAAGGAATGCACCCCCGAGTCAACCCATTGCGGAAGAGCACTCGGATGGTGAGAGTACTCGTGAAGCAGTATCGGCTTTCGGGTCTCGATGAGGCGCCAGGCAAGGCCCTCGTCCTTAGGGGTGGTTTCCCGCTTCAAGGAGCCAGGCAAGCCAATCAAATAAGGGTAATTTATGGACTTGCCGTCGGGCGTGATCAGTCCGATTGCACCCGCATCCGCCTGCACTACTTCCACTGCCAGGTCTAGCACGCGTTTGAGGACATCAGAAAGGTCGAGCGAGCTCGCAACGGCCTCGATGACTTGATTGCGCAACTTCT
The DNA here is from genome assembly GCA_027298025.1 of Chloroflexota bacterium. GTDB lineage: Bacteria > Chloroflexota > Anaerolineae > Anaerolineales > E44-bin32 > JADFRG01. The sequence continues at coordinate 44,140 of JAPUGV010000232.1, read as the reverse complement.
CGCGTTCGAGAGCCTCATGCATCTGGGTTCGGGTGCGCACATGCCCCAGAGCAATCGCGATGTGATCAGAGAGTGCCTCCACCATCGGAATATCGTCCGGCGTCAGCCAACTCGCGGTAACGTTTATCGTGCCCAGCGGCCGGTCTTCGAGGATTAGCGGCGCCACGATAACCGGCTGGGATCCCATAATTTGCATGATCCGTGGCAAGAGAGATGCCAACCCACGCGGGATCATCTGGGCCACCGTATCGCTGTTGTCGTGTTCAAATACAGCCCTACGGTCTTCTAGAGCCCGCCGATAGGTGTCAACTTCCTGAGGATCGAACCGTAAGCCTTCCAGCGATAGGCCGCTCAGCTTCTTGAGTTGGCGTTCGACTATGCGGTTAAGCGCGCGGCCTTGCAGCACCAGTTGCCCGTCTCGATCTAGCAAGGCAATTGCTCCCCGGAGATTGAGCCGCCGGAGTTCTTTGGTGACGGCTCGAACCAGGTCCTCCTCGCTGGAGGCGGCCTGGCGCGATACACCGGCAGCGGCTTTCAGCGCGGCTGCCCAAATGTCGCGAGTATTTTGAGTGGGTTCTTGGACTTCGACGGCCAAAATCGGAGCCTCGATAGGGGAACCGGCGAGTTTATCATGGAAGCCAGCGCGGCGCCGTTTCCGATTACACCCTATGCCCCAGACGGTAGACTCGCCCCTGATCATTTGGTCCCATAGGTGGAAGTGTGTCTCTGATCTCCAACTGGAAAGAAGTTATGGACACGGCCAACCTGTCGCCTGACAAGGATATGGACGTCGTCAGCAAGTGGTTGATCATCACACGCGCAGCGGTCTTCACCATGACTGCGACTTCAGCTCTGATCGGCGGCCTATTTGCGGCGGCGGTGGTGGGAAATCCTAACTGGCTCAACTTTGCGTTGGCCTTTCTTGGGTTGCTCATTGCACACGGCGCCAACAACATGAATAACGACTACTTCGACCTGGAAGGCGGAGTGGACACGGAGGACTATGCCCGTGCACAGTACGCGCCGCATCCTATACTCGGCGGACTGGTCTCGAAAGGAAAACTGGGCGGAGCGGTGATCCTGGCTAACGTGCTAAATCTGCTGATTCTGATCGTGCTCACCGCGCGCACGGGTTGGCCAACCGCGGTCTTTGCATTGGCCGGATTATTCATTAGCTTCTTCTACGTTGCACCACCCATCAAGCTCAAGCACCGCGGGTTGGGCGAGCCAGGTGTATTTCTGGTGTGGGGACCGCTCATGATCGGGGGCACGTACTTTGTAACGGCCGGAACCCTGCCGACTTTCGGGGTCTGGCTAGCAACGATTCCTTATGGCATAGCGGTAGCTACGGTCTTGATGGGTAAGCACATCGATAAGATCGAGGCCGACACGGCCAAGGGAATTCGGACCCTGCCCGTTATCCTGGGTGAGGTGACCTCGCTTCGCCTGAATATGGCGCTAATGGTGGGTTTCTATTTGGTGGTACTGGCGCTGGTGCTGACGGGCACTCTGGGCGTCTGGCTGCTGCTGGTGGCGCTGGCGCTTCCCAGACTCAGGACGGCGTATCAACTCTATCGAGAGCCCAAGCCCAGCGAAGCGCCTGAAGGCTACGCGGTCTGGCCCCTGTGGTACGTCAGTTGGGCCTTCTATCACAATAAGCTCGCCGGCCTGCTGTTTGTGGCCGGACTACTGCTGAATCTGCTCGTTCCCCTGAGCTTCTAAGAGGTCTTCTGGCTTGCGCTCTCCGGGGCGCGCTTCGTTTCCCGGCTGCTGACATTGGGGGCGAGGGCCTCACGCATCCACTGCGGAATACGGCGAGGCTTGCCGGAATCTAGATCCACAGTAAACCAATGCGATTCCGCCCGCGCCAACTGTTCTCCATCCGTAAGTCGAGTAACGGAATAGCATCTCACCGCGCTGGCCTGCCTCAGTGAGGAGAGCCAGGTTTTGATTTGTAGCTCTTCATCCGGCAGCGCGGGCCGTAGATACTCTATCCGGCTGCGTTTCAGGGCCCAACCCAATCCCGCTTCGAGGGAGCTAGCATGCGTAACGCCGTAGGCGAGGCCGGCCTCGATAGCCGCTTCCTGCGTATAGGAGAGGTAGGCCGCGTTGTTGAGGTGCCCGAAGGGGTCGACGTCTCGCCACTCGACTCGGCGTTGCCAGGTGATGGCGCCTGCGGGAGCTGGAGGGGGATCAGGAAACGGCTCCCGTCTCAGCCTGACAGGACGCTCGTCGTCCGTGAACAGGGCCTCGATGATCTCGTTCGGGATCCTGGCTGGTGCCTGGCGGAAAATATCGAGGAACACATAGTCCGTGTGGGATTTGGCGACGAGTTCCCCTTCAAGCTGAAACTCGAAAGTTCTGCGGGCAATCGATCGCCGAGTGCTAGGAACATGAGTTGTCACCGCGAGAATATTCCCGTAAGTCACCGGCTGTATGTACTCAATTGATGAATCTCGGGCAACCCACGCTCGCTGCAAGTCTTCATAGTACTCATATCCGAAACCGGCGGCGATTGAATGCCGCCAGGCCGTTTCCTGAGCTAGCCGCAGGTAAGCGGTGTTGTTCAGGACGCCGTAGGCGTCACACTCATCGTGTCGGATAAGGTAGGTCTCGGTATGCTTCTGGGTCATGGATTTGGCAGGATCAGTAAGGAGATCTCAACCCGGTCATCGACGCGGGCCTGCGGATTTTAGAGCAAACCCTTCGCTTGATATGAGGCAACCGTCTGGCCGATCCGTTCTGGTAGTGAACGGGCTGGCACAAAGCCAAGTTGCTGCCGCGATTTCTCCGAGGAGCAAGTAAAAGAGCCCGCGGCCGCAGAGCGAACCTTGTCCAGGTTGATGATCCCGGGCGAGCGGCCTCGAAGGCGAGCCCAGGTCTCAGATGCACCACCCACGATCCAAGCAAACGCTATTGGAACATCTATGATCCACACCCTCTCCTCGCCCAGGGCCTCCGCGGCCATCCCGATCAGCTCCGCTAGGCTAAGCGTCTCCTCATAAGCCGCATAATAAAGCCCCTCCCCAGGCGCGCCCGAATTTAGTTGAAGCCGTTCGCCGTTCGACGCTGCCAGTCTTAGATGCGCGGCCAGATCGCTCGAGTGGATCACCGACACTTTGATCGAATGTGCGCGCGGCAATGGGTGAATGCCAAGGCCGCCGATCCGAAAGGCGTTGAAGAGCGCAAGCGTCTGGGGATCCCGCTCGCCGAATACCGCGGAAGCACGCACGATGGTTATTGGAACTACATCAGCAAATTCATTAACCGCCAACTCCCCCGCGAGCTTGCTCCGCCCATAGTTGCTTACAGGCGCGGAGGGGTCCGCCTCGGTGCGTACTTCGCCGTCCGCATCCGGTCCGGCAGCTTCAAGCGAAGACAACATTATCAGTACGGGAGGAGTCTGAAGGGCAGCGCAAGCCCGGGCGACATTCCGTGTCCCCGTCTCATTTACCGTGTTTAGATCCGCCAAGGATCGGCCCACGAGCATGCCTGCAAGATGGTAGACGACGTCGACCTCTAGTACCGCAGCCTCCAGGCTAGCTGGATCGGTGACGTCGCCGATCCGTAAATCAAGATTCTCAACAGGAAGGCTCGACGTATCGGAGGTGGGGCGCACGAGGCAGGCGACTTGGTCGCCCTTTTCTAGTAGCGCTTTGACTAGGTGGGAGCCGATGAAGCCCGTCGCGCCCGTAACGAGGACGCGGTCACTCAATCAGTTCCAGCTCCCGGCCAACCTCGCCCAGGATGTTCAGCGCTCGATCAATCTGCTCGTCGGTATGTGTAGCCATATAGCTGGTGCGCAGCATGCCCATATCGGGCGGCACGGCGGGGGCGATGACTGCGTTTGTGTAGAGGCCGGCGGCGAAGCACATCTTCCAGGCCTTGAAGGTCCTCTCCCTCTCACCGATAATAATGGGGATAATGGGCGTGGTGCTGGGCCCCATCTGGAAACCCATTTCCTTCAGTCCAGAGCGCATGCGCTCAGTGACCTCCCACAGCCGCTCGACGTGCTCAGGCTCCTTCTCCATAATATCGAGCGACGCCAGCACCGCAGCCACGTTCGAGGCCGGCATGGAGGCGCTGAACATGAAGGACCGCGCGTGATGCTGGATATAGTCCATGACGTCCGCATCGCCAGCGATGAAGCCTCCCAGCGAAGCGAAGGACTTGCTGAAGGTTCCCATGATCAGGTCGATGTCTTCGGTCACGCCAAAATGAGCAGGCGTCCCGCGGCCGCCGCCCATCATGCCGAGACTGTGGGCATCATCGACCATCAGGCGCGCGCCATGTTTTTTCGTGATGGGGATAATGTCCGGCAGCGGGGCGAGATCGCCACCCATACTGTACACGCCGTCCACGACCACCAGCACGCCGGTATCCTCATCGATCTTCTCGAGCACTCGATCCAAATGGTCCATATCGTTGTGTGAATAGCGGCGAATCTCTCCCAGGGCCAGCATCGCACCGTCGACGATACTGGCGTGGTCGTCCTTATCGAGCACAACCACGTCCCCTCGCTCTACCAAAGCGGATATGGTTCCCAGATTGACCTGGTATCCGGTGCTGAAGACCAGCGCGGCCTCCATGCCTACGAAATTCGCCAAACGGGCCTCGGCCTCTTGATGAAGAGCCAACGTGCCGTTGAGGAATCGGGATCCGGTGCAGCTGGTACCGTACCGTTCGACGGCCTCGATGGCAGCCTTGCGCACGCGCGGGTCGGTCGTCAATCCCAGGTAGTTGTTGGAACCGATCATCAGGATCTTGCGACCCTCCACCACGACTTCTGTCCCCTCCGTATCTTCCAATGGCAAGAACCATGGATAGAGCCCCAGCTCCCTTACCTGATCCGCATCCGTCCAGTTGAAGGCCTTGTCGAAGATATCCATTCAAAGAATGCCTCCCTCCCAACGTGAGGATAAGTTGCTACATTCGGATTGTCAAACCCCAGGCAAATCTGGCCAAAAGGTGTGCGTTCTTGACAGCGCGCGGCCGGCTTCTATAATGTTCACGCTTGCGGTGTGCCCCTCGTCCCACAGGCGGGGGGCGCATGTCGTTGAAGGAGACGAAGCCATGCTAGATATCCAATTAATCCGCCAGGATCCCGAGGCGGTTAAGGAAGCGATCGCCAGTTTGGGGACCGAAGCACCGATCGATGAGATCGTTAGCCTGGACCTTGGGCGTCGGGAAATCCTGCAGGAGCTCGAGAGTCTGCGACAGGAGCGAAACGAGACCTCCGAGCGAATCGGCCGTATGGAGGCGGGGGAAGAGCGCCAAACGCTCATCGACTCGACGAGCGGGCTTAACGAGCGTATTAAGCAGCTGGAAGCTGATCTGCGAGAAAACGAAGAGGCGTTGAAACGGGCGATGTATGAAGTGCCGAACCTCCCGGACCCGAGCGTGCCGGTCGGAGCGGATGAGAGCGAAAACGTCGTGTTGAGAGAGGAAGGCAAGCCGCGCGAGTTCGGTTTCGAACCGTTGCCGCACTGGGATCTCGGCCCTCGGCTTGGGATCTTGGATTTTGAGCGTGGGGTCAAACTGTCTGGAAGCCGGTTCTATGTGCTCAAGGGTGCCGGGGCGAAGCTGCAGCGAGCACTAATCCAGTGGATGCTGGACCTGCATGTTGCGGAGCATGGCTACACCGAAATTTACCCCCCGGCCATCGTCAAGGAGCAGTGCATGTGGGGCGCCGGCCAGCTCCCTAAATTCGCGGACAACATTTATCGAGACGCAGAGGACGACCTGTGGCTGATCGGCACGGCCGAGATTCCGCTCACGAATCTGCATCGGGACGAAATCCTGGATGCGGAAGATCTGCCGCTGAGCTACGTGGCCCATACGCCTTGTTTCCGGCGGGAAAAATTTTCCGGCGGTCGAGACGTGCGAGGCATCAAGCGGGGCCATCAATTTGACAAGGTCGAGATGTATAAGCTCACTACGCCGGAGGATTCTTACGGTGCACTGGAGCAGATCGTAGAGCATGCATCGGCGGTCTGCCGGGCCCTGGAGATCCCCTACCGGGTGGTGCAGATGGTGACCGGGGACCTCGGATTCACGGCCGCCAAGAAATATGACCTGGAGATCTGGGCGCCCGGCTCGGATGAGTGGTTGGAAGTGAGCTCTGTAAGCAACACCGAGGCCTTTCAGGCGCGCAGGACGGACATCCGCTTCCGGCGCGAAAAGGGCGCCAAGCCGGAATACGTCCATACCCTGAACGGCTCGGGACTGGCCCTGCCGCGCACGATGATCGCGGTCCTGGAGAACTATCAGCAGGAGGACGGTAGCGTAAAGGTGCCAGAGGTTCTGCGCCCCTGGATGGGGGGCTTGGAGCGCGTTTCAGCCGCCATGTGAGCGTTAGTTTTCGGTATTTGCGGAAGCGGCATTGCTCGGATACTGCAGCGGATCGCTTGAATGGATCGACTCAGCAGGTAGCCTAAGCGACGATGGATGCCGTATGGACCATTCTGGCCGGAGTACTCATGCTGGCGGGGCTCGTGGGGATCTTCATCCCCTTCTTCCCTGACCTGCTGCTGATCTGGGCTGCAGCTCTGGGCTATGGCCTGCTGGTCGGATGGGGGGAGCGGGGTCCATGGTTGTTCGCGCTCATCACCTTGCTCGGAGTACTGGGAATTCTAGCGGAGACGTACGTCGGTGGGGCGGGGGCGCGGGTGGCGGGAGCTTCCTATAAGGCAATCTTCGCCGGCCTCGTGCTAGGCACCATCGGACTCTTCGTCTTTCCACCGTTTGGACTGATCATCGGCTTGCTGGCCGGGACCTTTGTTGTCGAATACGTGCGCCTGAGAGATTGGCGCCAAGCAGGACGCGCCATGCTGGGGATGGGGCTCGGCTATGGAGTTTCATTCGGTGTGAAATTAGTATTTGGGTTGTTGATGATCGGAGGCTGGCTGGCCTGGGTGATCACGGCCTGAAGAACACCATCCCCACGCCCAGGCGTTCGAGCCCCACTTCGGCCAGATGGCCTACTACGGCCGAAGTATCATTTAATGCCGCAAACAGGGCCGGAATGGCGTCCGGATCGCCGCTTTGGCCCAGCGCACGCGCGGCTTCGATCCTTACCTGAGGGATCTCCGACTGCATTGCCTGCGACAGAGGGTGGATCGCCTCCGGGCCAGCCGCCGCAAGTGCTCCGGAAGCCAACCGGGCGAGCAGGCGATCCTCATCTCCCAATGCCTCAATCAGACGCGGCACCGCATTCGGGATCGGATGCTGGCGCAGTCCGGCCGCTGCGCACTGGCGCACGGTTGGGTCACCGTCCTCGAGGGCCTCGATTAGCGCGGTGTTGGCACGCGGGAAATCCATGCTGGAAAGCGCAACAACCGCCCACCATCGCTGATCGGGCTCGTCTGAACCATACAAGTTCAGGAGAAAGTCGAGTGCGGGTTCGCCATGCTGGGGGATTTGAGAAAGCGCCCGCGCGGCGCGGGCATCGTCTTCCGAGGTTAGTTCGCTGATGAGCGTTTCGAGCTCACCCACTATCGCTCAGGGGGCGGAACAGGCAGATCCTCTTCGATAACTGAGATCCACTTGTCTCCCTCGTCGATCAACATGACGGGAATGTCGTCCAGGATCGGGTACTTACGGCCGCAATAGTCTGCATCTTCCTGGCACACAAGCCAGGTCTCTTTTACCAGCACCAGCATCCCCTCTCGCTCTTGAACGCAGTAGGGACAGCGCAGGATTTCCAGCAGTTCTTCGCTAACCATCAGTCTCTCTCAAAGGGGACGGTGATTTTACCATCGCGAGAGCTATAGGGAAAATGCGTGGGACGGACCGAAGCCACGACTTGGCAATTGGGGCGCAGATATTGCGCTCGCGAGGGTTTCGGAGGAAAAACATGCAAACGGCGGGAGTGCCAGGATAGCACCGCGGATTGTGTGGAGGAGTTCGCTACTGGCTGCTTCGAACTACCGGGAACTGCAGGCTCAGTCCTCGTTGGTAATCGCGTCGTCCGGCAGTTCGGTCCCCGGACCGTATTCGTAAATCGCACGCCAGGGCAGATAGTGGGTCTTGATAGTGTCCCGGTGCAGTACATCGTCACCGCGGGTGACGGTACGTGTGACAATCACGTCCATACCGTCCGCCTCGAAGTCCACTTGCTTGATCTTCCCTTCTTTGAGATCGGGGTTCACCTTGTAGAGCGGCTCGGGGGCATCCACTTTATTCGAGATCTGAGGGCCGCTGATCTGAACCTGCCGGCCATCCCCGGTCGAATAGAACTTCCAGAGCAGCTGCGTGCCATAGATGTAGGTCTCGGACAGCAGCCAGTGGTCGGTGTCGTTGGTGAACTTGAAATCCACAAGCGGGACGTAGACCGTCGCATCGAATCCCGGCCCCGGCGAGCCCGGCCCCTGCTCGTAGTAGCCGACGCGATAAGCATGAGGGTAGCGATCGACAATGCCGAATCCGCCAAATAATGCGGTGCGGAAAAGCGTGGTGCTAACCTGACACACTCCGCCGCCCACGCCCTTGATGGTGCGACCGCCGTAAATGATGAGCGCTTCAGCATAACCCGTGTCCAGGCTGATGTCGCCCAGGACCTCCGCCATGGATAGGGTCTCCCCCGGAGCGATCAGTAGCCCATGGAATGGTGCCGAGGCGGTGACGATATTATGGATCCGCTCAGGGCTGGAGCCCGCGAAATAGCTTGAGACCACGCTGACCGCCTCTGTGATGCCCAGCTCGGCGGCAGTCGCGTCGCTGCCGACCAGGGGTAGTTCGAGCTCGAAGACCAGCGGGATCTCATGCTCCCCAGTTGCCAAACCCTGATGGATGGCCTCAATGCTTGCGGGGATATCGAGCTTGCGCCCGATGACGGCTTCCGCCATGAGATCGAGCTCGCGGGTGTCGTCATTGAAGATGAAGCGTGCGTTTTCAGGCTTGCGCTCTAATTCCGGGGCGAGAGGCTCGAGATAGGCAAATAGAGCAAACGGATCGATGCCCACCTCGTATTGACCCTGTTCTTCGTTCAGGCGGAAGCGCAGCATTTCAGCCAGGTCCTGCGGATTGATGGTCCAGGGACCGGCATCCTCGGCGGTAAGAGTGAGCGGCGCGCGTAGCATTTCGGCCGCGATCTGACCCTGCTCGGTCGCGTCGAGCACCATCGGCGGTGTCTCCTTGACCGCCAGCAGGAGTTCGGCGTCGTGAAGGGAAGCGAAGACCGGGGCTAACTGCTCCAGACTACGCTCGATTTCAAGTTGCCTCCCGATTTGCCCTGGGTGCATCGCCACCTGTACGCCATCCACCCCCAGTGTGGCTTCCAGCTGTGGCCGATAGATCTGCGCCGCCAAAGCGTTCATATATGCCGCAGCGGCCCGCTGGTCGAACAGCACCATCGTCGGCACCTCAACCCCCGAGCTCCAGGCGTTGAGGAGGTCCGTCAGCTGGAGCAGTGCCCCGCCTTCTCGTCCCACGGCGAGTGCTTGGTCGGCCATGTGGGGTATGTCCATCGCTACGCCAAGCTCTCCCGGTGTCGCGACCCAATAACGGGTGCCATCCGTCATAAGCACCGTGCCTGTACGTGGGTAGCTAAGGATTTCGCCAAGGGCCAGCTCAATTTCTGGTTCCGTGAGCCCGCCGACGGAGACGCCAGCGGCTGAGACTCCGGGCAAAGCCCGTCCAGAGTAGGCCACCCGAGTCCCCAGAATGAAGAACACGAGCACCGCGCCTGCAGCCATCAACATGCTGAGCAGTGCGATCGGCAAGGAGGGGAGTATTGACTTCAAGTGCGTGCGTGATTCCATCGTTACCACCCGAAATTGGGGCAGCAGTATATCATCTGCAGATTGCTGCAGTCGGGTGCTCGGTCTAAGGCTTCAGCCAGACCTCCACGCTCGAGAAGTATCTGAGGCCCGGAGGGTCCGCGTTCCCTTCGCGGATGGCCACCCGCACATACTGAGCATATGGGATGTCGTAGGGGATCACGAGTTCGAAGGCTCCCAACACTCCAGGCTCTAGAGAGTCCAACCGCAGCTCGTGTGTGGCCAACGCTAATCCACTTTGGTTGAGCAGCTCGACGGTAAGCGGCAAATCTGAATCGGTCCAACCCGCGCCGCGTACCGTCATCGCTCCGCCTTCGACAACGCCACCGTCCCGGGGCCGCAAAATAGCAAGCTTCTGTGGTCCATGCTGGACCGGGTGAATGCGCGGCAGGCCTTCCGAGAGCAGCACCAGATCCACCGAGACCAATTGGTCCATGATGGCCCATCGGATCCCATCGGTGCTGATCTCCAAGCGGGCACTCTCTGCGACCGCCGACGTGTCAAATTCCATCCGGGTGGAAAAATTACCTGCGTTTCCCGGGTATGCGAACAGAATCGTAGTTTGTTCCGAAACGACGCGCCCATCCTCTCCGAGCAATCGGATATACACACGCTCGTTGTAACTGGGGCCGCCGCGCCCTACGATCTGAAAGGGGCTTGTAACTTGCGAGCCAGGTCCGGGTCGATAGATCGCCAACCGTGCGTCGGGCAACACCGAGCTTGATGGGATGAGGGTGGGAACGATCGGTTGCTGGGGATTTTCAATCACGATCGCGGGCGTGGCCAGATTAAAGGGCGCCGGCGTTGGCGCGCTGGGAGGGGCCGCGGTGGGTGGTGGAATGGTCGGCTCGACCATAGGCGCGACAGTAGGCGCAGGGACGGGATCGGTGATGCTCAGTGGGCTGGAAGTTACGCTCGTACATCCAACCAAAACCAGAGTCAGAAGGAGCGTACCCATGCGCATGCGTGGCATAGACATATCAGATGAGATGCACTTCTAGCACGGTTTATGGGATTGGTGCAAGTCGGGGGCCAGCCTCGAGATGGGTCCTGCAGGCTGCGGCGCGCACTTATGTAATTTTCTTAGGTGAGAGAGCGAAAGTAGGGCTAGGTTGCGGTACCTATGGCACGGATGCTGATACCGACGAGAAAGAGGCAGATCAGCCCGTAGTTCAGGCTCGCCCGGCGATCGTCCCGCCCCTGGGTGTAAGCGTAATAGCCCGGAATGGAGAGGACAGCCACGATGCCATAGAGCACATGGATGTCTCTTGCCGGGCGGGCACCCTCGATCCACAGGATAATGCCAACCACCATCTGGGCCAAGATCAGGATCTCACCGACCGCCAGGATGCCCCAGTAGCTGCCGGTGATGCTGCGGCGAAGGAAATAGGTTGCCAGACCCCACACTCCAGCAACCGATAGAAAGAGCAGCATAGCCCTTCCAAGCAGCTCGTGGACAACCGTTAACGTCATGCTCTAGCCTTCGGAGAGAGCCACCGTAACCCGGAAAATGTCAGCAAGAGCATCGGTATTGCCTGATGGGCGTTGAAAACCATCATCGGCGGACGCTCCGCCTGGTGATGGATGTCACCAAGCTGTGAATCCTCAACTCAGACCGTAAATTTCTGAGTACTTGCCAGTCAGGTACTCGAGATAAGGTTTTGCGTTGAGTTCCTCACCGGTAATGCGCTTGAGCAGGTCCATGGGTTCGTACTTGCCCCCATGTCGATGCACGTTTTCGTGCAGCCATCCGACAAGCTCTGTGAAATTGCCCCTTGAGATCTGGGCTTCGAGGTCAGGAAGTTCTGCGTTGAGCTTCTGCCATAGCTGGACAGAGATAATATTGCCTATCGTATAGGTTGGGAAGTATCCGAATAATCCGATCGACCAATGGATATCCTGCAGCACGCCCCGCCGGTCATCCGGGGGAGTGATTCCTAGATACTCCTCCATTTTCGAATTCCAGGCCTCCGGCAAATCGGCAACTGCGAGGTTGCCCTCGATTAAATCGGCTTCGATCTCGAATCGTAGCAGGAGGTGAAGGTTATAGGTCGCCTCATCCGCCTCAACTCTTATGAGCGACCGCGCAACTTTATTGATGGCACGGTAGAAAGTGTCGACTTCAACGTCGCCGAGCTGCTCTGGAAAAACCGCTTGCAGCCGCGGATAGTAGGCTGTCCAGAACGCTCGGCTCCGACCCACTAAGTTCTCCAGCATGCGCGATTGTGATTCCTGTACCCCGAGCGATGCGTCGTGAGCACCCTCTAGGGTAGAGCCAGAAAGGGATGGGATCCTATCCAGAGCAGGAGCAATTCCTTGGCTGTAAATTGCGTGGCCGGCCTCATGCATGGATCCGAAGAGGGCGGAGCCGAAGTGATTGGGGCTGACACGATTGGTGATCCGCACGTCGCCTCGATTGAGCGCCGTGCTGAATGGGTGTGGGGCCTTGTCCTGCCTGCCTCGCTCGAAGTCATAGCCAAGGTCTCGGATCACATCCAGACCAAAATCCCACTGCGCTTGCTCGTCGTAAGGGAGGCGCAAGAACGAATCGTCGACCGCATCCGATCGTTCACTGATGGCCTGCACCAATGGGATCTGCACTTCCCGAAGTTCGCCAAAGATCTCTCTTACCCTCGCCAACTTCAGACCTGGCTCATAGTCATCCAGCAATGGATCGTACGGACTGTCGTAAGGCTCGAAAAAACTCACGTACGAGCGCTTGACGCCCAAGACTTTCTCCATATGTGGTTGAAAGGCGGCGAAGTCCGAAGCCTGCCGCGCCGCTACCCATGCGTTAAAGGCGAGACCCACGGTTCGTAGTGATACCGCGACCCAGTCGCTGGGAACACGCCGGGTTTTGTCGAAATCGCGTCGGAGGCGTGCAACGATTCCTGCTTCGTCTGAATCAGGGTCCAGGTCCTTGACCTCCGATTCCGCTGCTTCCAGCGTTTCGCCGAAATCATCTCGGACAAAGAGCTCGTGGGCCAGGCTGGCGAGCGTGGCCATAGCGAATGCGCGACCGTCGGCGCCACCCGGCGGCATATAGGTCTGCATGTCCCAGCTCAACAAATCTGAAGCGGAGGCGAGATCAAAGACTCTGCCCGCCATCTCACGAAGCTTTTCGAAATGCTCTCCCACAGTTCCTTTTTTCTTCTGCTCTGCTAGACGACCCGCCATCGCAGCGGCTCGCCGTTCAGCGCGGCCAACACTTCGCTTGCGATGTCCCGGCCGGCTTTTACCTGCGCTTCATGCGTCTGAGCCCCAATGTGGGGGGTCGCAATCATATTTGGATGCTGGAGCAGCGGCGATTCTCCGGGCGGCTCTTTGGAAAATACGTCCAGCGCCGCTCCCGAAAGATGACCCGATTTTAGGGCGGCGAGCAGCGCCTGCTCATCCACGATCCCACCCCTTGCAACTGACATCAAGCGCGCTCCCGGCTTCATCTTGCCTAGGGCCTCGCGGCCGATCATGCCGCGCGTCTCCCCATTCAGCGGCAAATGCAGGCACACATAGTCTGAGGCGCCCAGCAAGGAGTCGAAGTCGGTGGGCTCCGTCCCGCGTTTGATGAGCTCCTCATCCGGTATCAGCGCGTCGTAACCTAGCACCTTCATTCCGAACGCGCGCGCCCGCTCAGCAACGGCCGCACCAATCCTGCCCACGCCGACGATGCCCAAGGTTTTTTCAAAAAGCTCTGAGCCTTTGAACTCGGACTTGCGCCACTCCGCACGGCGCATGCTGGAGTCGGCGGCAGGGAGTTGGCGAGATAGGGAAAGCATGAGACCCAGGGTGAGTTCCGCCACGGCCACGGTCGCCGCCAGGGGGGCATTTACCACGATAAGGCCCTTTGACTTGGCGGCCTGCAGGTCGATATTGTCGACCCCCACCCCCGCACGACCGATGACTTTCAGACCCGAGCCCGCCTGATCGAGCGCTTCGGCTGTGACCCTTGTGCGCCCTCGAATCACGAGTGCGTCGCTCTCTCCGAGCGCTTCCAGCGTCTCGGATTCGATCACTTCCGCCTGGTCCCGGAGCAGCCGCAGGCCCTCCTCAGACAGGCCGTCGGTCACCAGCACACGCCAGGCCATAGTGAGAACCCGGCTATTGTACACGTAGGGGCTTTAGCTACGAGTTCGCGTAGCGTCGATCGAACGGGGCGAGGGCTATGTCGAACATGGAAATGGGAGCAGCCTCAGGGTCCTTCCTAGTCTAAGGCTCGGGGAGGTGATCGGCTTCGATCTCTGCAAGCTCGCGCAGACGAGCGTCGTCTTCGGGATTTGGCTCATAGTCGGTCGAGAACCAGGCCTCAAGGATCTCTTTGGCGACCGCTTCCGAAGTCGTGCGCAACGACAGACACAGCAGATTGGCGTTGTTCCAGATGCGGGCTCCCCGCGCGGTTTCAGCGTCGAGACAGAGCGCGGCTCGCACTCCGGGAACCTTGTTTGCGGCCATGCTGACCCCTGTACCGGTCCAACAAAACAGCAGGCCCTCTGCCGTCTGCCCGCTGGCGACCTCTTGGGCCACCTGTCGGGCTACGCCGGGCCAGTGCTCTACTTCGTCTTTCAACGGCCCATGCAGCGTCACTGTATGGCCGCGCCGCTCGAGCTCGTCAACCACGGCATCCGTCACTGGATTACGCTCGTCGGATCCGACAGAAATTTTCATGTCCTCGTCATTCTATCAGGGCGTAACCGCGATCTGCACCACCACCGGCAGGTGGTCCGAGGCCAAACTCTGGATGACCTCGACCTGATTGCCGCTCAGGTCGGCAGAATGCCAGATCCAGTCGATGCGTCTTTGCAAATCTAGTGGTCTGGAGGTGAACCCATCACCTTCACCTGACTCCGACCATGAGTCCACCAGCCCCGCCGCGCTAAGCAGCTCCATCTCGGGACTGCCAGGGACGGCGTTCATGTCGCCTAACAGGATCGTATTCGGCTGGCCACCCCAGAATTTCAGCAGCACCGGCACCTGAACCAGGCGGATGTCGTGGTGGTCCGGGATTTGGTGCAGGTGGGCATTGACAACCAGCAGCGGATCGCGAGCGCCTATATCGATCTTGGCCCAAGTGTAGCCGCGACCGATAAGCGTGCCGTCTCGAGGGAGCTCCCCGGATCCGTGGGCCAGGATCGGCAGGCTCGATAGGATCGCGTTGCCCCAATGGGGCTCCTCCGTTCCGTTGAAGACGATCGGCATGTCCAGCCGGCGGGAAAGCCAGGTCACCAGGTCGCTGGCGCCATCCACCAGTCGGTCGCGGGTGATCTCCTGCAGGGCCACCACCTGCGCACCGCTATCCTCGATCACTTGCGCGATGGCCTCGGGGTCATGACGACCCAAACTGCCGAAGGCGGAGTGGATGTTGTAGGTCATCACCTTCACCGGCGCTCCCGTTGGTGGACTGGGAGCCGGCGTGGGTCCCGCCAAGATCCAGGCTAGCAGCGGCACGGCCACAAGCACCCCCGCGATCCAAACTGGGTTCCCGTCGCCTTCCGTGGTCGGTACTTGCAATCCGCGTGTAGCCAACAGCAACAACAGGCCGAATAACCCTGCTGTGGCGGGCGGGATCGCGGTTCGCGGGAACGGCAGCGCGATGTCGAGCGAAATGTAGAAGGCAAATACAAGCACCAGGAACAGCAGCGTACCGAGCGGCAGCATCACACCTGTACGCGTGAGGCCGGTGCGCACGGCGGGACTGGAGCGGACGCTGAGGAGCGCCCATCCCCAGCCCAACACGAATTGGCTTACTGCGGCGGTCAGAAGCACCACAATTCCCGCCTGACTGGCCGTAACAATTGCCAGCACAAGATAAGCGCCGGCCGCCAGCGCCAGTGTGGCGCGGAAGGTTTCCGGACGGGCAAAACCATAGAAAATACCCATAACCAGCAGCAGGTTGCCGATCATTACGATAAGAAATGCGGCAGATGGGCCGATGCCGCTCAGTTCACCCAGCAATCCCGGGCTCTGAAATATCAGTAGCTCCAACAGCAAGAAGGCGCCAATCGCGATCAGCGGAATTGCCCCGGACCATGTGGTTTCCGAGCTCGCCTCCGGATCCGGAACGGGCTCCTTCCAAACGGCCCAGAGTGTTAACGCAGAGATAAGTGCGGTGACAAGCAGGGGAACCGTGCCGGCTATCCACGTGAGGTCGACGCTGCCAAAGGTGCCGCGCAGTGCCGTGTCGAATGCCAGGCCAAGAGCAAATCCGTATGCCCAGCGTGGACCTCCAGTAGCCGTCGTGGCTCTCAGCTGGCCCAAGAAAGTCGGCAGATAAAGGAGGAAGGCCGCCATGCCGGCCATGCTCAACCACAAATCGAGCGCGGGTTCGGTGCCGGCCTGCTCGACCAGACGCAGAATCGCCACTCCGCCCGCTGAAACCCATAGTGCCAGCCGGGGGCCGGCCAGCCGCCAAAGCAGGGGCGCCAACAACGCGATCAGGAAGGTGCCGAAGGCGTAGGGAGCAAGAGAGGTGGCCGAGAGTCCGGCCGTATCCCGCAGATACCAGGTGAGGCTGCCGATGAAAAGCCTCAGCAGCTGCATACCCATGGTGACCATCAGGATTGGAAGGACCCACCGCCTCAAGCGTTCAGCCATAACATTTCATCTCCATTCCATCACTTTGCGCGCATCCTCGCGCGTTCTCGAATCCATCCGATGCGAGCGGAAGGCTCTTTCATTTTCAATTCAGCCGCTGGAGCTCTCAATAGGCGGTCTTTCGAACGGATAGGGGAATCCTTCCTTACCTAGGGAACCCCGGCCGTGGCCGGGGGTCACGCCGGTTTATGTCATAATAAGCGCCCGCTGCCGGGAGAGATTCGAGTGCGTTTCCAGAGCGTATGTGTGCTGGGATTGGGATACATCGGTCTGCCCACCGCAAGCACCTTGGCCAAGTCTGGCATCAAGGTTTTTGGGGTGGACGTAGATCAAAAGGTGCTGGACAACTTGAAAGAGGGTCAGATCCACATCCACGAGCCCGGACTCCATGAGCTGGCTCGGGAGGCGCTCGATTCACGAAGTCTGACGCTGAGCAATCGTCCGGAAGAGGCGGATGCTTTTGTCATCGCCGTGCCAACCCCGGTTACAGAAGATAACAAGGCGGATTTGAGCCACGTGTTGGAAGCGGCGGAGGCCATCGTTCCCCATCTGCGGAAGGGCAATCTGGTGATGCTGGAATCGACCTGCCCACCGCGCACGACGCTCGACCAGGTCGCTCCGATCCTTGAACGATCCGGATTGGCGGCCGGCCCCGATTTCTTCCTCGCCTATACTCCCGAGCGCGTGCTGCCGGGCCACATCTTGCAGGAGTTGGTGGAAAACGCCCGGGTGATCGGTGGTATCGACGCCGCCTCCGCAGAAGCGGGAAGAGATCTGTATCGCGCCTTCGTCGATGGAGAGATCCTGCTCACCGATGCCACGACGGCGGAGACGGTCAAGTTGTTGGAGAACACTTATCGGGACATCAACATTGCCGCAGCGAACGAATTCTCGCAGCTGGCAGAACGGCTGGGTGTGGACGTGTGGGAAGCCATTCGTCTGGCCAACCGGCACCCTCGGGTGGAGATTCTCCAACCCGGACCGGGGGTAGGCGGACACTGCATCGGGGTCGACCCGTGGTTTCTCGTCGAAGCCACGCCGGACCTCACGCCTCTCATTCAGCAGGCCAGGGCGGTAAACGACGGCCAGCCCGCGCACTCGGCTGATCTCATCGAGCAGGCGCTGGGCGGGCTCAGCGGCAAGCGCATCGCCGCCCTAGGACTCTCCTACAAGCCTAACGTCGGAGATCTGCGAGGGAGCCCGGCCATCGAAATCGTGGCCCGTCTGGTGGAGGGGGGTGCCGAGGTGCATACCTTTGAGCCGTACGCTCAAGCAGCATCCGTCGGTGGAGCAGCGGCGGAACGCTCCTTGAAGGACACCTTGGAAGGAGCAGATGCCGCCGTCCTTCTGGTCAACCACCGCGATTTTGTGGAACTCGACCCGCGCCAGGCAGCCCAAGCGATGACGGGACGCGTGGCCGTGGATCTGCGTGGCGCGTGGGAGGCAGAACCCTGGCGAGCAGCAGGCTTCGATATCTACACGCTGGGAGTCGGGAAGCCAGATGCCTGACGCGCTCCGCGCGCTGTCGATCTTCGGCACCCGTCCGGAAGCGATCAAGATGGCACCGGTCATCCAACGGTTGAGTGAAACCCCCTCCGTCGAGTCGATCGTCTGCATCACGGCTCAGCACAGAGAGATGCTGGATCAGGTCCTGGATCTCTTCGACATTCATCCCGATTACGATCTCGACATCATGGTACCCGCCCAACCGCTCAACGAGCTTACGGCAAACGTTTTCCAAGGACTCGATCCCGTCATTGAGTCGGTCCAACCGGATTGGGTGCTCGTGCAGGGCGATACGACCACGGTCATGAGCGCCGCCTTGCTGGCGTACTACCACCGCGTGAAAGTTGGCCATGTGGAGGCCGGGCTTCGAACCGGTGACAAGTACCAGCCCTTTCCTGAAGAAATCAACCGCCGTGTGCTCGGAGCGGTAGCAGATCTACATTTCGCACCCACGGCGTGGGCTCAGGGCAACCTACTGAGAGAGTCCGTGCCCCCGAAGAAGATCGTCGTAACAGGTAACACCGTAATCGATGCGCTGAATGTCGTGATCGAGCGGCCGGTCGATCTATTTACGGGCCCGTTAGCCGGCCTTGAGCACGAGACGATCATTCTGGTCACCGCCCATCGCAGAGAGAACTTCGGCGATCCCATGGAACGTATATTTTGGGCGCTGAGGGAAATCGCGCAGCACTACGAAGGAAGCGCGCACCTGATCTACCCCGTTCACCTGAACCCCAGGGTGCAGGAGCCAGCAAAACGCATTCTTTCCGGTGTGCCGAATATCCATTTGATCGAGCCCTTGGCCTACCTACCCATGGTGCATCTGATAAGGCGAGCCCATATCATCCTCACCGATTCGGGGGGAATTCAGGAGGAGGCGCCCGGACTGGGAACGCCGGTATTAGTGCTGCGGGAACGAACCGAGCGACCGGAGGCCATTGAAGCGGGAACTGCCATCTTGGTCGGCACTGATAAGGATCGGATCGTCAATGAGACGCGCCGGCTCATGGATGATGAGAAGGCCCACGCCGCCATGGCCACGGCCGTGAACCCATTTGGCGATGGGCACGCGGCGGAACGCATCGTCGAGGGGCTTCTGGCTGCGGAGGGGGAGCCTGCGTAGCGGGTCGAATTCGCTGGGGCGTGGGTTCGATCTCGTCCTCGCAAGCGGCTGTCGCTTCCCCCAAGGTGGGTGGGGACGGGCACTTCAAATGGTATGGTGAAAAATCCCAGCGAAGGGAACGCGTGAGTAAGAGGCTTCTCCGAGGTGTCACCTTCACGACTCGGCTGACCGGTGTGGCCGGGCCGGCGGCCTTCCAGCGGCGCATGGCCATGGAATTGGAGCGGCGAGGCATTCCTATCGGCTGGAGGCTAGAAGACGAGCCGCAGGGAGCGATCCTGGTCATTGGAGGAAGTCGCCATCTGACGGGTCTGCGGCAAGCACGCCGCCGCGGCCGCCGGATCATACAGCGTCTCAACGGGATCAACTGGCTGCATCGGCGACACCCTACCGGGATACGGCACTTCCTCCGAGCGGAGCGAAACAACCTACTCCTGCGCTGGGTGAGAAATCGTCTGGCAGATCATGTGGTCTATCAGAGCCAGTTTGCGAAAGACTGGTGGGAGGAGCGCTACGGTCCCGCTCCGGTGCCTTCCAGCGTTGTATACAACGGGGTTCCATTGGATGTCTACTCCCCGGAGGGTGACGAAGCTCGTCCGGACGATCGCATCCGCTTGCTGATGGTGGAGGGCAACTACGCCGGAGGGTACGAGATCGGACTCCAGGCGGGGATTGAACTCGCGCAACGGGTGGCGCGGGAGGCGGGACGGAAAGTGGAGCTGACGGTCGCCGGCCAGGTTCCCGGGCGCGTGCACCAGGCCATTGACCCGGAAAGCGAGTTGATTGTGGACTGGCGCGGAGTGGTCGAACCGGCGGACATCCCCGCCTTGGACCGCACCGCTCACGTTCTGTTCGCGGGAGACATCCATCCTGCTTGTCCCAATGCGGTCATCGAAGCGATGGCGTGTGGGCTGCCGGTGGTTGCCTACGATACGGGGGCGCTCCCTGAGCTGGTCACCGGCCCGTCTGGCCGCGTCACGGCATATGGCGGGGATGCATGGAAGCTGGAAACTCCAGATGTGGTGCGGCTGGTGGAAGCCACCCGCGAAATATTGGAGGAGCAGCCTCGCTACCGCGCCGGCGCGCGGGCCCGAGCCGAAGAAACATTCGGGTTGGACCGCATGGTGGACGAGTATCTAGCAGCGCTTCACGGCAAGTAGCGATGGCCTGCATAATCTTATGTCCATTCCCTAGGGCAGGTAAGCGGCGGGGTCGCGATATCGATCGCTTGGTGCACTCCAAAAGGCGTATCCTTTGACTTCCTCTATCGTACGTGCCACCGCCAGGATCGCCCGAGCGCTTCCCCAGGGAGCGCGCGATTCCCTATACCGATTAGGCCCAATATCCAACGTTATCCGGTCCATGCTTACCCGCGCAGCGCCTGGCGACATCAATCCGGTCGAGGTAGCGGCAGGGCCGCTGGCGGGAATGCATCTGCAGCTCGATCTGCGCACGGAAAAGGACCTGTGGCTGGGCACCTATGAGCCGGCGCTGCTCGAAGCCATCGATCACTTCACAGGTCTAGGCTTTACCGCCTACGATGTGGGCGCAAACATCGGCTACGTAAGCCTGGCATTGGCGCGCGCGGTAGGGCCCCAGGGGCAGGTTGTGGCATTCGAACCCCTGCCCGAAAACGTGAGCCGGCTCCGCACGAACGTCGAGCTCAATCCAGAGGGGGGCCGCGTGCGAGTGGTGGAGGCCGCCGTGAGCGACCGGGCAGAGCGATCACAATTCCTGATTCATCGATCGGGGGCAATGGGGAAACTAGAGGCATCCAAGGGGAGGGCGGAAGCGTATGAAGGCGAGATCCGCGTGGACGTGATCGCCCTGGATGACTGGATCGAAGAACGGAACGAGCCGATGCCAGACCTGATTAAGATCGACGTGGAAGGCGGGGAGGCCCTGGTGCTGGCCGGGCTCGAGCGTACGCTGAAGGAAGCGCGGCCGATGCTGCTCATCGAGCTGCATGGGCCGGAAGCGAGCGAAAAGACGCTGGAGCTGCTCGAATCTGCCCATTATCGGCTTCATGAGCTGCGGGCGGGCTACCCCGCGTTTCGAGGGCTGACCGATTGGAAGACCTACGTAATTGCGCAGCAAAAGGAATCGGATACGCAGTGAGCGCCCGGGCCGCGGGATCGAGAATACGGACGTCACTTCGTCGCCTTGAACGGTAAGTCAAAGATTCCATGACAGATCACGGGGATTTCGAGGGCCGCCTGGCGCTTCAGCAGCGAGTGCTGCCGAGTTATCGAGTGGCGTTCTTCGACCTCCTTGCAAGTCGCTGCGCAGAAGGCCTGAGCCTATATGCCGGAAAACCCAGAAACGGCGAAGCGATCCAGACTGCCAAGAGCCTAAACGAGGCCGAGCTGTGGCCTGCCCGTAATCTGCACCTGTTGGGCGGCCCGCTTTACTTGTGTTTGCAGCGCGACATCATGGAGTGGATTCAGAGTTGGGATCCGCATGCGCTGATCATAGAGGCCAACCCGCGCTACCTGTCCAGCGGTCGGGCGATTGACTGGATGCGTGCGAAGGGCAGGCCGGTTATTGGCTGGGGCCTGGGCCTGGGTCGGGTGGTGGCTCGCTGGAAGTCGTACCTGAGCCGCTTCGATGCTTTGATCGCATACAGTACCCAAGGGGCGGAAGGATATCGGAGCGCGGGTTTTCCAGCAGAGCGCGTGTTCACCGCGCCGAATGCGATGACGGGCTCCCCGCCGGAGCTCCACGCTCGGAAGATCTCCAGCCCTCCACAGGTGCTGTTTGTCGGGCGCCTTCAGGAACGCAAACGTGTGGACTTGCTGTTGAAGGCCTGTCGCGCCCAGAGAGTGGAGCCGCGACTGTGGATCGTCGGAGATGGCCCGGCGCGGAGAAGGCTTGAGCGCATGGCGGCCCGCGAATATCCAAGGGCAGAGTTCACGGGTGCGCAACATGGGGAAGAACTCGAGGGCATTTTTCGGCAGTCCGACCTTTTCGTCCTTCCCGGCACGGGGGGATTGGCTGTGCAGCAAGCGATGGCACATTCGCTCCCGGTCATCGTAGCCGAAGCGGATGGGTCGCAGAGGGATCTGGTGGGCGCCGATAATGGCTGGCTTGTTCCGCCCGGGGATTTGGATGCGCTCACTGGGGCACTTCGTAGCGCGCTGGAGAACCCGGATCGGTTGCCGCAAATGGGCGCTGCATCGCGCCGAATCGTTGCTGAGCGAGTGAACATCGAGGTCATGGCGGATGCCTTCTTAGATGCTATCAACCGAGCGATGCACCGGTGAGGGGGTTCGAGAGCCGGCCCTGCCGCGTATACCCCGGAGCGATTTTAGGGAGATTTCCTGGGATGAATTTCCCCGAGTGAGCCAGCCTTGAGATTGCTGTATGTCGCCGACGGCAGAAGCCCTATTGCGCGAAATTGGATCCGATACTTCATTGCGGGCGGATCTGAGGTCCATCTGATCTCGACCTTCGCTTGCCCAGCGCTCAACGGCCTCGAGACGCTCCATACGGTTCCAGTTGCCTTCAGCGGCTTGGTCCGCAGAAGGGACAAGGGGATGGGGCCCGGCGCCTTGACCTCGTCAGGGACCATCGGGCTGCGTACTTTTGTCCGCCACTGGCTTGGGCCAGCCACCGTCAATCGTGCCGCCAAACAGGCGCGGAGATTGATCTCCGAGATTGAGCCCGACCTTGTGCATGCGATGCGCATCCCATTCGAGGGCGCCCTGGCCGCTACCTCCCAGCCGAAGCCGCCGCTCCTGGTTTCAATTTGGGGCAACGACCTTACGTTGCATGCGCCAGCTTCTCCCATGATACGCAGCCTCACGCGACGCACGCTGATACGGACCGATGCGCTTCACACGGACAACCATCGCGATGAGGAATTGGCATCGGAATGGAGCTTCGCCAGCAATCGACCCCAGTTGGTGCTACCAACAAACGGTGGCGTACGAAGGGATATCTTCTATTCGGGCGCGCCGGGGAATTCCGCACATCCGGCGCTCACGGGTGTCCTTGAATCGCTGGCACCGGAGGCGCCGGTGATCGTCAACCCGCGCGGCTTCCGGGCCTATGTGAGAAACGACACCTTCTTCAGAGCGATTCCAAAGGTCCTGCAGCGGGTGCCTTCAGCAACGTTCCTCTGCCCAAATATGGCCGGTCAGCGCAGGGCCGAAAGGTGGATCGATCGGCTGCAGATCGGGGACTCGGTGCATCTGCTCCCTAAACTAACTCCCTCGGATCTGGCGACGGTCTTCCGTAGGGCACAAGTATCTGTATCGCCCAGCGAGCATGATGGCACGCCAAATACACTGTTGGAAGCCATGGCCTGTGGTACCTATCCCGTGGTGGGAGACCTGCAA
The DNA here is from genome assembly GCA_027298025.1 of Chloroflexota bacterium. Lineage (GTDB taxonomy): Bacteria > Chloroflexota > Anaerolineae > Anaerolineales > E44-bin32 > JADFRG01. The sequence goes on along the minus strand of JAPUGV010000232.1, from coordinate 20,807 downwards.
TCGATCCGGGAGTGGATCGAAGACGGCAAGAATGGCACGCTGGTGGACCCGGCGAGCGCGGATCAAGTGGCGGAGGCCATCGCGCAGGTGCTCGAGGATGCCGAAATGAGGGAGCGAGCTGCGGCGGAAAACATCCGACTCATCGAGCACCGCGCAGACTACGAGCAGGGCATGCAGCGCGCCCGCGCCTTTTACGAGGAAGTACTGGCATCCGATCTCCTGTAAAATCACTGGCTAAATCATGAAGCAAGTCGTGCAAGACCTTCGATCCGACCAGCCGGAAGTGCTGGAGGTGCCCGTACCCAGCCCCGCACCCGGCACCGCGCTAATCCGAACCGTGGCTTCCTTCGTCTCGGCCGGCACAGAGCGCACGTTGATCGAATTCGCCGGCAAGGGAATGCTTGGCAAGGCACGTGCGCGCCCGGATCTCGTGCGCCAAACCATCGATAAGGTGCGGAAGGATGGTTTGCTCAGCACCCTGCAGGCCGTCCGCAGCCGCCTGGACCAACCGCTGCCCCTAGGCTATTCGTCCGCGGGTGTGATTGAGGAACTAGGCGAGGGCATAACCGACCTCCGCCCGGGCGATCGAGTGGCGTGCGCAGGCGGGCACGCGGTGCACGCCGAGTTCGCAGTCGTTCCGGAAAAGATGATTGCCCGGTTGCCGGCATCGGTCGATTTTGAATCAGGAGCGGCCGCCACCCTGGGCTCTATTGCACTGCACGCCTTCCGCCTGGCGGAAGTGCAGGTCGGGGAGCGTGTTGCGGTGATCGGGCTCGGTCTGTTAGGGCAGCTTGCCTTGCAGATTGCACGCGCGGCGGGATGTGAGGCGCTCGGTGTGGATGTCGATGCAGCGAGGGTGGAACTGGCGCGCGGAATCGGTGGATCGGCAACGAGCCGCGAGCCGGCGGTGGAAACAGGGCACACCTTCACAAGCGGCGATGGATTCGATGCCATTCTGATCTGCGCTCACAGCGACGATAACGACCCGCTGGAGCTGGCGGCCACGATGGCGCGGGACCGGGCCACCGTGGTGCTGGTCGGCGTGGTCGGCATGGAGATCCCACGCAAACCCTACTACGACAAGGAACTGAAGTTTGTTGTGTCCCGTTCCTACGGCCCCGGTCGCTATGATCCCACCTACGAGCAATCGGGAATCGATTACCCCATCGGATACGTACGCTGGACCGAGGGGAGGAACATCGGTGGCTTCCTGGAATTGGTCGCAGCCAAGAAAGTCCACGTGGCGCCGCTCATTACGCACCGTTTCCCGGTCGAGAGGGCGGAGGAGGCATATCAGCTGATCGCAGGTAGCTCCGGTCAGCCCACGCTCGGAGTACTGCTCACCTACGCAGAGGCGGCGCCCGTGGAACGGCGGCTGACTCTGTCGGAGCGAGTTCGCAAGGACCGCGTCGTGAGCCTAGGGGCACTGGGCGCCGGAAATTTCGCAAAGAACGTGACTTTTCCTGCCTTGAGGGGCCTGAACGACGTTGAGCTTGTCGGGCTGGCCAGTGGGGGCGGGGTCAGTGCCATTGAGGCCGGCAAGCGCTACGGCTTCGCCTATGCCACGACGGAAGCGGCGGAAGTCATCCAGGATGAAACCATCAACACCGTGGCGGTGCTGACCCGCCATCACCTGCACGCCGAACAGGTGGTGGATGCACTTCTTGCAGGAAAACACGTCTTTTGCGAAAAGCCGTTGGCGATCGATGCGGAGGGTCTCGACCATGTGATGGATGCGCTGAAAACAGCGGAAGGCCTCCTGACGGTTGGCTTCAACCGCCGATTCGCCCCGATGGGGATCCAAATGCGCGATTTTCTATCGGGGGCCGGTGAACCGTTGTCCGTGCACTATCGAGTAAATGCAGGGCCGCTGCCTAGCGATCACTGGGTCCATGATCCAGGTCAGGGCGGCGGCCGAATCATTGGAGAGGCATGTCACTTCATCGATTATCTGACGTTCTTGATTGGAGCTCTTCCCGAACAAGTGCGTGCTCAGGCGATTCCTGGCGGACTGGGGGATAACGTGCACATCTCCCTTCGCTTCCCAGATGGCTCCGTCGGCACCGTGGACTACCTGGCCAACGGCGATCGGGCCTATCCGAAGGAACGTGTGGAAGCCTTCGGCGGCGGCAGAGTGGCGGTACTGGACGACTACCGCGGCCTGGAACTTGTGAGTGGCGGAAAGGTGAAACGTAAGAGTTCCCGACAGGACAAGGGCCACCGGGCGATCTGGCAGGCCACCGCAGCGGCCATTCGCCAGGGTGGGCCGGCGCCTATTCCCTACAACGAGCTAGTAGGTGTGACTCAGGCTACGTTTGCTGTAGTTGAATCGCTCCGCACCGGCCATTCGGTCGAGCTCGAGCCGCTTCTGGGATCGGAATCTCGCTAGCGCTCGATAAGACACCGCTTTCCACCCCATGACCTCGCGCAGCAGGCTTCTGATTCCAGCCCTCCGAGAGCTCGGAATTGCGGCCCTGTACCAATACGGGGTCTACCAATTCGCCATGCGATCCGGACTGCTTCGCCGCCGCACGAAGCCATACCTTTGGAGCGATAGGCCGCTGGAATCCTGGCTCAAAAGCGAAACCTCGGTCGAACAGGTGTTATCGAGTAGGGAGCCGTTCTTCTTTGAACCAGGCAAACGCCTGCAAGAGGCGCTGCAGCATTTTCCCTCCGAGGACGTGCGGCAAGAAGCGGGCGAGATTCTCGCCGGCCGATTCCGTCTCTTTGGGGGGGCGCCCGTTCCGCTTGGGAACCCTCCCGACTGGGGCAAAGTCCCCCTCGCGGATGAGCCGGATTCCGTCCCCCTTGACAGACACTGGACCCGGTACGGTGCACAAGGCCGCAGTGACCTACGTTTGCTCTGGGAACCGGCGCGGTTTGGATCGGCCTTTATTCTCTGCCGCGCCTATCAGTTCACCGGCCAGCGGCGCTATGCTGACGGTGTATGTGACCTTTTTACTTCGTGGCTCGACAGCAATCAGCCCAACTGCGGCCCCCATTGGGTCTCTGGGCAAGAATCCGCGCTCCGAATCCTGGCGCTAATCTTCATCTGGCACGCGTTGGCGGATTTCCTGGAGGCTTCTCCCACGCGCGCCGGTGACATCCTGGTCGCGCTTGCCGTAAGCGCGGAGCGCATTCCGCCTACCCTTTCGTACGCCCGCGCGCAGAAAAACAATCACCTGCTAACTGAAGCGGTGGGACTGTACAGCGTGGGGCTGCTTATGCCCTGGTTTGAGCGGTCGGCCGAGTGGAAGAAGCTGGGCCGGCGATGGCTGACCCGCGCTTTGGAAGATCAAGTCTTCGAAGATGGGGGATACATTCAGTATTCGACGAATTATCAGCGGTTGGCGCTCAATGCGGGCCTCTGGGCCGCGCGCCTGGCCGAGATCCATGGCGAACCATTGCCCGAAACCACACTTGACGCCCTGCAGAGGATGACCGAGTTCCTCGGGTCGATGACCGATCCACAGAATGGCACGACGCCCAACTGGGGCCACAACGACGGCTCAAATATCCTTCTGCTGTCATCCTGCGAGCATGCAGACTATCGGCCGGTACTGCAGGCCGCCACGCGGGCATTTACAGGGGAATCCGCCTTTGGTCCGGGACCGTGGGACGAGATGAGCGTGTGGCTGGGGCTGCCAGTCAAGGGTGAGGCGGGCATGCCCCGCAGCGAAAGGACGGACTTTCCGCATGCCGGTCTGTACTTGGTGCGGGGTGAATCATCGCGGGCTACACTTCGATGCGCGCGCTTTACCGCGCGTCCGGCACACTCGGATCAGCTGCACCTGGATCTGTGGTGGAACCAGCACAACCTCGCTCGCGACGCCGGCACCTACCGTTACGCTGCACCGCCACCCTGGGAAAACGCATTCGCAGGCGCCGCGGCCCACAACAGCCTCGTGGCGGATGGCAGGGAGCCGATGGATCGGGCTGGGAGGTTCCTGTGGTTGAACTGGTCGAACGCCCGCTTCCTGGGGCGCTGGCAGGCGGAGGATGGCTCGGTTCAGGCGCTGGCCGCCGAACATCCGATGCGAGACGGATTCACACACCGGCGCAGCGTCGTCCAGGCTGGAGGCTCGTTGTGGGTCGTTCTGGACGAGCTGCTCGATCGGGGGGCCGCAACTACCCATGCGGGCACAAGTACCCACGCGGGCACGGGCACCCTGGCGGGCACCGACATACCGACGGGGGCTGGGGCCCCCACCGGCACGGACTGGCACCGTGCACGCCTGGCGTGGAGCCTGATAGACTGGCCGTGGGAGCTCGAAGACCAGAGCCTAACCCTTCGGGGTGAAGAGGGGCCGATGCAGTTGCGGGTGACTCCGGGGATGGACGATATCGCCCTTTATCGCGCCGGTGAGAGGGTGGCGGGTGAAAGACAACCCACAGAAGATCCCGCCGTGCTGGGATGGTGGTCGCCCACCTACGGGTACAAGGAGCCTGCGCTTACGCTCGTGGCGACCGTTGAAGGATCGCTACCGTTACGGATGACAAGCTGGTGGCGCCTGGGAGACGTGGAGCCGCAGGATCTCATGCTTAATTTGGAAAACCTGGCGGAGGATCCGCTTCTCGCCTTCCTGAGCAGGGGGTAGCAACGATGTCCGCGCCTCACAGAGTTCCCCTTCGGAAGCGCCTTTTTGACCTGCTACTGTCCGTGCCCGGCCTCATTTTGATCAGTCCCATATTGGCGGTGATCGCCCTTGCGGTAAGAACGGCACTCGGATCGCCGGTGCTCTTCCGTCAGCGGCGATCCGGATTTTCGGGGCGGCCCTTCACCCTGTACAAGTTCCGTACGATGTCGGACGAAAGAGACTCGGAAGGAAATCCGATGCCGGATGCCGTACGTCTGACTCGCCTGGGGCGATTCCTTCGCTCCTTTAGCTTGGATGAGCTCCCGGAGCTACTCAACGTGCTTAAAGGGGAAATGAGCCTGGTAGGGCCCAGGCCGCTGCTGATGCGTTATCTAGAGCGTTACAGCGCCGAGCAGGCGCGTCGACACGACGTACCTCCCGGAATCACCGGCTGGACCCAGATCAATGGCCGCAATGCCAATACCTGGGAGCAAAAATTCCAATACGACGTGTGGTATGTGGATCACTGGTCCCTTCGATTGGACGTAAAGATCCTGCTGATCACCCTTTGGAAGGTGCTCACCCGTGAGGGAATCAGCCAGCCCGGTCAAGCCACGGCCGAGGAATTCATGGGGTAGGGGGTTGAGCCGCAACATCCAGGGGTCCGACCAACCAGATACCGTACTGGCAAGGGGATAGAACTTTTGTGCTGAAATCTCCCCATTGACTACTTGCACGCAAGTCAAAGGGGCGGTAGTATCTGAGCGGTTAGGTCCTATCCTTTGACCGAGGAGGTAGTCCAAAATGAAGGAATCGCTGGAGTTCTACGACATCAAGGAAAAGGGCAAGTTTCCATCGTCCGAATGGCGAATTGTGGAAAAGACCTCTGGGAACAGGACGCGGTACTTCGCAGTGGCGCCCGTCCCAACCGATCCAGGGCGCGAGGCCTGGAGGATCGTGAGCAAGGATTTCGCCACCGCAAACACCTAATCTGAGTAGAAACACCGTAAGGCAGCCGCCCACGAGAGTGGGCGGCTCTGTTTTATAGGTCAGAGTGTTAGACTTCGCCCGTGCACATTCTATTGATCCACCAGGTGTTCATACGCCCGGAGGATCCAGGAGGAACCCGCCATTACGACTTTGCCCGGTATCTTGTTGAGAACGGGCACCGTGTGACGGTGCTGGCCGGCACGCGCGGCTACCTGACAGGGGAACCGCTCTCCGCGGATCGACGGGAGACCCCGCTTCCAGGTCTAGAAATCGTGAGATGCGGCGTGGCCGGGGGTGAGCGACGCGGATTCGCATGGCGGACAATCGGCTACTTCTCGTTTATGCTCTCGTCGTTCTGGGCGGGCCTGCGCACGGCAGGCGTCGATGTCCTATGGGGGACCTCACCGCCGATCTTTCAAGGGTGGACGGCCTGGCTGCTTGCGCGCTCGAAGGGGAGACCGTGGTTGCTGGAGGTGCGGGATCTGTGGCCGGAGTTCGCGGTTCAGGTCGGCGCACTGCGTAACCGTCGATTGATCGCCCTGTCAGAATGGTTGGAGGGCTTTCTATATCGCCACTCCGATCAAATCGTCGTCAATTCACCAGGCTTTGTCGAGCATCTTCGGGGTGTTGGAGTTGGCGGGAAAGAAATTCTGATCGTACCCAATGGGGTGAACTTGAATTCGGCGATGCCCAAAGGGCTTGGGGAACACGAAGCAGCGCCGACAACAACCGAGGGAGCATCCACACCGGGGTCTCTGCTTCGTGAAACTCATGGGCTCGAGGGGAAATTCATCGCCTTGTACACCGGCGCGCACGGTATGGCAAACGACCTTTCTCAGCTCGTACATGCGGCCTCCACATTAAAACAAGACCCAAGGATCGTCATTGTGCTGGTGGGGGACGGGGCTGAGAAGGCCGCCTTGCAAAACCAGGCGCAGGCCAAACAGCTCAATAACCTGATCTTCTTGCCCCCTGTCGAAAAGGCGAGCGTGCCTGCGTTGCTAGCGGAAGCTGACTGCGGGATCGCAGTGCTCAAAGCCATACCGATGTTTACAACGACCTATCCAAATAAGGTGTTTGATTATATGGCCTCCAAGCTTCCGGTTGTAGTGGCAATCGACGGCGTAATTCGAGAGGTCGTGGAAGAGGCCGGGGCCGGCATATATGTCACACCGGGCGACGGAGCCGAGGTCGGGGAGGCCATCCGGCGCCTTGCGGACGATCCCGAGCTGGCGCGAGGGATGGGTCGGAATGGGAGAGCGTACGTCGAAGCGCGATTTGATCGCCAAGAGCTGGCGGGGAAGATGGAAGAAGTCTTGCTCGCGCTCGGTTAGAGATCCTTCAATCGAGTGAGGATCGCATGCAGAACTGGGTTTCGCGCACTTTCTGGTCCACCTACCACGACTCGAGCTCAATACGGCGCGAACTAGCCGCGCTGCTTGGGGACCTCGGTGACGGTCAGCTGGCGCTGAACGTCGGATCCGGCGAGAGCGACCTCCACTCTGGGGTGGTCAACATCGACTTGGCTCCCTCGGAGCACACGAATTGCGTAGGGGATGCCCTAAAGCTGCCCTTCGGAAACGGCACCTTCCGATTGGTTCTTTCTCAGGAAACTATGGAGCACGTGGCAGATCCGTTCCAGGCAGTGCGCGAGATGGAGCGCGTGCTCGAAGCCAGGGGCATACTGTACCTGCAGGTGCCCTTTGTGCTGGGCTATCATCCCGATCCAGAGGATTACTGGCGTTTCACGCATTCCGGCCTCCAACGACTGATCGAGCAGGCGGGGCTGCGATGTGAGCGGGTCGAGCCCGCCCTCGCTGCGGGAACCGGCATGCATCGCATTCTTGTAGAATTCCTGGCTGGGATGGCGGCACGCCTGGTGCCCCAAACATACCGTCCCGTAAAGGGCATCATGGCGATCCTTTTCTATCCGCTGAAGTGGGTGGACGGGTGGCTCAGAACGGGTTCCCAGCGGGACCGTATTGCGGGAGGCTATTTTGGGATCGGTCGAAAGACGGCTTGATCGAGTGAACGTGCTCTTCACCAGCGTCGGTCGGCGCGTGGAACTGATGCGCGCCTTCCGTAAGGCGTACGATGAGCTGGGGCTACGAGGCTCCATTGTCGCCACCGACATTGATCCGCTGGCCCCCGCCCTGCAAGAAGTAGATCGATACTACATGGTTCCGAAGCTGAACGATGAGCGCTATCTTGCGACCGTAGCCGGCATCTGCGAACAGGAATCCATTCAACTGATATTCCCTCTCATTGATCCGGATATTCCCGTCCTCGCAAAGGGGCGCGAACGGCTCGAAAGAGCTGGGACAAGGCTCACTTCGTTGTCCACGCCCGAAGCCACGACTGCCAATGACAAGCTACTCACCCATGACCTCTTCAGCAGCATCGAGGTGCCGGCGCCTCGAACCTGGCGCGGCGCGCCGCAGGAAGATTTCGAGTTCCCGCTCTACGTCAAGCCCAGAATCGGCAGCGCTGGCAGAGGAGGCCGCAAGGTTGGTGACCCTGCCAGCCTTGAGCACGCGCTGAGGCAGATCCCTCAGGCCATCGTGCAGGAGTATTTGCCGGGCCCGGAGATCACGAGCGACGTAAGTTGCGGCACGGATGGACGCGTATGGGCCGTCGTCAGCCGTGAGAGAATCGAGGTGCGCTGGGGGGAGGTCGCCAAGGGCGTCACCATTGGAAATGGAGAGATCATTGAGGCCTGCGTGAAGATTGCCGAGGGCCTCAAGGCAAGGGGACCCATCACGGTTCAGTGCTTGATGCGAGAGGGGCAGCCGTACTTTACGGAAGTGAATGCCCGCTTCGGAGGTGGCCTACCGCTGGGGATCGCGGCCGGAGTGCCCTCCCCGAAGTGGTATCTGTCGGAGGCGGCGGGGATCCCCGTGGTAACCCCTCCTCTAGGAACCTACAAAACCGGATTGCACCTCACCCGCTACGATGAATCCTACTTCCTCGATGAATCCGAGGTTGCAGATGTTGAAAGCCATCGTCTTTGATCTAGACGACACCCTTTACCCGGAACGTCAGTACGCCCTGAGCGGGTTTGCGGCGGTCGCCGATTGGGCGGAAGCATCACTAGGCATCCCGAGTGAGCAAGGATATGTCGAGCTCGAGGCTTACTTTGATGGCGGGGTGCGGGGCGACACCTTCAATCGCTGGCTCGAAGCGCATGAAATCGAGCCGGATCGATGGTTGCCAGAGATGGTGAAGTGTTATCGGGACCATACTCCGAGCCTCGAGCCCTACCCGGAGACACACTCCGTGCTGCGGAGCCTGCGCGGTAGCTACAGGCTTGGATTGATCACGCAGGGGCACAAGCCGGGCCAACAGCGCAAGCTTGAGGCCCTGGGATTGGCCGAAACCTTCGAGGCGGTATTGATCCTTGGTGAGCAGGATCGCCAGGATTGGAAACCGAGCCAGGTTCCGTTCGAACGCCTCTTGGAAGAACTAGACCTTGCAGGCAGCCAGGCGGCACATGTTGGCGACAACCCGCTGAAGGATTTTGTAGGTGCCCGCCAGCTGGGGATGCTGACGATCTGGGTGCGCAGGCCGGAAGGCGAGCACGTTCATGACCAGCCGCCCGGCCCTGAATATCTGGCCGATATCGAGCTGCCAGACCTGACAGCACTGGAGAAAACACTCGAAGGAGAGTTCGGATGAAAGCGCCCATCTCATCCCCCGATCGCGCGCCACCCAGCCCGATGACGCCGGAGAGTGGACTCGAAGCGGAACCGCAATGAGAGTTCCCATGTCTTCTCCCGATCTGACTGAGGCTGAACGCGAGGCGGTAGCGGCGGTGCTCAGAACCTCCACATTAAGCATCGGCCCGGAAGTACAAGCCTTTGAGCAGGCGATCGCGGAACTGGCCGGGTGTCGCCATGCCATCGCGGTGAGTTCTGGAACCGCGGCCCTGCACCTGTGCGTTCGGGCGGCGGGCATCCGGGAGGGGGATCTAGTCATCACTAGCCCCTTTTCTTTCGTCGCCTCCGCTAACGTGCTGCTCTACGAGCGGGCCGTGCCGGTTTTTGTAGATGTCGATCCTGCCACGGGAAACCTTGACCCTGAGCAAGTGGAGGCCGCAGTCGCTTCGCTCGACTCTGGCGAAGATGGCTGGCTTCCGCGCAAGAACGCAAGAAACGGCGGCAAACTGCGCGCCATATTGACGGTCGACGTATTCGGCCAACCGGCTGATTACGCGCGATTGATGCCCATCGCGGAGGCGCGTGAACTTAATCTGATTGAAGATTCATCCGAGGCTCTTGGGGCACAGTACGGTGGGAAAGCGGCCGGATCCTTTGGAGATGCGGGGGTTTTTGCCTTCTATCCTAACAAGCAATTGACCACCGGAGAGGGTGGCATGGTGGTTACCGATCGGGAGGACTGGGCAAACTGGGCCCGGGCGCTTCGCAACCAAGGTCGGGCGGTCGGTGACGCATGGTTACAGCACACTTTTCCCGGCTACAACTACCGTCTGGACGAAATGAGCGCGGCGTTGGGCCGGGTCCAGGCCGCGCGATTTCATGAGTTGCTCAGCAATCGTGCACAGGTCGCAGATTGGTACGGAGCTGCCCTTGCTGATCTTTCCGGTGTGGAGCTGCCAACCATAGCCTCCACCACATCTGGGATGAGCTGGTTCGTCTACGTCGTGCGTCTCGATGCAGCCATCGATCGGGCGCAGGTCATGGCGGCATTGGAGCAGCAGGGCATTCCAAGCCGGACCTACTTCGAACCCATTCATTTGCAGCCCTACATGGTGGAGATCCACGGATACCAGGCGGGAGACTTTCCTGTCACCGAAGACCTAGCGAAGAGGAGTCTCGCCCTCCCGTTCTCCGGCGTAATGACCGAGGAGCAGGTGGGGATGGTGAGCGAAGCGCTAAAGATCGCGGTTGCGACCTGAGGAGATTTCGGGCCCTCCGAACGAGTCGGAAAATCAAAGAGGCCGTCCCTAAGGACGGCCTCTTTGTCATTTTAGTTCAGGTTACTCCGATTCGGACTGAGCCCAGTTGATAAACAGCAGGTTCTGCTCGCAGTTGTCGTATGTGGTGAGGTCGACGGGGTCTGAAAGCTCGAGTCCGCTGCTGGAGTCCAGGACTTGCAGCGTTAAGGTGTCATCGCTTGTAGTGGGAGTATCCGAGAGCTCGAAGTAGTAGCCGCCGAAGCCAAAGCGGTCCGCCGCGCTGCCCGTTAGTGTATCGAGCGGTCCGATAGGTGTTCCAGCCAGCTCACCGCTTACCCTCACAGCGAGGCCGACGATCGGCGCTCCATTCAGGTCGTAGACCTTCCCGCCCACACCCATGTGTTCGCATCCACGCTCATCCGGAATATAAGTAGGGCTTCCAGTCTGCAGCTCGAATTGGGCTCCACTTTCTGCGGTTGCGACAGGGGACTCCTCGGGAGTCACCGTAAATTCCGGAGTTGCCGTCGCTTCCGAAGTCTCGGTTGCCGCCGGAGCAATGGTTGGGAGCGGTCGGGGTGTCGAGGTCGGTGGAATCTCGGTTGGAAGCCTGATCGCCGGTGTATTGGTCGGCGTCGGTGGACCGAGGGTCGCCGGGAGGGTGGGTGGCGGGTAGGGATTAAACGATGATTGAGGATTGAGGAAGATCATTACGAATCGGAAACCTACGAACAGCGTGATCAGCAGCACGATGCCCGTTGAAACATTCAGAATCAGCCGCCCGAGGTTCAATCCGACGCCTCGGGGGCTCGGGTCAAAGGGATCATCCATTTGCTCAGACTCCTGATCTCTTAATTAGCCCTAGAACACGGATGTCCTAGTGCTCCCATCTCAGCCATCAATGAATATCTCGATCTCGGCCCGCTGACGCTGTTCGGCCAGCCATTGTTCGACCGCTGCTACACGGTATTGTGTCAACGTCTCTCCCACAAGAGGCCGATCTTCCCGACCCAGAACCTCCAGGATGTGGAACCCGAGCGCGCTTTCGATCACGTCGCTAACCTCTCCGGGCTGCAGGCTGAAAGCGGCACCTTCCACTTCGGGCATCGTGAGCAGGCCCCTCGGAAACCAGCCGAGCTCGCCGCCGGCCGGCCGGGTGCTTGGGTCTCTCGAGTGGATCACTGCTAAACTGCCAAAATCTGCGCCGTTGGCGAGATCATCCAGCAGCGCTTCTGCCTCTTCAAGCGTCTTGACCAGGATATGTCGAGCGCTAGTATGTTCGACCTGCGAAGGCAGCGCGTCCGTGATGGAGCCGACGGCTTTGGCCGCCAGGATCTCCCGACGGAGCTCGCTGCGGAAATCATCTTCGGTGTAGCCCGCAGCCACCCCATCGGAGGCCACTAAGGCCTCGAAACGTTCATCCAACTCTGTTTCGCTGAGTTCCATGCCCAGAATCACGGCAAATTGCGCTAAAAGGCTGAGATCCATCAACTGGTCGAGCACCGCAGCCCGGTAATCGCCTACTGTTGCAAGGTCGATGCCAAGCTTCGCATTTGCAGCCTCGAAGCGGGCGACCTCACGTTCGAAGGCTGCCCGAGAAATGGCCTCACCGTTTACATAGGCCGCCAGCGGCTCCGGCGTGGGGGTTGCGGTCGCGGGCGCCGCCGTTGTGGTGGCGGTCGGCGAAGGCACCTCTGTAGTACCCCCTTGAAGGCTGCACGCAGCCGCCAACACGCAGAGTGCGACCGATGCCGTTCCGGCCCGCATGGCGCGGGGCATTATACGCATGCCAAGTGCGTACGCAACAGGCAAGCTTCGATTGTTCTCATTCAGGGGGGCTAGTAAATACCATCACCATTGGACGGCGCTTGGTTTCGGCATAGAAGAAGCGGCTCAGATCCTTTTGAACCTTGTCTCTAAGACTGTCGTGATCGGCCTCTTTTGCCACCTCTCGAATTCGCCTTCGGGCGTGCTCGAAGAGCTCTTCCGCGTCGCGCACAAACACAAATCCCTTGGACACGATCTCAGGTTCCCTGCCAAGCGCGCCGTTCTTACCGTCCAGAGTGAGGTGAACTGCCACAAAACCATCTTTGGCGAGCGCCTCGCGCTCTCGCATCACGCGTGGGCCGATGTCACCCACACCGCTTCCATCAACAAACACGTACCCACCGGGGACGCGCTCGCCGATTTTCATCTTTCCGTCCTTGAACTCAACCACCGTGCCGTTTTCGACGACCGCGATGGAGGAATCGTCCATGCCGATCTCTCGCGCCAGCGCAGCATGTTGCTTGAGGTGGCGCAGCTCACCGTGCACCGGGATCAGATGTTTGGGCTTGACCAGCTCCATCATCAGCTTCATTTCTTCCTGGCTGGCGTGGCCCGATACGTGGACGTCGGCGATCGGGTCGTAGATCACGTGGGCGCCGCGGGAAAATAGACGGTTGATGGTGCGGTGGATCATTTCTTCGTTGCCCGGGATGTTGTGGGAAGACAGCACGATCGTGTCGCCATCCATCACATTGAATTGGCGGTTGGTGCCGGTCGACAGACGCCCCATGATCGAGGAGGGCTCGCCCTGCGTGCCGGTGCACATCAGCACCACGCGGGCCGGGTCCATCTTTAGAGTCGAATCGAGGTCGACGATGAGGTCGTCGGGCATATCCAGGTAGCCCAACTCCCGTGCCATCTTGGTGTTGTCGCGCATGCTGCGGCCGACGATCGCCATCTTTCGCCCGTGGCGTTGTGCGGCATTGGCCACCTGCTGCACGCGCGAGATCAGCGAGGCGAATGAGGCGATGAGAATGCGCCCCTCGGCCTCCCCAAATATCTCGTCAAAGGCTGGATCGATCACCGCCTCCGAAGGGGTCCAGCCTGGCTCGTCGGCGTTGGTGGAGTCGGCCAGAAGTGCCAGCACCCCTCGGCCGCCAAGCTCGCCCAGCTTGCCGAAGTCGGTGGGCCAACCATCCACCGGGGTGTGATCGAACTTGTAGTCGCCGGTGTGCACGATCAATCCGGCCGGGGTGGTGATCCCCATGCCGACGCAGTCCGGGATGGAGTGGCAGACATGGAAGAACTCGATTTCAAAGGGGCCGATGTTCACCGTGTCGCCGGCGTTGATGGTTTTCAGCGTGACGTCGCCCAGCATCCCGCTCCGGTTCAGCTTGACCTCCAGCAGTCCGCGGGTCAGCTTGGAGGCGTAGATCGGCGCGTCGATCAGCTCCATCACGTGGCGGATGGCCCCGGTGTGGTCTTCGTGTCCGTGTGTGACCACGATCCCCCGCACCTTGTCGGCCTTGTCTTCCAGGTAGCGGAAGTCGGGGATGATGTAGTCGATCCCCAGCATGTCGTTTTCGGGGAACATGATCCCGGTGTCGATGATGAGGATGTTATCCCCGTACTCGACCGACATCATGTTCTTGCCGATTTCGCCCAGTCCCCCCAGGGGAACCAACCTTAAAGTCTTGCTACTCATTTATTTGTAACCCTTTATTTGAATGAAGCTCGTGGAGAGGTCTTTTGCGGATTCTCTAGCAGAGCCAGGAACCGCCCTCTTGCGGGGACTTACATTATCGATTTGGTTTGTTGCCCAGCGACAACCGGTGGATTTTATCATGCGTGATGGATGATTGCATGCGCAGCATGCGAAGCGCGTGCGTGATTTCGTCGCAGCAAAGCCGGGTTAGAACATCTTGCAGATGCTCGCCCCTGGGTTGCTTGCGTGGCAGGAACCTTGACCGGTTCACAATCGGTGGATATAGTATGGACAATATAGCATGAGGGGCCGAGGTGGCCTACCGCCCGGATGCGGAGGCCATCAAGGGGAAGCCGGTGCTCCAAGGGTCCTGGACCCGAGCGAAAGTCCGGCGCTGTCCCGCAACTGTAAGCCGAGCGGTCCGAGGCATTTGAAGAGTTGGTCGCTCGCGCAAGTCAGGATACCCGCCTCCGCCCCGCGCCGAATACCCCTTCGCGGAAAGGAGGTTGCGCATGGACCCACCTGGATGTGGTTCCAAGCCTTCCCGAAGTGAGGGAAGGCTTTTTTCTTTCCTCACCATCCCCTCACGGATCTCGCACCTGCAGCCCAATAGGAGCGCGCCATGCAATCTCGATTGAGAGATCGCATATTTGACAGAAAAGCGGAAAGAACCCACCTGCAAGAGGTGGCGAGGAGCCTCGGGCTATTCAGCCTGGCGTTTGCGCTGCTGCTCACGGCCTGTGCGGCTCCGGCAGATCTGTTAGCCGGCCCACTGCAGGTGACCGATGGTCTTGGTCGTGAGATCTCCCTGGAAGGGCCGGCGGTTCGGATCGTCTCTCTAGCCCCCTCCAACACGGAGATGCTGTTCGCCATCGGCGCCGGTTCGCAGGTCGTGGGTCGAGATGAAGCGTCGGACCATCCGGCTCAGGCGGCGGAGGTGGCCAGCATCGGCAGCACTTTTGGTCAGCTAAACACGGAGGCCATTCTGGCTCTCGATCCGGATCTTGTCCTGGCGGCCGACATCACCGCTCCCGAGCAGCTTCAGTCCATGGAGGCGCTCGGCCTCACGACCTTCGTGTTGGCCAATCCATCGGACTTTGAGGGGCTCTACGAGAATCTCGAAACGGTTGGAGAGCTGACGGGTCATACCGTCGAGGCAAGCGAGCTGGCTGCGAATCTGCGTGCAAGGGTGGAGAATGTCATCGCCACAATGGGCGACATAGATCGAGTTGCCGTCTTTTATGAAATTGATGGAAGCGATCCGAGTGCGCCTTGGACGACTGGAGCCGGGACTTTCCAGGACCTGTTGATCGAATTAGCGGGAGGCGAAAATGTGGCATCCGGAATCCAGGGCTGGGGGCAAATCGACATAGAGCAGCTCGTGATCCAGGATCCGGAGGTGATCGTCTACGGAGAGGGTCCATTCGTCGTCACCACCGTGCAATCGTTATCCGAGCGGCCAGGCTGGGACGGAATTGCGGCAGTGCAGGCCGGGCGCGTGATCCCGATTGACACAAACTGGGTGGATCGGCCCGGCCCCCGCCTCGTAGACGCGCTGGAAGCCATGGCGCGCGCGCTGCACCCGGAGCTCTTTGATTGAAATCTGCAGCGGTGAGCTCAATTTCCCCTTGGATCTGGACCGTCGGGGCCCTGGTTGTGGCAATCGTGGCGAGTGTGGCCATAGGCGCCGTGTCGATTCCCGTCGACGCGGTAGCGGGCATCCTGCTTTCACCCTTGGTTGAATTTGAAAGCGAGATCCCTCCGGCGTTCTCCACCATCCTGTACGAAATCCGGCTTCCAAACCTGGTCTTGGTCGCCTTAGCCGGAATGGCGCTCGGAGCAAGCGGAACCGCCTTTCAGGGGCTTTTTCGCAACCCTCTGGCCGATCCCTATGTGATTGGGGTCGCCGCCGGAGCGGGGCTGGCGGCCGTGCTGGCGATGTCAGCTCAATGGCCAGCTGATTTGCTGGGTATGGCGGCGATCCCCGCCGCGGCCTTCGTGGGAGCGCTGCTGACGGTGGCACTGGTGTATGCGCTTGCCCGGGTGGGCCGATCCACGCCCGTGACGACGTTAATTCTCGCTGGAGTGGCGGTGAGCTCCTTCGCCACCGCCATTACCAGCATGACCATGCTGCTATCCACTTCAGAGCTGCATCGGGCGGTGACGTGGATGGTGGGAGGATTTGCGCTCGGGGGCTGGGGGCCGGTAATGGCCGCGTTGCCCTATGTGGCGCTTGCCTTGGCGGTACTGCTCACCATGGGACGCCCACTCGACGTGCTGCAGTTTGGAGATGAGCAAGCCGGGCAGCTCGGACTGGATGTCGACCGCGTGAAGCTGGTCATCGTGGTTGCCGCATCCCTCGCGGCGGCCACTGCGGTGGCATTCCTGGGGATCATCGCATTTGTCGGGCTGGTGGTACCCCATCTTGCGCGGCTGCTGTGGGGAACGAGCTACCGACGCCTGCTGCCGCTCGCTACCCTGCTTGGAGCAAGCTTTTTGTTGGGCGCAGATATTGTGGCGCGGTCCATCATCTCGCCGCGCGTGCTGCCCCTGGGAGTCGTGACCGCCGTCGTCGGCGCGCCGTTCTTCCTTTACTTGTTGGCGCGATCGAAGCGTAGGTTGCGGGCGTGGTAAATCCGAGCCTCGCGTTGGAGAGCGTGGACATGGGCTATCGGGACCTGACCGTGCTGCGGGGGGTCACGTTGGAGATCGTGCCAGGGGAAGTGCTGGCGGTCATCGGCCCGAACGGTGTGGGCAAATCCACCATCGTGCGCGTAGCGAGTGGGAGGTTGCCGCCGCAGAGCGGCCGGGTCGGGATCAACGGCCGCGCTCTGCACGAGCTATCCCCCTCCGCCCGAGCGCAATTGGTCTGCGTAGTGCCACAGGCCACAAACCTGCCGCCGACGTTCCGAGCGATGGACGTGGTTTTGATGGGCCGCACGCCTTACCTGGGGTGGTTCGAGACCGAATCGCAAGAGGACCGCAAGCTGGCCACGGAGGCCATGGCGCTTACCGATACTTTGGACATGGCAGAGCGGCTCGTCGAGGAGCTCTCCGGCGGCGAACAGCAGCGATTACTGATCGCGCGCGCCCTGGCGCAAGCGTCTCCCATCATGTTATTGGATGAACCCACCGCCCATCTGGACCTGCGGCATCAAGATCGCGTGCTTGGACTGGTCCGGCGCCTGGCCAAAGAGAAGGACCTGGCAGTGCTTCTGGCGCTGCACGATCTGAACCTGGTATCCAGATATGCCGATCGAGTTGTGCTGCTTTCCGATGGGGTTGTGCGGCAGGTCGGTGATCCGGAGCAGGTCCTGAATCCCGATCTGCTGGCGGAGGCCTATGGAATCCGGATCGACGTCGTGCCCAGCCCCGTGGATGGCAAACCTCTAGTCCTTTCCGCCGAGTAAACTTCAAGTCGAAATCGCAATCACAAGTCGAAGCCGAGTTCGCTGGCTTTTCCTATGCAGGTGGATTGACCTTGCCAACGGTTGAAGAGGCCCAGAGCTGGTATGCCACGGATGATCCGGTCCACGGATTCGACCATGTGCTGCGCGTGATGCGGACCACGGAAGAGATCGGCACGGAGTTAGGCGCGGATCTCGAGATCCTGCGCGCGGCGGCCTTACTGCACGATGCGGCCGGAGCAGACCCTCGAGAAAATCGGGCAGAGCACGAAAACGCCTCCGCCGAGTTCGCTCAAGCGGTTCTGAGGGACGAAGGCTGGACTGACGATCGAATCCGGGAAGTAGTCCACTGCATTATGAGCCATCGCTACCGCGGTAAGCACGAGCCCGAGTCGCTCGAAGCTCAGATCTTGTTCGATGCGGACAAATTGGATGTTATCGGAGCTTTCGGCGCGGCACGCACGTTGGGCTACGCCATGCAGGCCGGACAGCCCATGTTTGCCGAGCCGTCCGAGCAATTTCTAGAACATGGCGAGACCGTCCCGGGCGAACCCCACAGCGCCTACCATGAGTACCTGTTCAAGCTGCGCAAAGTGAAGGATCGGCTCCACACCGAACCCGCTCGCCGCCGGGCCGCGAAACGCGAGCGGGTGCTGGTAAGCTTTTTCGAGCAGCTCGCTGCCGAAGCCCGCGGCGAGGGATAGGCACACAGATTGTTGTGGCCTACCCGGTAGAAAATGCTCCTCATGATCAAATCTCTCTAACAAATCTATAACGTAAGGGCGGGATACTAGGCCCCATCAAACAAGCATGGATTACTCTGCTCGCGACTGAGAGCGGAGAGAGAGGCAAACATGGATCGAGGTATTTCACTATTCAAGGTTAGGGGCATCCAGATTCGGATGCATTACACGTTCCCGCTGATTCTGATCTTCGCAGCAATCCAGTTCGCATCGCTCACTGGACGGGGCCTCACAGGCGCGCTGTTCGGCGTTATCGTGATCTCCATTCTGTTCGTGATCGTTGTGCTGCACGAACTCGGACACAGCATCGCGGCGCAGTCCTATGGCATTCAGGTGAAACAGATCGTACTGCTGCCAATCGGCGGACTCGCCCAGCTCGCACGAATGCCCGAGAAGCCCAGCCAGGAACTCGTCATCTCCGCTGCAGGACCGCTGGTGAATTTTGCTCTGGCCGCGGTGTTGGCCGTTCTCGGCCTGGCTTATGGACAGGAACTCAGCCTTCAGTTTGGGATTCGGCTGCCGGCGGGCATCACTCTGGGAGCGGTCTTTAGCTACGTCTTTGCGGCCAATCTGTTCTTAGGCTTGTTCAACCTGTTGCCGGCCTTCCCAATGGACGGAGGCCGAATACTGCGCTCACTGCTCGCCATGCGCATCGACTACTCGCGGGCAACCCGGTGGGCAGTGACGATTGGGCAAGGACTAGCGGTGCTGATGGGCCTTTGGGGATTCTTCGGCGGCGGGTTCTTCCTGATCCTTATCGCGTTCTTCATCTTCTTCGCCGCTGGGCAGGAAGGACGAATGATAAAGATGCGCCAACTGCTGGGAGATGTCACGGTCAGAGAGGCCTTTTCCAGCCAGATTCGATCTTTGTCACCGCACTCGACGCTGCGGGAGGCGATTGCCCTCACGATGAGCTCCATACAATCTCATTTCCCGGTTCGGGACGGTGAGCGGCTCCTCGGAGTTCTAACACGCAGTCGGCTCGGTGAAGCCCTGAGGAAAGCCGGCCCGGACGCGTTCGCTGCCAAATTTATGCGGACCGATCTGGAACCCGTATCCCCTGACGAGAAGTTGTACATTGCTCAACAGCTGCTGGCTGAGGCCGACACGGACGCGCTTCCGGTGGTGGAAGGCGGACAGTTTCTCGGCTTGGTGACAGCGCAGGATGTCAGCAAGGTCTACCGGCTGGCTTCCCGCTGGCCCGGGTTTACCAGCTCCCGAGTGGGTACTGCCGAGACCTAGGCAGTACTCTGGGGAACCCAACCAAAACCTCGACGGGGCGATCCACGGATCGCCCCGCTCGTGTTAAAGCTGCTGGCTCTCGGCACTCAACAAGCTGGTTTGGATTTCGAGAGTGGCTGGCCCGACAGATAACAAGTTTGGAGCGGGTGGAACATTCACGTTGCGATTAATCTCCCCCTCGAAGCTCGATTAACGGGCACTTAGGATCCCAGTGATAAGATTGCGCGATGGCCAAGTCTGGGAAGCCTCAGATCCTGCTGACCAACGACGACGGCATTCGCTCCGACGGCCTGTGGGCCGCGGCGGAAGCGCTCTCGAAGCTGGGATTCGTCACCGTGGCCGCACCGCGCGAGCAGCATTCAGGCGCCGGCCGCAGCATGCCGCACGCTTCAGACGGCAGGCTCCGAGAGGAAGAAGTCACCATCCACGGCGTGACCTGGAAGGTTTACGCCGTAGGCGGCTCGCCGGCGCAGACCGTTCAGCACGGCATCCTGGAGCTCATGGACGGGCCCCCGGATCTGGTGGTGGCCGGCATCAACCGCGGCGAGAACCTAACCGTCAGCATCACGATCTCCGGCACCGTAGGTGCCGCGCTGGAGGGCGCGGCATTTGGCATCCCGGCCATGGCCGTGTCGCTCGAGATGCCCAAGGAGCATCAGTGGGGGGACACCAGCGCCGACTTCTCAACCGCGGCTTACTACACCGCACATTTCGCGAGGATTTTGCTGGAGGGGGAGACCTTCCCCGACGTCGACGTGCTAAAAGTTGATGTTCCCACCGATGCTACGCTGGAGACTCCCTGGCGCTTAACCCGACTTTCGAGATCCCAATACTATGTACCCGTGAGTCCCGAACGCGAGCATTTCGACCAGTCAGTGCGCGTCGACTTTGAAATCCGCCTCGATGAGAAGATGCTCGAAGTGGACTCGGATGTCTATGCCGTGCGAATCGCACGCGAAGTGTCCGTCACACCTCTCAGCCTGGACATGACCGCCCGCGTCGATTTTGGTGACCTCGAGAGTCGGCTTCGCGCGTACGACACAGGCGCATGATCGGACTCGCAGTTCCCGTCAGCAAAAACCCATAATTCAATCGTCGCAGGCCGTATCCTAGACACTGGAATTGCCTGTGACTGAATCGAAGCTGGGTCCGTACGAGATCACCGGTGAGATCGGAAACAGCGGCATGCCCACCGTTTATCGTGCCTACCCGCCCAGTACGGACCTAGGTCAAGGTCATCCGGGCCAGCATATGGAAGCCGAACCGCTGCCGCTGGAGGAAATGCTTTACATGCTCCGACAGGTGGCCACGGCTCTCAACGGTGCCCACCGGGCGGTCTAGACTGAACTACCGGAGATCATTCATAACGCGCCCACGCACAGTACTTGGGCGCGTTTCGTTTGAATCAGCGATGCTGGCCTAGGACGTCGAGCATCACATCGTGGATGTGATGGTTGGTCGCCA
>JAPUGV010000231.1 GCA_027298025.1 Chloroflexota bacterium | reverse complement strand
AGACGCGGGAGGTGACGGCGGAGGTGTTTTGAGGAGCTGTAGTGAGGGTTGCTTGATCCGAGCGGGGGTGGTATGATCCCGTGGTGGTGTTCTTTGGCTTGACCCAAAGAACCAAAGGTCAAGACTGGACCCGCTGGGCCTGAAATACGCTCCGGCTCGCGGAAAAATGGAAAACTCGCTACGCTCAAACAGTTCCATTTTTCTTGTCGCGAGCCTGCACTTCGTTCTGGACGGCCCACCGGCTCAGGCCCGGCACCAGGCCTTCGGTATTGCCACCGAGGGTAGCGGCGCTCTCGGGCGTCGTCAGCACACGGCCCACTTTGGGCAGTAACGCGCGCCCCGAGATGTCGAGATTATCGAAGTGTTGCTGGTGGCTCAAGAGCAGAGCGTCGATCGGGCCGATTTCCTCGACCGGCACCGGCGGTGCCATGATCTTCGTCAGCAGGTGGCCGGGGCCTTCGCTCTTTTCCGTTCCATTCGGGTCGAAGCCCGGATCGGTCAGCAGGCGGAAAGCGCCGATTTCGAGGAGATACGTCGCGCCGCCAAGGTAGGTGATTTGGGTTTTCATAGGATTCCCTCCTTGTGTGGGTTGGATTGGGATGAAAGGAAGACTGATGGGCGATGCGCCCTTCGCCACACCCCTAGCCAAACCCTGTACTAAGTCGAAAATGATGGGGAAGAAACACTCTTAGGCCGCTAATCACAACATCTTATAGAAGAGGGAGATTTGGTCGAAATGCGGGAGCGGTGTACTCCGGCTGCGCGACATTTCGCTCCGATGCGATATATCGCTCTCCCAATCTAGAGGGGTCTTGCTTTTAAGGTCTTTATAAATAGAATCTTGAATGGGCTGGCACGACTGTTGTCTTATCAGAACATGAACGAGAAGCCACCCCCCACACACGGAAGGTGATAGGCTATGAAAACAACGTGCTTCGTCGTTTACGGCAAAGATATTGTCAGGGCCACACAGACTGGAGAGGTAGATCTCGAAGCCAGCAAGAACAGGCTTCACGAGCTGGCTCTGGACGCCGAGCCCGCCCAGTGTGAGATATTGCTCGATTTCCGATGGGCCGCTGGCACGCTGGCCCTGCTCGATATGTATGAGCTTGCCCGGGAACTGGGCCGCATTAATCCCCTGTTCGACGAAAAAATTGCCATTCTCTTTGCTGAGGATGAGCACCATCAAGCCAGGGAGATATCTACGGAAGAGAGCGGCTTTCAGGTGGCTCATTTCGTTGACTTCGAAGCGGCCACGCAGTGGCTCGGTTCTTCCAACGGGGGATAGTGCCCATATTACCGATCACACACAGGAAAACCCATGAACACGTTCAACAACAAATACGGCCCCTGGGCGCTGATAACGGGGGCGTCGTCCGGCATCGGGGCTGAATTCGCGAGGCAACTGGCGGCCAAAGGGCTGAATCTGGTTCTCGTTGCCCGACGAGAGGAACGCTTGCGCGCGCTTGCTCGGGAGTTGGAAGCGGCCCATCGCATCGCGGTAACGATCATCCCCGTTGACCTGACGACTACGGATTTCCTGACGGTAATTCAACAGGCGACCGACGGCCTGGAGATCAGCCTGCTCGTCAATAACGCAGGCGTAATGCCGACGGGCCGCTTCCTGGACCATGATCTGGAGCAGGAACTGCGGCAACTGAACCTCAACAACCGCGCGCCGCTGATCCTCGCACACCACTTCGGAGGCCCCATGGCCGAGCGCGGGCGCGGCGGGTTGCTTTTCCTCGCCTCGATGGTGGCCTTCCAGGGAACGCCTTCCGCCAGTCACTACGCTGCCACCAAAGCCTTCGGCCTGGTCCTGGCCGAGGGGCTGCACGTCGAACTCAAAGAGGCGGGCGTGGACGTGCTGGCGTTAGCTCCCGGCTTCACGGCAACCGACCTCTCCGGCGAGCTCGACTTCTCCGGCACGCCGATCAAGCCTATGCTGGTCGAGCCGGTGGTGCAAGCTGCCCTGCGAGGGTTGGGACGCAAAGCCGTCGTCGTTCCCGGCTGGCAGAATCGGCTCCTGGTCTGGATGGGCAAGCACCTGCTCCCCCGATCTGCCAACACAGCCATCTTTGGAAAAATCTACGAGACCCTGACCCGAGAGGCGCATCATGCGTAGCCCGGATCGATGAAGAACACAGGAGATCGACAACCACGACTCTCCTTTTTATTAACAAAACGTGCATGCATCTAAATAAGAGGCCTTCATCATGAAACGCCTGATAAGCATCACGATCCTCCTCGTCCTGCTCACGGTGGGCGGCCTGGCTTTGTTCGGTGGCCGAGCTATGCCCGAGAGCCTGAACGTGGAGCCGCTGCCGGTGGGTGTACGTCCTCCGGCACGGACGGTGCAGACAGGCCTGGTCGAATCGCTGGCGATGGCGCCGGGCTTCGAGGCGTTCGACCTCGCCAGGCATCCGGATCGCAGCTATCACCCGAATCTGGAGCTGATGAAGGTGCTCGTCTCCTACGGTCCCGACGAAGATCCCCGCATCGTTTTCCTGCTGGTCTCCTTCTACCTGAGCGCCAATCAGCAGGCCGATGGGATCGCCTTCTTCGAGACCTTTCTCAAGCGATACGAGCACCAGTTGTCCGGAACAGTGAAGGCGCATTACCTCACCGCGGATGCGATTTTGCGCGCCACCTATGCTGAGCGTGTCCCGCTCCTGAAGCGGATCGGGTGGGTGAACGAAACCACGCGGATCCTGGAGGAAGCCGACCGGCTGACTGATGGAGAAGACTTCCTGGTTCACTGGGCCACCGGGCAGATCTACACCCAATACCCTCGCTTCTTCGGCAAGACCAACGCGGCCTTCGCGCACCTGCAATGGACACTGGAACACCCCGACCAAGAGCCGGCGGTGGGTTTCTACCGAGAAGTATACCGCCACCTGTCCATCTTGTACGGCCGCACCGGCAACGCGGAGGAAGCGGCCCGCTACCTCGAACGCAGCGGCTATCGAGACACCAAGAGCAAATCGTTACTGATGGGGCCGTTTATGACGACCCGGCAGGAGGGCACGATCATGCACGCGCGCCGCGAGGTGGTGGAGATCGTTCCCGGATCGGTCTACGTCGTGCGTGGGTTCGGTTTTTCCGAGATCTATTTTGTGATCTCTGCCGATGGTCAGGAATTGATTGCCGTTGATGCCGGAACGCAGCCCTATAGTTTGAAGGCGGCCTATGAACTCTTCACCAGCGCGCATCCGGACCACCCGCCGCTAACCAGCGTGCTGGTAACCCACGCGCACTGGGACCATATCGGGGGCCACACCTTTTTCCGCGAACTCAATCCCGAGGTCACGTTCTATGGTCGTAGGAACATGCACAGGGTGCTCTCCGACGTCCAGCGGCAGCATTCCTTCGTCCAGTTTCGCGGAGAGCGCTTCGTCAATGAATGGGTGGCCGACTATGCGCCGGACATCGTCGTCGAAGGCGACAAGATTACGACGCTCACCATCGGCGGCAGTCCCATCGAGTTGATCCCGATCCACGGCGGCGAAACCGAAGATGCGATGTTGGTCTTCTTCCCCGCGCTGTCAGTGATGATGGTCGGCGACTTCATGATGCCGTACTACGGCGAGCCGTGGGTCGAGGAAGGGTCGGTCGACGCCCTCCTGCCCGCGATGACGGCGGTGGCCGAGCGCTATCCCCGACACGTGCTCCACGGCCACTTCCCCCTGACCTTCATTTACCCCGCTGAGGTCATCGACCAACTCCGCGACGATGTTGCGTGGCTCACCCAGTCTGTTCGTACGCATATCCATCATGGGTACGCACGAGGGGACATCGAGCGGCTGAATCTGATCCCAGCGGGCCTGCAAGAGAAGCCGGCCACGTTCATCGGCTATGCGAACGCGCGCCAGCATCTGCCTGCACGGCTCCACGACCAGGCCGTCGGGATATGGGACGAAGACCGGACCGGGACGGACTTGACCGGACTGGACCTCTTGAGCCATGCCGAGTATGGCCGGCTGTTCGGTCGCTATCTCAAGCTGTCCCCACGCGAGGTCGCCGCCGCCCTTCGCCGCATGATCGATGCGGGCGACAATGAGTTGGCGTTGAACATGGCGCTGGCTGCCCTACGCTATTACGGCGACGAGCCGAGGCTTCAAGCCCTCATGGTGGAAGCCGCCGATCAGTTGCGCAGTGAGAACCAATTCCTCAATCCGTTCAAGTATACCGTCTACTCGGAGATTGCCGGAAGAGAAGAAGCGCATCTGCCCCCGCTGGAATAAGAAACGATCTCTC
>JAPUGV010000230.1 GCA_027298025.1 Chloroflexota bacterium | reverse complement strand
CCGGGAACAATGGGTTCCAGCAGGGACGGCTCATAACCCATCCGACGAAAGTGCTCGCGGCCGAGCGGTGCGACGCGAATTCGCTCCCCTTCCTGCGACTCTGGATACCAGTCCAGACGGAAATCCTGGAAGTACTGCACCATGCGGCTGTTCTCGAAACGGAACTCCGTCACAGGAACTCCGAACACTGCGGGGCCGCCATGGCTTTCGTAGTAGTCGAGGAAAGCATGGCACACTTGATGACCCGATTCTGCATAGTAGCGGCAGCCTGGAAGGTTCCCGATCGGAAACCTTCCCACTTCAAGCGGCAGGTCCCAGCCACCGAGCAGCACGCCCAGATTCGTCGACCGGACCTCGAGATCCCCCACGGAATCTGGAGCCAGCTCTAATCTGGCGTTTTCGAAGTATTGAACCAGGAACCCGGAATAGGGGTCAACGTAGGATTCAGTGATCGGGTAGCCGAGAATGGCTTCTCCACCGGTGCCGTCGTAAAAGGTTTCGAATACGGCATCCAGAGCATGGCCGGTCTCCGGGAAGTATCGTCCCCCATCAGAAGTTGCGAGAGCCGCTGCGCTGATGCTCGGCGCGTTCGCGCTGATGCTCGGCGCGTTCGCGCCGAGCACAACCGCGGTCAAGGAAAGCCATATCGCGGCTTCGTGCACGCGAACCATCATGTCTTCAGGCCTCGTGACCCACTGCAATTCGGGGTCAAATCCTTACCAACTTCCCCTTCGGCCTCGCCCCCACTCTTTGGCCACTGTTATGCGGGCCGCATAATCCGGAGCCAGGGCTGAGCGACCTTCCACGAAGATAAGCCGGCAATCTTACCTGTTTTCCTTTGAGTGCGCTTTTTGGGCAAGGCGAATCCGCTGGAATGGGGGGCGCCTAATCGACGGCCACCATCTCATTCGGGATCCGATGGTTTGATTATGAAGATGGCCTGGGCAACGTCGCCCGCGTTCGACTAAACGCCGATGTCTCTTCGCTGAAAACCTACGAGTCCGATCACCAGCAGGATGACGATCCCCACCGACAGCACTACCGCATTGGCCGGGACAAATCCGGAAATCAGGACTTCGCTTGCATCGTAGTAATACCAGGGAGTGACTTGGCGCACTGCATCGGGCAGGTTGGCGAGCGGGGCAAGACCGTTCATCAGAAAGGTGAATGCGGCCAGTCCGGCCGAGATCCCGGATGCCGCGCCGCGATTTAGCCCCACTCCCGTGAGCGCAAGGGTCATGGTCCCGAAAACCAGGGTCAGCAGACCCACGTTCAGGACCGCCGCCGCCAGGTTGGCGGCATCGATCGTCGAGTCCACCAAGGCAACCCCCAGGAGCAGGCCGATAAAGCTGGCCGAAAGTACCAAGAGCGCGAATACCGCCACTGCGCCGAATTTTTGTGTGAGTACGCTTCGGCGTGATATTGGATAAGAGAGAAGGAGGTCGAGAGTGCCGCTATCCTCTTCGGAACCAATCGCGCTGCCACCGTATGCAATTCCAAATCCCAACGTCAGCGCGGGAAGAAAGAAGCTAAACAGCTCCAGCCCCAAATATCCCTCCATGGTGGCGATGTTTTGAACGTTCCCAAATATCGCGATCAGGGCTGGGGGCAGGTTGTCCATGTATTCGGTCAGCGCAGCGGAGCTCTGCTCGATGGAAGGAAAGATCAAGACAATCATGAGGTTCGTCAAAACCAACCCAATGGACCACCAGATTAGGCCACGACGCATGTCGAATAGGGTCTTGCCAAATACGCTAGCTAGCATCTTGCGTCCCTCCATCGTAGAAGGTCAAGAACACCTCTTCGAGGCTTGGCTCGTGGCTAATGACGTTGTTCACCGTGTGCTGGGCCGCGGCCTTGAAGATCGAATCAATCGATCCCCGCACGGTGAACGTAAGCCTGCGACCCCGGGCCTTCACGTCCTGGACGCCGGGTAATCCTTCGAATGCCGCCGCAGGTACCGGTCGGTGAAATTGAATCTCGATCCTGCGAAGCGCCTTGGCCTTGAGATCACCGACCCCCTCCACAGCCACCAGACGCCCCTCACGAATGATGCCCACCCGGTCGGAAATGCGTTCTACCTCCGGCAGATTATGTGAAGAGAAGAAGATCGTCGATCCGGCTGCTTTCATTTCCTCCAGGATCTTGTAAAAGTTTTGCGTCACGAGAGGGTCGAGGCCGGCACTCGCTTCATCCAGAAGCAGGAGATCGGGCCTGCTCATCAGCGCCAGGATCAGTCCCAGCTTCCGCTTGTTGCCGCTGGAATAGGCCTTCGCGGGACGCTTCAGATCGAAATCAAGCCGATCTGCCAACTCTCTCATCCACCCCATGTCGACCCCACCGCGCAGGGCGGCAAAGTGGCGGGCGGTCTGTTCGCCCGTTAGTTTGGGATAGAGAGCCAGCTCCCCGGGGACGTAGCCCACCTTTTTGTGAACCTCGATGGGCTGCTCCTGACA
The DNA here is from genome assembly GCA_027298025.1 of Chloroflexota bacterium. GTDB lineage: Bacteria > Chloroflexota > Anaerolineae > Anaerolineales > E44-bin32 > JADFRG01. The sequence continues at coordinate 1,842 of JAPUGV010000230.1, read as the reverse complement.
ATCCAATCCGAAGATCCAGCACCGGCCCGAAGTCGGCCGAATGAGATCCAAGAGGGTACGGATAGTCGTGGTCTTTCCAGCCCCGTTCGGGCCGAGATAACCAAAGACCTCGCCCGCCTCGACCACCAAATCGAGATCGATGACCCCGCGCTCCTTTCCGTAACTCTTGGTCAGCTTTTCGATTCGTATCGCCTCAGTCATAGGCGCCTCCAACTCCAGTACGGCAAACATAATATTGTAGGGCGAAAAATATATTTAGGCAAGACTAATTTCAATTCCCCAAACTTTGTGTGAGGCTTGGAAATCGCGGGTCGGATCCGAGGGTCCTCTTCCACGTCCCTGAGCAACCTTCGAGCCTGCCGAGTTAATCCGCTTCTCATCACAGCCATATGGCATTCTTACGCATCCCGCTTACACTCGCCCCACTCTGGTAGTGAGGGTCCGATCATCGAGCACGCCAATTTGTGAACAGGCTTTCCGAAGGAGAAACCATGACTGTGACGCAGACTCGAAAGCAAGCTTGGAGCTTCATAATCGTGCTGAGCGCGGCGTTGTTGGCCGGCTGTTCGGGCTTGCTCAGTGCTCCAGGCGATCAAACTCTCCAAATCGAGCCGCAAACTGAGGCTCGGACTGTAGAGCGGATCGTTGTAACCAGCGATCTGGGAGAGCGGCTGGTAGAGCTCTACGAAGCCGTAAATCCCGCGGTGGTAAACATTCAGGTGCAGCGGCGAGCTGAGAGCTCATTCCAGCAGGACCAGCTGCAGTTCGGTCAGGGATCCGGCTTCTTATTTGACCAATTCGGCCACATCGTAACAAACTTCCACGTCGTTGAGAACGCCGTAACGCTAAATGTAATCTTCGCCGACGGCCGCAGTTCCGTGGCTCAGATCGTGGGGACCGATCCCGGCAGCGATCTGGCCGTGATCTCTGTTGAGGACCTTCCCGTGGGTCTCATGCCGCTGTCCCTCGGGGATTCGGATGCATTGCGCGTTGGAGAGCAAGTGGTTGCGATTGGCAATCCTTTCGGGCTGCAGGGAACCATGACCACCGGCATCGTCAGCGCGTTAGGCCGCACCCTACCTTCCCAGGGCCAAATCGCGAGCGGCGGACAGTTCAGTATCCCCAGTATCATCCAGACAGATACCGCCATCAATCCCGGCAACTCTGGCGGCCCGCTCTTGAACCTTGCCGGCGAAGTAGTCGGCATCAACACCGCCATTGAATCGCCCGTAAGGCAATTCAGCGGCGTTGGATTTGCGGTCCCTTCCGACGCGGTGGCTCGTATCGTGCCTGCTCTTATCGAGCGCGGCGAATTCCCGCATCCCTGGTTGGGAATTTCCGGCGCCGATCTGAATTCACAGATTCGGCAGGAATTGGGCCTGGCTCAGGATCAATGGGGAATTCTGGTGGTGAGCGTGCTTGAGGGGGGGCCCGCTTCCGAGGCCGGCCTTAGAGGACAGGACATTGGCGAGGGCGATCTCATCACTCGTGTAGATGGCTTCGAAATCCGCGATTTCGAAGATTTGCTCACCTACCTCACAGGCGAGACGAGCGTTGGCCAAACCATCACGCTCAGCGTGCTTCGAGACTCGCAGCAGATCGAAGTGCCAGTAGAGCTCAGCGAGCGCCCAACCGCAGAGGGTTAAGAACGTAGATCGCAGCAGCACGACGGCGCCTGAAAATTCCGGCGCCGTATTTTATTTCTCCTGCTGCGCAGGTTGTTCACTTGGTGGCACGGCGTGACTTGAACACGCGACCAAGGGCCGCGGATTCACAATAGCAATTTTCTAGTTGCAAATTCATTCGAGAAACAGAACAGCTGCCAATCTCGGCGGCTGTTTT
>JAPUGV010000023.1 GCA_027298025.1 Chloroflexota bacterium | reverse complement strand
GCGACTACGACCTGCGCATGATGCGCGCCTCGATGGGCTTCAGACCGCGCCGTGAAGTCTTCGACACCACGATTGCGGCGCAATTGCTCGGTATCGAACGGATCGGGCTGGCTGCCCTCGTCGAGAGATTTGTTGATATCACGATAGGAAAAGAAGGGCAGAAGTCGGACTGGTCGCGCCGACCGCTCAGCGAAAAGCAGCTGCGCTACGCGGTCAACGACACGCGTTTTCTCGAGCGGATCGCAGAACGCCTGCGCGACGAGCTGCTCCAGCAGGGGCGGGTCGATTGGCACAGGGAAAGTTGCCGCGCGATGGTGGATTCCACCGGGCGTGATAATTCACGCGATCCCGAGGAAGCCTGGCGAATCAAAGGCGCCTGGCGGCTGACCCGTCGCCAACTGGCCTATCTGCGGGAGCTGTGGCGCTGGCGCGACATGCTCGCCCGGCGTGCCAACCTGCCGCCCTTCAAGGTCTTTGGCAATCAGCAAATACTGGACTTGCTCCAATGGGCGGAGTCTCATCCCGGCACGCCCTTGGACCAGGGACCTAAATTGCCACGCAACATCGTCGGCTCGCGGCTGAGGACGCTCGAGGAGGCGATTGCCCGGGCAGCCGAAATGTCCTCGGCGCGATGTCCGGAACGTAGCAGGCTCAAGCACGGTAACACGCCACGTATCGACTACAAGGAGCAGATCGACGCGCTGCGCGGCGAGTGTGCGCAGATCGCCAAGGAACTGGCGATCGCCCCATCGACTCTGGCACCCAGAGCCGCCCTCGAGGCCCTAGCCCGAAGCCGGCCTCGGACCCTCGATGAGATTATGGCAAGTGGGAGTCTATTGCGCTGGCAGGCGGAACTCGTGCAAGTCGCGGTGGAGAAAACTTTGCACGCGACCCGGAAACAGCACCGATCCCGAAAATAAAGGCATCGGTAATCTTCTGTGTCTAAATTCGTGGAAAAGGGTTCGACGAGGCCCTTTTATTTCTTTCTTTTTTGGCACAGGGAGGGTTAGTCGCTGCGGATCACCGTAGAATTTGGCCGCTGGTAGGAAAGTCAAAAGTAACAATTGGACCCTATTCTCGCGGGTGAATCTGGAAATGAGGCCATGATCTGTAATTTGTATCGCAGTGAGTCCGGGTAATATAGGAATAACGAGAGGCAGGGGAGGTGCAAGCCAGCGACACGGAAAAGGGGGGGCTCGTTATTTGGCTTGTAATAACTTGAAAAGTAGCCTGTCCCCTTTTTCCTGGTTGAGCCTGTCCTGTACTCAACCTTAGCCCTGATCCAAACAAAACATATAGAAAAGCCAAAGAAAAAGGTTTCTGAAGCACTCTCCCTGGAGAATGGCAAGTATCATGCCTGACCCCCGAGATTAATAAAGTTCCAACGTCCCCTTAGTCGAATGAGATCCCTCCTAATCCTTGCTCGCTGCGCTGACCAAGCGAGGATCTGGCACTTATTCCCTAAGTATCCAATCGTCAACGGGATTGGGTGATGACATCGACTACGGCCGGCTTCCCACCCCGAACCACCTCGATGGCTCGGTCCAGGGCGGCCCCGAGTTCTCCAGGCTCGGTGATCGGGCCAAAGCCGTCCACACTCAATGCGCGCGCCATCGCCGCTAGGTCCGGCTCCGGATCGGTGATGTGAATGCCGATTCCCTTGTTCTCCACCGGCCGCTCACGACGAACGGCCATCCGCTCCTGGTGCTCCTCATCGTTGTAGTAAGAGCGGTTGTTGAAGACCACGGCCAGGAGAGGGATACGGTAACGAGCGGCCGTCCAAAGGGCATTGGAGGTCATCAGAAAGTCGCCGTCCCCCAGAACGCTGACACAGAGACGCCCGCTCCCCTTGAACCCCAACGCCGCCCCTATCGAAGAGGGCAAGCCGTAACCCACGCCCCCTCCTCGACCGCCGCCTAGACCGTGCTCGGCTTCGGTCAGCTCAATGGTTTCGTTCCAACGCCGGCCGTGAGAATGGACCAGGGCCCAAGATGTCCCTTTAACGCGGGAGTTGATTTCGCCGTAGAGGCGCGGCAGGGAGATCGGTTTCTGATCCCAGCTCTGCTTGATCCACGATTCCGTCTTCTTTCGGGCCTCGGCATGCATGGATTGAGCTCGAGTTCGACGCGCGTCGATCCGTTTCGAGTTCGAACCGAGCCGCTCCCGGCAAAGGTCGATCAATTGCGGCAGCGCCAATGCCGTGTCGGCGGCGATGGGGACCGCCACCGGCAGCAGCCACATGGTATCGTTGACCCAGCTTTGCCGCTCAAGGTCGAGCATCGTGATGTGGATGACCTTCGTCTCGGGTCCTATTGCCGGCTGAAACGCCGTACGCTCCCGGACCGAAGGGCCAAGCGGCGTACCCAGGCTGGGCACGTCCAGCGCCAGTACCACGTCCGTCTCCCTCAGCGCCGCTACCCTTACCGAGGTCAGATTGAGCGGGTGGGTGCTGGGAAAGGCGAACCGTCCGTCGGTGTCGATGACCGGAGCGGCCAGCATTTCTGCGAGCTCCCGGAGTACCGGCAGCGCCTTGGGGTTCCTCCCAACCTCGCCGGCCACTATGACCGGCCAGTCCGCCTCCGCCAGCAGATCCGCCGCCAAGCGGAGTGCTTCCGGGTTCGGCGCGGGGGGGGCCGGGGCCTGGAACAGGGTAGCGTCCGGCACCGTCATGGGAGATGCCACCCGATCTTCTTGGACATCGGTATCCAGGCATACATACACCGGGCCTTTGGGTTCCGTGGTGGCGACTCGATAGGCCCGAAGCAGCGCTCCGGGAACCGCCTCGATGCTGCTTGGCTGGTCGTCGTACTTGACGAATTCCCGAACCAGATTTCCCTGTACCAAGGCGGAGTGCACCCAATCGGTGTTGCGACGGTGATTGACATCCTGAGGTCCCCCGCCGCCCAGGTTGAGGATCGGGGTCCGGTCGCACCAGGCGTTGAAAATCGCCATGGAGGCGTGCTGGAGTCCGACGATGTTGTGCAGACCGGTTGCCATAGGCTGTCCTGTCGCCCTGGCGTAACCGTTCGCCAGCGCCACGGCGATCTCTTCATGGGTGCAAAGGATCATCTCGGGCGTCTCGCTGGGACCGAAGTTCACCAGAGAGTCGTGCAGGCCGCGATAGCTCGCACCGGGATTCAGTGCGATGTACCGAATTCCCAGCTCCCGCAGCACCTCCACCATGAGATCAGAGCCGTAAACCGCCTTGCTGGGCCGTAGCGTCTCCACATTGGATATTTTTTGCATTGCGCAGTTCCTCCATAATTCTTACGTTCTAGCGCAAGAGAATATCTACCAACAGAACACCAATTCTAGGGGATATTCTAATAGTCTCCATGTCAAGTGAAAAATTCTTGGCATCGATTTTTCAATAGAATCGGTACCCTTCAAATTCCTCCTGAACGATCACGCACCCTCCACTAAGCTTGAACACAAGCTTTGATATTTTCTGGCGAGTCTCTCACTACCTTCGAACTTAGCACCTCATCGTTACAACTATCCGAAAAAGGGGACAGGCTACTTTGCCCTGGTGGTAGCAGGGTCAGCTAAAGGGGGCAAGTGTTTTGTTGTGTGTGTCCAGATGAATTGCTGTCGTGATTCATAGGGAGGGCCTCAGTGTATTGAGGGAAGTCTCGCTCCGCCATAGGCGGAGAGCGAGTTGCCGGGTTGCAACGCGAGTGAACACTGAGCAAGCCTCGTTGAGATTCAAGCACCAGTGGTCGAGCCTGTCCTCTACTCCACCCTTGACCGTCGAGTTTCGACGTTTCGGGAATTCCCGAAATGAAAGAGGTAGATTTTGTAAGAGAGCAAGTATCGTGAGTCGCGGTTGTGCCGCTTACTTGGGAGCCCTGTTGGTTACCGGATCGTGGTTCTCCTGATGCAACAGGGTCCGTTGACACCTGCCAGGCCGACGAAGATGACAGACCGGTCCGTTCAAACTATTAGCGGCCATCTTGCCAAGCTCCGAACGGCGGAGGTCGT
>JAPUGV010000229.1 GCA_027298025.1 Chloroflexota bacterium | reverse complement strand
CGACCACGCCCGCTTTAAGGAAATCTACGGTGAGGAAGCTGAAGATGTGCGCGCCACTTTCGTGGATGCCCCATCTCAGTGACCCCTGACAAGGCCGACAACGAATCGCATTCGCCGAAGCTTGCGGCGGTCGGTTCGGCTTTGGTACCCGGGCTTGGCCAGTTTTTCGGTGGTCGGCGGGCTCGTGGCTGGGGGATACTGGCTGCGGTCGCGGCTTCCGCGGGGCTCGTTTCCTGGTATGGAGAGCAGCCGTTTTGGTATGTCGTGCCGGCCATAATTTGGCTGTGGGGAGTTTGGGATGCATCGGCGGTTGCTGAGGAATCATCCCGTCCCCTGCTCGTGCCCGTGATTGCTGTGCTGGCGATGTCTTATGGCATCGGCTGGCAAGTGACAAAGATCGAACTGGCAACGCTCACAAAGAACATCGACCGCGCAGCGGTCATCCTCGGCCCCATGCTCCGCCCGGACTTCGTCGGGCCGCGCCTGGAAATCCAAGAAGCTTTCGTGTCCATAGAAGTGCCCTGTTCTGCCAATCCGCCGCCCGGTCAGCGGTCGGATGACGGATTGTCACTGGTTGCCTCTGCAGGCTGTGGGAAGGCTGGGGATGAGCTTTCCGTGTCAGGAAGCGGCTTCTGGCCCGGAGCCGGCGCTGAATTGTGGTGGGAAGACACCATCGGCGAAAGGCAGCACCTGCTTTCGGACGGACAAATTATTGTGGTTGAGCCGGATGCCGACGGAACATTCTCAAAGACCATTTTCATTCCTCAAATGCGCTCCGGCACCGGCCAAGAAGCCAATCTGGACCAACCACTGCCGGAGCGCTTTCTCGTGATACAGGCGCGCCCGCTAGGTGGCTTGGAAATTACCGAGAACGGGATGCGGGTCCTGAGCGGGATTCTCGAGACGCTCAGCCTGGCTCTGATGGCTACGACCCTGTCACTGTTTGCGGCAGTTCCACTCGGCTTCTTGGCAGCCCGCAACCTGATGGGCGGGACCCAAGTCGGCCTGGCGATCTATCTCGGGGTGCGTACGGTCCTAAATTTCCTGCGCTCAATCGAGCCTCTCATCATAGCCATCGTCTTTGTGGTTGTGGTAGGCCTAGGCCCCTTCGCGGGCATGTTAGCCATTATGGTGCACTCCGTTGCTGCTTTGGCGAAACTCTATTCTGAAGTGGTCGAGTCGGTTGAGCCTGGCCCGATTGAAGCCGTCCGGGCCACGGGGGCCTCCTGGTCGGAGGTTGTGCGTTATGGGGTAGTCCCACAAGTCATCCCTTCGTTTACGTCCTTTACCCTTTACCGATGGGATATCAATGTGCGCTCCTCCATCATCATTGGGTTTGTGGGTGGAGGCGGCATTGGCGCCTGGTTGTTCCAGTGGATCATCCTCGCGGATTACCGCGCGGTTGGCGCATCCTTCGTGGCCATTGCCCTCGTTGTCATAGTGCTCGACAATGCCAGTTCTCGCCTGCGCGAGAGAATCGTCTGAGGCGGAATTGTCTTCCTCCCCTCGCTCCCCTGTTTCAAGGCTCATCCGTCTCACCCTCGTGACGCTGGCGATAGTGGCTGTCTACAGTGTGAGCCTGAGAGAGGCGGAGATTGACATCCCCGCGCTCGTAACGGGAATCCCCAATGGGCTATCGCTTGTCCGGGATTTCTTTACTCCTGATGTCACCGTGCGCGAGACCGCCAAAAGCAGCGTGGGATTTGATTTCCCTGTCCCATGTGGTTCGGCGCCTGAGGGGACGGTTCCCGAGAGCGGCCCACGCATCATACCTAGCGTTCCGTGCGGCGAAGTTGGAGACACCTTTACCGTGGAGGGCGTGGACCTGAGAGCCGGGGCGGATGTGAGCTTGTGGTGGATACTCCAGGGGATCCTTGATCAGCGGCTGCGCGCAGCCAGGATCACCACCGATTCTAAGGGCTATTTCCAGACGGAGGTTGAGATTCGCCCAATCGTCGCCACTAAAGAGGGGAGCGCGAGCAAGCTGGCGGGTGAAATTACATCCGAGATTGGTGCGCTGAAACCCAGCCCCGCGCTATTGGAGACTGTGGACGCGGCGATCCTGACCCTCTTCATGGCGCTTATCGCTACCAGTCTGGCTGCGATTTTCGCCGTCCCGCTCGGCTTTCTGGCGGCAGCCAACATCACGCGGCATGGCAGACTCGGATCCGCATCTTATTATGCTGCTCGAGGGTTCTTGAACATTACGCGTACCTTTGAACCCCTCGTTTTGGCTACGATCTTCGGCTTGTGGGTTGGCTTCGGAGCTTTCGCCGGCGTTCTTGCACTTGCAGTCTTTACCGTTGGGTCATTGGGCAAGATGTACTCAGAGGCTGTGGAGAGCATCGACCCCGGACCAGTGGAGGCCGTGACCGCAACCGGTGCCGGTCCCGTAGCGACCATCTTCTATGCTGTAATTCCTCAAGTAATACCGGAGTTCACTTCGTTCTCGGTGTACCATTGGGACATTAACGTTCGAATCTCCACCATCATTGGATTTGTTGGCGGAGGCGGTATCGGTTTCTTGTTGAATCAGAGGTTGCGAACCTTTTCCTACCATAAGGCCGGTACCGCAATCTTGGCAATTATATTCGTTGTATCCCTGTTGGATTTCTTCAGTGCCGCGGTCCGAAAACGGGTCACATGATGGTTATTCGTCTGTGACAAAGAAAGGAGGGCCTTATTGCGGAATATGGATATCGGGTGAGGACATCATCGGCAAAGCACGATCCCTTGGAGGAGGTTAAATCATGAGTGTCAGAAGAATATCTCTACTCGCCGTGTCGATAGCGTTTGTCGCAGTCCTAGTTGCTATCGTGCCGGTCCCGATCCCTGCAACAGGCGGTTTCACTCATCCTGGCGCAGTGGCCGAGTTCTTCGTGGCTGTGGCTTTCGGTCCAGTAGTCGGACTGGTGGCCGCCGGAGTGGGCGCGGCGATCGCCGACCTGGTGCTTGGCTTCGGTAGTTTCGCTCCGCTAACCCTGATCGCACATGGTTCCCTGGGCCTGCTGGCAGGCTATTTTGGCTGGAAGAAGGGCTGGGGCGGCATGATCGTGGGCTGGATCGTTGGGGGGCTGGCTCTGGTGGCAGTCTACTTTGTAGGAGAAGCCACTATCTATGGATTCGGCCTTGCCGGAGCGGGGGCCGAATTGCCGATCAACCTGTTTCAGGTCGGTCTCGGGTTCCTGGGGCTAGTGCTCTTTAAGTTGGTCCAACGGGCCTACCCGCAGATTGAGCAATTGGGGGAACCGGCGGTCTTTGAAGAGGCGGCCGCTGAAGAGGTGGCCACTGAAGAGGCGTAGTTGGCCCGCTTGCGGGTGAAGTACACACCCCGCGCCTGAAGGTCCAATGTCGAGGAGGCGGCTTAGAGTCGCCTCCTCCGCGAATCGTGGCTGCGAGAGACCCGGCAGAAGGAAAACCTTCAAAGAGTCGAAGGGAAAACGGTTGTCAAAGGCCATCATCGTCGATAGGTTGAGCTACTCCTATCCATCTCCCGTTCCTGGGCGCGATCCCGTCTGGGTTCTACAAGACGTGAGCCTCAGCGTGAGCGAAGGAGAATTTGTTTCTATCATGGGGCCGACGGGGGTGGGGAAGACCACGCTCTGCCTGGCGCTCATAGGGATCGTACCTCAGTCGACGGGCGGGCGGATCAAGGGGGATGTCCACATCTACGGACTTAACACCAAGCGGCAGCCGGTTGCCGACCTAGCCCAGCGCGTGGGCATCGTGTTTCAGGATGCGGAGACGCAACTCTTCAACATGAGTGTGGAAGCGGAAATCGCCTTCGGTCTGGAGAGCCTGGGCAAGCCGCCTGAAGAAATCGCCGAGAGGGTGGATTGGGCGTTGGCCCTGGTTGGAATGAGCGGCTTCAAGGATCGTTCTCCGTTCCAGCTATCCGGAGGCCAGAAGCAACGGGTGGCCATAGCCTCCATCTTGGCAATGACGCCGAGCATTCTTGTTCTCGATGAACCGACTGCAAACCTCGACCCTCTGGGCAAGGCGGAGGTTTTCTCGGTGGTGCGCGAATTACGCCGGAAACGTGGGATGACGATCATCATGATCGAACACGAGAGCGAGCACATCGCCGAGTTCTCAGACCGGGTGATCGTGCTCAACAATGGACGGGTGGAGCTGGAGGGCAGGCCGGGGCGAATCTTCTCGCAATTCGACCGCATGCGTGAGATTGGGCTGGATGTGCCCCAGGTCAGCGAGCTGGCCCACCGCCATAATCAGAAATACCAGACCCAATTCGCGTTCACCCAACTTGATGAAACGTACCAAGCCCTGAAGAGCCGCCTCGATGGGAAATAGCAACTCAGCTCCCGAGATCGGTGATGTGTGTCTCGAAACGACGGACCTGTGGTTCGCCTATGATGAGGGTCCATCGGTGTTGCAGGGTGTTTCTTTGGAGATCAAGGTGGGCGATTTCGTCGCCCTCATTGGACAGAACGGTTCTGG
>JAPUGV010000228.1 GCA_027298025.1 Chloroflexota bacterium | reverse complement strand
ACACCGCACAACCCGGTCGTAACTCCCGAGGAACGGGCCCTCATCGGCGGTGCCTTTCATCCATTACTTGGAGTGCTGGGCGTGATGTCCGCCAAGAACACGGCCGTAAATCTGATGATCCTCACCACCTTCCTAAGTTTTCTCTTCTACCGACGGGCGGGCAAGGGGAATCCAGTGCCGTTCAGAGAGCATGGCAAATTTGCGGTGGCGGTGCTCGTTTTTGTTTTGATCATTTCGGTCGTGCTGGCGCTCTCACCTGCCGGCTACATCCTACGCAGGCAGGGCTCCTATTTGCTGCCCGCGGTGATCCAGATGCTCCACGTCCTGGCCTTGATCGTGGGTGTGGGGCTGACCCTCGGCAATCGAGGCAAGACGGGCCAATGGGTGATCCTGGGCGCGGCGGCTACCCTCGTGATCTTCTTCGGGATTTATGGCTACTTTGTCGAGGCCACGGTCCGCATTGGCTTCTCGGTCTATCAAGTGCTAGCGGTTCTCACCGCACTTATTATGAGCACCACAATCGACGTCTACCTTTTCCAAGGCGCGCCCAACATCGGGACGATCAAGTGGGGGAGCATGCCCGCGCGTGCGCAGTATGTCCTGATCCTCTTGGCCGTAACCTTCACCTGGCTGATGGGCCTCATGGGATACGCACGCAACGCCATCCGGCAGCACTGGCACATCTTTGAAGTGCTGCAAGACATGTCCGTTGATGCATTCTCTCCGACGCTCGGGTTCGCGGCGCGCGTGATATCGGTGTGCGTACTGGTTTTCCTCGGCCTGATCGGATTCATTTTCTGGTTGGGCCATCTCGGCGAGAAGGAGTCAATAACATCCGCCGTACCCCTTACGCCGGAGACTCTTCCCGCTTCGGATTGAATGACCAACTCGCTCAAGGTAGCCGGCTTCATCGTCCTCACCGTCATATTCTTCGCCGGTTTCGCCTCCTTGATCCCGCAGCTCGAGTCTCCTGCGCCGGAGGAGCTTGAGATCAGCGGCGAACTCGTCGGCGCTGATCTGGCGGCGGTCGGGGAGGAAGTATTTAGCTCCGCGGGAGCGGGCTGTCTGGCTTGCCACGGGCTTGGCAGGGAGGGTTTGCGCGCGCCGGACCTGGCCGGGATCGGGGGCGCAGCGGGCGAGCGGGTTGCCGGATCGTCCGCAGAGGACTACCTCCGCGAGTCGCTCCTGGATCCTTGTGCGTTTGTTGTCTCGGGCTTCGACTGCATCATGCCGCAGACACTGGAGCAAACACTTGGCGCGGCCAAGATTACGGCCCTGATCGCCTTCCTTCAGAGCCAAGGCGGGGAGGTTACCGTAACGTTATCGGCCGAGGCTCTAGAAGCGGGCGAGGCGGAAGCGGGTACCCGGATTGGCGGCGCCACCCCGGAAGAGATCTTTGTCAACGCAGGCTGCGTCGCCTGCCACACGCTGCCGGCCGTCGGAGCTATCGGCCAGATTGGCCCGGATCTGAGCGATGTCGGCTCCCGATTGAGTGCGGACGAAATTCGGCAGTCGATCCTCCGGCCCGACGCAGTGCTGACAGAGGACTGTCCTACAGGTCCCTGCCTGCCCGGGTTGATGCCTAAGGCCTTTGGGGATCAGCTGTCTGCTGCCCAACTCGAACTTCTCGTCGCATTTCTTAGTTCGCAGGTGGGACCATGAGGCGAGTGCTGAACCACAAGCTCGGCCAGTTCGTTATCTTGCTGCTGCTGGCGTTCCTTCTGTTCCAATTTGGTATCCCCTGGCTTTCCTCTGCGATCACCGGCACGGCTGCGCCTATCCCCGCCCACTTGCTCTGGACGATCTACATGCCCTTGGTGGTCCTTGCGCTGCTGCTGTTCATTTCCGCCAACGAGCAATGGTGGAGCGAATTCAAGCAGCCGTTGCTTAACCTGATTGTGGAGCAGACGCCATCCGGCTTGGTTCGGCTTCGACGGGTACTCCTGGTTGCCGTTCCTCTAATTGCGGGAGGAGTCGCCTACTTATTAATACGGCCGGATATCAGCGCACCGCCCGAATTGCGGTCGATTCATCCCGCGCCCCCCTCCAGCGTCAGCGTAGGGGCAGAGACGATTGACCTGCGAACGGCCGTCAATCCGTACAGGGGGGCAGATGGGGCGCCAGAGACGGGCGCTCTTGCCGAGGGCAGGGCAGTTTACGGGCAGAATTGTGTGATTTGCCATGGAGACAGCCTTGAGGGGGATGGCCTGTTTGCCACCAGCTTCCGTCCCCGCCCCGCGGACTTCACCGACTTCGGCACGATTGCGCAATTGCAAGAGTCGTATCTGTTCTGGCGCATCGCCACGGGAGGACCCGGTTTGCCCGCTGATGGCAAAGGCTGGAATTCCGCCATGCCGGTCTGGGATGAGACCCTCAGCGCCGATGAAATCTGGAAAGTAATCCTGTACCTCTACGACGCCACCGATCAGCTTCCGAGGGCGGTGGGCGAATGAGGCTCAGCGGAACCCTTCTGGGGGCAGGTCTCATCCTTGCCGCGGCAGCCGGGCTCCTCGCATTCCGACCCTCTACGGACGATCCAGAGGCTGAGATCGTTGCCCAGGATTTGGAGCTTGGCCGAACGGTCTATGCCGTACGCTGCGAGATCTGCCATGGAGTCGACGGTGACGGAAATGGACCGGCCGCGGCCAGCCAGGATCCGAGGCCGCGTGATTTTCGGCGGGGCTGGTTCAAGATTCGTACGACGGCCAGCGGGCAGCTTCCGACAGATGCAGATCTCGCACGTGTGATCACCTTTGGAATGCCGGGAACGACGATGCCGGCCTGGGAAAACGTGCTTACCGAAGAGGAGATCCTTTCCGTGGCCGAGCACCTCAAGACCTTTTCACGACGGTTCGAACGGGAGAGTCCCGAGCCGATCCCGATCATGGCCGGGCCAGGCAGCTCCCCGGAGGCGATCGCGCGCGGCGCGCAGCTATTTGTTGGTGAACAGGCGGAGTGCATCAAGTGTCACGGGGAAATGGGCCGCGGCGATGGGCCGAGCGCCTCAGATCTAACCGATGACTTCGGTCAACCGATCGTGCCGGCCGATCTGAGCATGCCGTGGCTGTTCCGCGGTGGGCCTTCCGCAGATGACATCTATCTGCGCATCAAGACCGGACTGACGGGGAGCCCTATGCCTTCCTACGCGTTAGTGCTGGGCGACGAAGAGCTTTGGGACGTCGCCTACTACGTGGATTCGCTTGCGCCTGATGCGCCGCCGAAGCAGGAGGCCTTTCTGCTCGCCGCCAAAGTCGATGGTTCGCTCCCGATCTCTGGGGACGATGCAGCCTGGGCAGCGGTCCCCGAGAGCTTCTTTCCGCTCGGAGGGCAGGTGATGCGCGAGGTGCGCAATTTTACGCCCGCAGTCAAGGGAGTGTGGGTCCAGGCGCTGCACAATGGTTCGGAACTGGCGCTCCGCCTTCGGTGGCACGACCGATTCCAGGATCCCAACGACTCGTTCGACGTGGAGATGCCAGCCGTGCTGGCTGAGAACGATGAACGGCCGTACTTCGTATTTGGTGACAGCCGCAAAGCGGTGAACCTGTGGCACTGGGAAGCCGCGGACGTCCTGCTGGAAGAGCAAAACGCGCACGGCGTCGGCACACGCGCAACCCAATCCCAGCAAGACCTAGTTGGACAAGTTGAGTTCGCGAATGGCGAATATACGTTGGTCGTGAGGCGGGCGCTGAACACGGGTGACGAAGAGGACCTGGTAATTCCCTCTGGCCAGTTCGTTCCGATCGCATTCGCGGCGGTGGAAGGTCGGTCGGAGGAGACCACGGATTCGGGGGCTATTGGCTCATGGCAGCTGCTCTTTCTAGACGAGCCCACCCCTGCGTTGAGCTACATCTGGGTCCCGATTGCCATCGCTCTTACGGCCGGCTTGGAGTGGCTGGTCGTCCGTCGGGTGCGCCGCTCAACTTCGGCCTGAGGCGTGAGATAAGTTATCCTTAGGGTCTCTCACGCGACCAAACCCAAACAGATTGCCAAATGGAGGAACTGATGAATCGACGAGTGCTTCTGGGAGCCGCCGTTCTTCTGATTGCTACCGCCTGCGGCGGCGGGGAGACGCCTGCTCCGACCTCGGCGCCTGCGCCGCAGCCGCCCGCAGATCAGCCTACCGAACCCCCCGCACAGGAAGGGTACCAAGGCGGGACAGTCTCAGACGGCGGGACAATTAGCGGCACCATCTCACACAGTGGAGAAGTCGTTGGACCGATTGAGGTGGTGGTAGATAAGGACAACGAAGTCTGCGGTGACACCATCGAGACCTTGCAGATCGTGAAGAACGGCGCCGGAGGTCTCCAGGACGCCGTTGTGAGAATCACCGATATCACATCCGGAAAACCGCTGACCGAGCTCGGGACAGAATTCATTCTCGACCAGAAGGACTGTATCTACGCGCCGAGCGTACTGATCGTGCCCGTAGGATCCGCAATGACGGTGCTCAACAGCGACGGCATCCTTCACAACGTACACACGACACCATTTGACAACGCTCCCTTTAATGTGGCACAGCCAGGGACGGTGCCGGAGATTACGAGCGATCCCTTTACCTTGCCCGAGCTGATCCCCGTCGTCTGCGATGTGCACAGCTGGATGAACGCAACTGTCGTGGCGGTCGATAATCCGTACGCCGTGCTCACCGGCCTGGACGGGAGCTTCACCCTGACGGACGTACCGGCCGGCACCTACACGGTCGAGATCTGGCATGCGGAACTCGGCGCTCAGACCATGGAAGTCACGGTTGAGGCCGGAGGCACCGCTACCCTAAACGCCGAGTACTAAAAAGGGTCGGTGGCAAACGATCTTCCGAGGCCCACAACCAGCATGAGTGTAAGGTGAGGTAGGCGATGACCAAACGAAGGCGAGTTCGGGCCTATTTGGCCATAGCGCTCGTGCTGGTGGCTTCTTTCGCGCTGGCCGGCCCTGCCGGTGCGCAGGGATCCGGGCCGCCGGACTACCGCCAGTACGGCGAGCTCGACTCGCGAATCGTGATCTGGGTAGTGTCGCAGCTGCACTTACTCTTCGCGGCCTTT
Source organism: Chloroflexota bacterium (assembly GCA_027298025.1). GTDB lineage: Bacteria > Chloroflexota > Anaerolineae > Anaerolineales > E44-bin32 > JADFRG01. The sequence continues at coordinate 3,295 of JAPUGV010000228.1, read as the reverse complement.
GTGCTCGGCGTACCGATCTTCGCGCTGATCACCGAATACGTCGGCTATCGCACCCAGCGCGAGCAGTACGACAAGCTGGCTCACGATTTCACCAAGCTGCTGGGGGCCGCCTTTTCGACCACTGCCGCCCTTGGCGGACTGCTGGCATTGAGCTTGTTCGCCCTGTACCCCACCTTCATGTCACATATGACGGACGTGTTCGGCGACACCTACTTGTGGTACGGTCTGCTGTTTTTTGTCGAGGCCTTCGCGATGTATTTTTACCTGTATTCGTGGAAGCGGTTGGTCGGCGACAAGAAGAAATGGCATTTGCTGGCCGGCGTCTTGCTCAACGTGTCTGGGGTGGCGGTCATGCTGATCGCCAATTCGTGGGTCACCTTCATGATGAGCCCACCATTGGCCGAAGTGGAGGCGGAGACTGGCCGGGTATTGACGAGCGGGATCGTCCCATTGACGGCAGAATGGACGGGGACCGTATGGGAGGCGATCAACAATCCGCTCTGGACCCCGCTGAACATCCACCGCTTCATCGGGAACATTACCTTCGGCGGCTTCATCGTGGCCGGCTACGCGGCGGTGCGGTTCCTGAACACCAAGCATGAAGGTCTGCGTTCCTACTACGACTGGATGGGATACATCGGCAGCTTTATCGGCGTAGCGGCGATGATCCCGATGCCCTTTGCCGGCTACTTCATGGGTCGCGAGATTTACTCCTACAGCCCGGTTATGGGAAATAACATGATGGGTGGCACCTTCTCGTGGACCTTTATTATCCAGGCCATGTTGGTCGGCGCGCTCTTCATCGGAGCGAACTTCTATCTGTGGAGCGGGATGAGCCGCATCCCGGGCGCACAGCGCTACAGCAAGTACATCAAATGGCTGGATGTGATCTTGATCGTCTGCTTCGCCGTCTGGCTTACGCCGCACAACCTGCCGCTCTCCCCGAGCGAGCAGGCCATCATTGGCGGGCAGTTCCATCCCACGCTCAAGTTCTTGGGCTTGATGGCCGCCAAGAACGCCGTCATCAACTTTATCATCATCGCCACTTTCGGCAGCTTCCTGATCTATCGCCGTGCCAATAAGGGGGAAAGATTGCCGGTGAGCCAGCAGGGGACTGGCTCGAAGGTCATCGTGGGGGTCGGCTTCGGGATCGCGGCGCTGGCGCTGGGCTGGTATGCTGCCGTGCTGTTCGGGCTTGAACCCGGTGATCTGGACCTCAGCCCCGACAAGGGGGTGTTTTTCACCCTCCCTGCCTACCTGCTGGTAGGCCAGATCCTGGCAGGCTTGGTGGCGGTCGTGCTGACCTTCCGCGACCGCGGGGTGCAGGGCCAGGTGCTGTATTTGGGGGCGGTGGTGGTGAATTCCGTCTTGATCCTCGGCCCTTATGGTTTTGTCGTCATGACACAGGCCAACCCGTTCCTTCGCAACATTGCCGTGGCACAGTGGTTGATCACCATGTCTGCCCTGGTCTTCGTGACGGCCATTGACATCGTGCTGCTGCGGGGCGCAAGCGAGATCGGATCGATCAAGTGGGGGAAGATGACGGGTCGCAGTCAGTACGCCCTGCTCCTGCTTTTGGTCGGAGCCGTCATGTTGATGAGCCTCATGGGCTACATCCGATCGGGCCTGCGGGAGGATTGGCACATCTTTGGCGTCTTGAGGGACGTGTCCGAAGGCGCCTTCACGCCGACGATGGCAGAAATGTCCCGCGTGGTCGCCAGCATCGTGGTGGTATTCATGCTTTTGATCGCATTCGTGTTCTGGCTGGCGGGGCTGGCAGAGAGCGAAGGAGAAGAGCAGGTTCCGTCGCTAACAGCCGTGCGGCCGGAACCGAGCATCCAACCGGAACCCCGCGCGGCATCGGGCCAAGATTGATGGCCCAGTGGTATGCGCATCTTTTGTTCAAGGGGGATCAGCTTCTGGGGGAGGGCCTGGAGGACTTCGCTAAGGTATCGGGCGTCCGGCCGGAGCTCGAAGGGGAGCGATATACGGCCGTAGTCATATCCGGTTACGCCCTGTACGGGAAGCTGCGCGGCTTCTACTCACTTGGGGTCTCCCAGATCCGGCTGGATCCCTCCACTCAGCAGGCGTTCTACGCAACGGAGGACAGTTCTCTTCACAAGGAGCCCGTGGAATCTCTAACTGCGTCGCAGAGGTTAGCCATACGCGATTGGCTAATGGCCTTCAGCTTATCTGCGTGGGAGGACTCCACCGAACTGTTCAAACTCGGCCTGTCATCGAATGGATCCGCAACAGAGGGATAAGTGAAAGTTCTCAGGATCGCGGCCGGCATCTTATTCCTGGCGACGTTCGTGGCGCTGCTGATCAACCTTCAGGAGTTCGGGCTGCCTTGGATCGTGTGGTTCATCGCGGCCGCCGCGCTGATTGCAGCCGTGTCCCCGGGTGCACGAACGGGGGTCTTCGTTTTGGTCATCCTAGGGGCCTTCATCTATATCGGTGCGGTGGTCACGGAGATATCGGGTACCGGAACCGCTGCGGCGGCCGCGGAGGGCGTGAGCGTCGAATCGGGCGAGGCGATCTATTGGGGTGAGGGCAAGTGCAGCACCTGCCACAGCCTGGGAGACCGGGGTTCGGCAGTGCGCGGACCCAACCATGCAAATGTCTGTGCCAAGGCACGCGATCTGCGCGTGGCCGAGAGGCAGGCGGTCGGCGCCACCCACATTCAGACCGCCACCGACTACATCGTTGAATCGATTGCTGATCCAGACGCCTTCCTCGTGGAGGGCTTCTCCGCCGCCATGCCAAAGGTGTACCTACCGCCCATCAGTCTAAGTGTGGACAAGGTCACTTCGGTGATCCTGTACATGCAGGCCCAGGGATGCGCGCCGGATGTCTCGGCGATCGATCTGCCTCGCGAGATTCTGAACGCCGCCGCAGCTGAGGCGGGGGGTGTGGCGCCATTCACGCTTGTGCTGGCTGGGGACCCCGCCGCCGGCCGTGCCCTATTCATGGACCCAGCCGGGCCGGCCGGCTGCGTCCAGTGCCATAACGTGGCGGGCCAGGGCGCCGAGGTTGGACCGGAGCTCACGGATGTGGCGGGTACCCAGACGCTTGAATACGTTTTTGAGTCCATCATGGACCCGAGCGCGTCCATCGCTTCCGGCGGCTTTGAACCCATTCAGGTTCAACTAGCGGACGGCACCGTAATTTCCGGTGTCTTGCGCAGCGAAGACGACACGACGCTGACCATCGTGATCAAGGATGGAACGGTCGAGACGGTGGGTAAAGCGGACGTGCAGCGTGAGCTGCGCTATCCGGATCTTCCCAGCCTGAT
>JAPUGV010000227.1 GCA_027298025.1 Chloroflexota bacterium | reverse complement strand
CTGCCATGACCCGGCGGATTTCTGGTGCCTGATCGGTCATGGTTTCGACTAGGCCTGGCATCTTCAGGCGGTGGGTCAACACGAGCATCCGATACCCGGGCTGGCCGTTCGACACAGCGATTGTTGCCGGCGCCGAAACGGTTGTTTCTTGATCCATATGCCCTGTGGATTTCAGTGTAGCGGGCTTTGGAAAGCGACGACCTTACGCTATGCTTACAGCCGTCGGGGGCCGCCCGAACCCCGTTTGAATCTCAGCTTCCACCCACGATTGACCCCCCCGTCTCGATGCGATACGATCCGCAGCGCTATGTCGCGACCACCTGAAATTCGCACAGAAGCGCTGGAACGGCGCCTACAAGATCAGCAAAAGCAGCGTGGACGAGCCGAAAGAGCTCGTGGCGCCAGGGGACGCGCATCTCCATTATGGCTTGCACTTGATCTTTACCTTCCGGTGGTGCGATCCTATCGCCCGCGAACGGGGGAGGATCGACCGAGTGACGATCGGGTGAGCCTCCCGCCTGGAGTCTTTCGATTCGGGCTGCCGATACTCCTGATTCTGGCCGGATGCGCGAGACCGGCGGAAGGCCCGGCTTCACCTGAGCAATCTCCAACCTCCTCGGTGTCTGAGCCGGCCACGCAGATGCAGGAATCCACCGGGACGATCCCCGGTTGGCAGCTCGGAGCGCACATGCCGACAGCTCGCTCCGAAATGCCGGCAGCGGAGATCGCGGGAGTAATCTACGTGCCAGGGGGCTTCTCGGGTCTGCTAGGAACCGGCCAATTTGAAGGCTACGTTATCCGTCAAGACTCCTGGCGAGAGCTGAGGTCGATGCCTGCCGCGCGCCATCATTTGATGGCGGCCGCGCACAACGGCATGCTGTACGTATTTGGCGGCTCGTCGGCCGTTGGGTTCAACGCCACCTCCAATGCCTGGCGCTATGATCCAGAGACGGACACATGGGAAGAGTTGCCGCCCATGCCAGAGGAGCGCATGTCCGGAGCGGCGGTGACGCTCGGAGATACGATCTACTTGATGGGAGGCGTCGGCGGCAGCCAGCTAATGCTGGCGTTCGATCCCGATCACCTCCGCTGGCGATCGCTGCCCGGACCGCAGCAGCCGAGGGAGCACACCGCAGCCGTGTCCTACCAGGGCGAACTCTGGGCCATTGGAGGGCGCTGGAGCGGCATCGGGGAGCTCAGCAGTGTGGACATCTTCAACCCGCAAAGCGGCGCTTGGAGAAGCGGGCCGTCCATACAGATCCCTCGGGGAGGTTTCGCCGCCGCTACCGTCGGTGATCGGATATTCGCCGCGGGCGGCGAAGTGATCATGACCGGGCGCGACTCACTGGCCTCGCTCGAGATCTATGACCCTGAAACCGACGCCTGGGAGGCCGGTCCCAACCTTCCCTTCGCAGTCCACGGAGTGGATGGCGTGGGCTTCGACCAGCGGTTCCTGCTCTTCGGAGGCTCGGACCGCGCGGCGGGGATCGACAACGAGGGACGAGTGCAGATTTATGCTCCTTGACTGGCTGCTGGCGGCGCTGCCAGTGGCCACGATCCTGTTACTGATGGTGGGCTTCCGCTGGGGCGCCTCCAAAGCTGGGCCAGCGGGTTGGTTAGTGGCCGTCCTCCTGGCGGCCTTTTATTTTGGGGCTGGGATTGAACTCCTTGCCGCGGCGCAGACGAAGGCATTGCTGCTCACCTTGGACGTGCTTCTCATCGTTTGGGGAGCCTTCCTGCTCTACCGCGTGACCGACGAAGCAGGTGCAATCGAAGTCATCGGCGAGACACTCCCCAGCCTCATCAAGGACCGGGGCATGCAGGCGCTGCTGATCGGCTGGCCCTTTGCCACTTTCCTACAGGGCGTCGGAGGCTTTGGTGTGCCGACCGCCGTCACGGCGCCGCTACTTATCAGCCTCGGCTATGCACCGTTGACAGCGGTGGTCGTGCCCTCCGTGGGCCAAGCCTGGTCAGCGACCTTTGGGTCGCTGGGATCCTCATTTCAGGCCTTGATGGCTGCCTCCGGATTGGGGTGGGAGCAGCTCGCGGCGCCTTCTGCGATATTGCTCGGGCTGCTCGGATATGGTTCCGGAATCGGGGCCGAACATGCCGCTCACGGTTGGCGCGCGGTACGTCGGTTGGCGGTCGTGATCCTCATACTGGGAACCGTGATGGGGGTGACCCAGTATCTGTTGGCCACAAACGGACTGTGGAACCTCGCGGGATTTGGCGCCGGACTGGCGGGAATGGTTGTCGGATACTTCGTGGCGCGCGACGGTAGGCCCTCGCGGGCGCTGCTCCTGGCGATGTCTGCCTACCTGGCGCTCATTGCAATTACAGTCGTAGTCCAGCTGATTCCGGTTGTTCGAGAAGCGCTGGGAGGCCCGGAGATTCGGCTCGTGTTCCCGGAGTTGAGCACTGCGCGTGGATACACAACGCCGGAGGGACCGGGACGGGTGATATCGATCTTCACCCACGCCGGTGCCCTGCTGGTCTACGCCACCCTCGTTGCCTACCTCATCCATCGCCGTGCCGGTCAGTACCGATCCGGTGCGGCCGGAAGAATCCTGGCGGGTACCCTCACGCGCGTCATCCCTTCCAGTCTGGGGATTGCGGCCCTCGTTTCGATGGCAGTCGTCATGGGGCACGCCGGGATGATGGAAGCGTTGGCTCAGGGATTGGCGCGCACATTTTCGGGTGTCTACCCTGCCCTGGCGCCGTGGATCGGAGGACTTGGAGCCTTCATGACCGGTTCCAACACCAATTCGAACGTGGTCTTTGGCCAGCTTCAACTCCGCACCGCTGAGCTCCTCGGGTACAGCGTTCCGCTGCTACTCGCGGCCCAGACCGCAGGTGCGGCCATCGTTTCGGTGCTGGCACCCACGAAAATTGTGGTGGGGGCCAGCACGGCCGGCATGGCAGGACGGGAAGGAATTATCCTGCGGCGTTTGATTCCCTACGGCGGTGTATTGTTGGTCGTGCTGAGCTTGGTCGTGTGGCTGGTAGCGCAATAATGAGTCGCAAGCTGACACTTCAAGCCATCGCGTTTGGACTTATCACGCTTCCGTCCCTGGCCCTCTACTGGGCGGATGCCGCGTGGCTTATCTGGAGCCTCATGGCTCTGGTTGCCGCTGGTATGGTTATTGGGTTGCGGGGGTCTTAGTGGAGGAGAAAGCATGAAACTCGACGGTGAAATGACCATCCAGGCGGACCAGCAGAGGGTATGGGAATTCCTCACCGATCCGGAAGCGATCAGTCAGTGCGCTCCGGGATTGGAATCGATGAAGATTATTGGGCCCGACAAGCAGTTCGAGGCCACCGCAGCACTTGGTTTTGGCACGGTCAAGGTGCGGTTTGTCACTGGCGTTCGTTGGGTTGAGCCGGACTCCCCAAATTGCGCCAAGGTGACCGCCCACGGCCCCGCACCCGGCAGCGCGGCGGAGGTCAATGGGGAAATGCGACTCAAAGACTCGCACGGCGGTGGGACCCCCGTGACTTGGTCCCATGGGGCCTGGGACCATCCCCAGTGTTGCCTAACGCATGATGGGAAGCGTCAGCAAGAAGATTACGAATAACTTTATCGGCTGTGTAAGAGGAATTCTTGAAGCCTAGGAGTTTAGACCCCGAGGATGTGGGTGATGACCGTAGTGCCAGCGCCCCCGACGCTTTGCATCATTCCGATCTTGGCCCCGCGCACTTGATTCTTGCCCGCTCTCCCTGTTAGCTGAAGAACAATTTCCGACACCTGATAGAGGGCTGTGGCGCCAATCGGGTGGCCTCTCGCCTTCAATCCCCCCATGGTGGTGATAGGGATATCTCCACGCAGTTCAATCCGTTTCTCCTCAGCCAGATGCCAGCCCTGACCCTGATCCGCGAATCCGGCGGCCTCCAGCTGCATGCAGGCCATGATGCTGAACGCATCGTGCACCTCGAAGAAATCGATGTCCTCTCGATGGACATTCGCCTGTCGATAGGCCTTTATGGCGCTCTGCTGAGCTGCCTCCAACCAGAGAGGATTTGGCCGGTCGCCAACCCGGAAACGATCGGTTGCCACACTGCTGGACAGGATGCGCACCGGATGTGGGCTGTGAGCGCGAGCCTCTTCCGCCGGCGACAGCACGACCGCCGCTGCGCCGTCGCAAATTGGCGAGCAATCGAGCAGCCGCAAGGGATCATGCACCATGCGCGATTTCATTACAGTGCGGGGCTTTACACTCATATCCTTGAAGAGTGCGTTGGGGTTGTTGCGCGCGTTGCGGTGCGCAACCACCGGGAAATTTACGAAACCATCTTCCGGTACGTCGTACCGCTTCCGGTAAATGCGCATCAGATCGGCGTTCTTGCTGATCAGCGTCGCGCCGTCTTCTACCTCTCTGGCATCTAAGGCTTTGGACATGGCAGGCATGGCCAGACCCTCGCTCATCTTTTCGACGCCCACAATCACCGCCAGATCTGCTTCCCTGCTTCCCACCGCCAGAAACCCCATCCGAAGGGCGGCGGAGCCGCTCGCCATGGCGGCTTGGACCTGAAGCGCCTCTATTCCAGCCAGTCCGGATTCGTCCGCAATGAGCGCCGCGATGTGCTTCTGCCCTTGTAGCTCGTCGCCGAGCATGTTGCTGGCGAATAGAGCGTCTACGCGCTCGACGCCGGCGCTCTCCATAGCGTCGCGCACGACTTGCGATCCCAACTGCCGCAGGCCCTGCTGCGTGGCCGCTTGGACAGGTATCTGGGCGGTGCCTACAATACTTACAGGGCGCATGCGGGTTTCAAATCCCCTGGAGCAGCCTCACAGCCAGGTTTGTGCATCACGAATTCCTGCTGCGCAGTCGTTCAAACGACACCCGCCTCACGCAGCGCCTGGATTTCCGCTGAGTCGAGGCTCAGCAACTCTGACAGAATATGGTCGGTATGCTGCCCCAAGGTCGGCGGCGGATACCGGATTTCACTCGGTGTGGTGGGAATATTCAGTGGTGAGCGCAGAAGCGGCACGCTGCCGTCGGTCGGGTGCGGTACTTCAACGACCAGTTCTCGAGCGAGAACCTGGGGATCGGATAACACAGCGTCCATGGTGTTTATTGGGCCTGCCGGCAGCCCAATGCCCTCACAGAGCTGGATCCAGTGCTCAGCGGAACGAGTAGAGAACAGCTGGTTCAAAAGCTTCACCAGCTCGGAGCGATTCTCCAGGCGGGCGGGGTTGGTGGCGAATTGCTCGTCCGCTCCCCATGCCTCGCGATCGACAGCCTCGCAGAATTTTGCCCACTGAAGGTCGTTTCCAGCCGCAAAGGCGAAGAAGCCATCCTGCGCCTCAAAGACCTCATAAGGCACGATATTGGGGTGTGCGTTGCCAAAGCGGCGCGGTCGGTCGCCGGAAACGAGATAGTTGCTCGCCACATACGACATCAAGGCCACCTGGCAGTCCAGCAACGAGATATCGATCCGCTGGCCGGCCCCGGTGCGCTCGCGTGCGTACAGGGAGGCGAGCACCGCATTGCAGGCGTAGATTCCACTGGCCAGATCCGCTATGGCGATACCGGCCCGGAAGGGTTCGCCAGCCTCCGGTCCTGTGACGCTCATGAATCCCCCCAACGCCTGGACAATGAAGTCGTATCCGGGACGATCGCGGTAAGGCCCCGTGTATCCGTAGCCGGTAACGGTGCAGTAGATCAGGTCTGGCTTTAGTTCTTTTAGCTGCTCGTAATCAAGCCCCCATTTCTCGAGCGTGCCCATTCTGAAGTTCTCTATGAGGACGTCGGCCTTTTGGATCAGCTTTTTCAGGATCAAGCGCCCGCGTTCGGACTTCAAATTGAGGGTCAGGCTGCGCTTGTTGCGATTTGCGGCGAGAAAGTAGGCCGATTCGCCGCCGGCAGTGAAAGGAGGACCCCACTGTCGGGTGTCGTCGCCGTGGCCGGGAACCTCCACCTTAATAACGTCCGCACCGAGATCGCCCATCAGCATCGTGCAGTAGGGTCCGGCCAGGATGCGGGTCAGATCCACGACGCGCACACCATCGAGCAGTTTGTCGGAAGGTTCAGGGGAGCTGATCATGCTAGGGCGCGTCGAATTATATTACGTGCACAACTGAGGTGGGCGAGATGGTGTTGTACAATGCGTACCCTTCAGACCCGGCAATGAAACCACCCCCATTTGAGTACATCGCGGCCGAATCTGTAGAGCATACCCTCGAGCTGATGGAAGAGCATGGAGACGGGGCCAAGCTGCTGGCCGGCGGCCAGAGTCTCATTCCGGCTATGAATTTCCGAGTGCTTCAACCCACCGTACTCATCGACCTGAACCGGATCGAGGACCTGGAATACATCCAGCATGCCGATGACGGCGCGCTCGTTGTCGGCGCCATGACGCGCCAACGTGACTTAGAGAAGAGCCGGGACGTAGAACGTGTGGCACCATTGCTCTACGAGGCCATGCCGCATATCGCTCATCCGCAGATCCGCACCCGCGGCACGATCGGAGGCAGCCTGGCCCATGCCGATCCGGCAGCCGAGCTTCCGGCGGTCTCGATTGCCGCCGGCGCAAGCATGAAGGCCAGCGGACCGGAGGGGGATCGCTGGATCGAGGCGAAAGATTTCTTCGAAGGGATGTTCTCAACCGCCCTCGGATCGGATGAGATGCTGGTGGAAGTGACCTTCCCTGCCAAGACGTCGCGAACCGGGTGGAGATTCGAGGAGACTTCCCGACGCAGGGGAGACTACGCCATGATGGGCGTGGCGGTCGAGGTAGAGCTTGATGACGGGGGGGCTTGCAAGGAGGCGCGGTTGGTCTACTTGAACGCCGGTGATGGGCCCATTGAAGCTGAAAAAGCGGCGGCCATGCTCCGAGGAGAGCGACCCACTCCGAAACTCATCGCGGCTGCGGCGGCACAGGCAGCGGACCACGAGATCGATCCCATGGGCAATGTGCACGCCTCGATTGATTTCCAGCGCCACCTGGCCAGGGTGCAGACCGAGCGCGCGCTCGTGAAGGCCTTTGATCGTGCGGCGAATTCGAAGGCCTGATGGAAACTCACGCGATCACTCTCACGGTCAACGACCAGACCTACAGGGGCGAAGTCGAGCCGCGCATGCTGCTCAGCGACTACCTGCGTCACGAGCTCGGGCTCACCGGGACCCATGTGGGCTGCGAGCACGGCGTATGCGGGGCATGCACCGTGCTCTTAGACGGCCAGCCCGTGCGTTCGTGTTTGATGTTTGCGGTACAGGCAGAGGGCTACGAGCTTTCGACGGTTGAGGGCCTTGCGAGCAGCGCCGAGGACCTGCATCCCCTTCAGCAGGCCTTTTGGGAGGCACACGGCTTGCAATGCGGCTTCTGCACCCCTGGCTTCCTCATGACTTTAGTGCCGTTCCTGGCGGAAAATCCACAGCCAACGGAAAGGGAGATCCGTGAGGCCATATCCGGGAACCTTTGTCGGTGTACGGGCTATCAAAACATTGTGGCGGCCGCGCTTCTGGCGGCCGAAGGGATGCCGGAGTGAATTCGGCGGGCACCCGCGCGAGGGCTAACCCCTCAATCTCCGAGGCTCTACACCTGCTTCAGCAGGAGCCGAGCGCATACTTGGAGCAGTTGGAAGCCGCTTTCGAAGAGCACGAATCTCTAATCCACGCGTTCTTGCCTGAAGAGCAGCGCTTCGCTCGGCTTCAAGCGGATTATGAGGCGCTCGAGGAGCGCTATCCAGATCGAGAGACTCGCCCGTCGCTGTTCGGCCTCCCTGTAGCAGTCAAAGACATCTTTCACGCGGACGGATTCGAAACTCATGCCGGGAGCCGGCTTCCCGCAGCCCGCCTGGATGGGCAGCAGGCCGCAAGCGTGACTCAATTGGTGGAGGCCGGAGCGCTAGTTCTGGGCAAAACGGTGACAACAGAGTTCGCTTACTTCGCACCGGGCCCCACCCGGAATCCTCATAATCTGGACCATACGCCCGGAGGATCGAGCAGCGGATCGGCGGCTGGAGTCGCGGCCGGCCTGGCACCGATGGCCTTTGGTACCCAAACGATCGGGTCCATCAATCGCCCGGCCGCATTCTGCGGAGTGGTGGGCCTCAAACCCAGCTACGGAAGGATTTCGACGGCTGGCGTGATCCCGCTAGCGCCGTCGCTGGACCACGTGGGCACCTTCACCACGGACGTCGGTGGAACGCTGGCTGTCGCACCGCTCCTGCTTTCCGATTGGAAGCCGGAGGAGCTAGACACTAGGTTGGGGGATCTAGCACCGGGAACGATCACGCTGGGAGTCCCACGCGGCCCATATATGGAAGGCGCCTCAGAAGAATCCATCGCTCAATTCGAGAGAGTGAGGATCCGGCTTGAAGCGGGCGGGTTGCGCATGATCGATGCGCCGGCCATGCTCGACTACGCCGAGATCTCGGAGCGACACTACCTGATCTTGGCCGCAGAGGCGGCTGCTGTCCATCAGGAATGGTTCGATGAGTACGGTGAACTCTACAATCCAAAGACGGCTGAGCTGATTGGAATGGGCCGGGAGATATCGGGCGATCAACTCGCGGCGGCGCTTGAGGGGCGCGGCCAGCTACGCGAACAGCTCCAGGCTCTAATGGACGAATACGGTATCGACGCCTGGATCTCTCCCGCTGCACCGGGTCCCGCTCCGGAAGGTATCGAGAGCACAGGAGACCCAGCTATGAATTTGCCCTGGACTCACAGCGGCCTGCCGACGATCGGGTTGCCTTCTGGTTGGAGCGCCAACGAACTGCCGCTGGGAATCCAGCTGACCGGCTCATGGTACGGCGACGAGCGGCTACTGGCGGAAGCCGTGGCCGTGGAACGTGCGCTGACCGAGGATTGAGGGAATTGGCAATATCCCATAAAGATCGCTGCGGCGCATACTGCGATTGCTGCTGGAGGTTATGGATATAGCGCGCGCAGGGGCTGAGGACTGACAACGGATGGCCACGTCTCATGAAGTGCGCCCGGGAGCCTACTACGACTCGGTGGTGCTCATGCAGCTTCAACGGGCCCTGTCTGACTTCCCGGAAGTAATCGACGCGGCGGTCGTCATGGGGACGGCCGCAAACCTGGAGCTGCTTGCCCAGAACGACCTGCTACCAGAGGAGATGGAGGCTGCGCCGGAAGACCTCGTGATCGTGGTACTTGCCGAGAACGAGGAGGCCGCCGAGATGGCATTGGGGGAGGTAGACGAACTGTTCTCACTCAGAAGATCGATAGCAGCCAGTAAGTTTCGACCGAGAAGCCTGCAATCCGCCTCCGAGATGCTCCCGGAAGCCGACTGGGTCTTGATCTCGGTGCCGGGACGCTACGCGGCGGCCGTGGCGAACGAGGCGCTTGAGCTAGGAAAACATGTATTCCTCTACAGCGACAACGTCTCCCTCGACGATGAAGTGGAGCTGAAGGCGCGGGCGGATGAACTCAACCTGCTCATGATGGGACCGGAATGTGGCACGGCGATTGTCGGGGGCATCGGTTTCGGCTTTGCGAACCGCGTGCGGCGCGGGCGCATCGGTCTGGTCGGGGCCTCGGGGACCGGTCTGCAAACTGTGACCTCCCGCATCCATCAGATAGGTGAAGGCATTTCTCAGGCGCTCGGGACCGGTTCGAGAGATCTCAATGCAAGCGTGGCGGGCGCCATGGCCACCCGTAGTCTCGATTTGCTGGCCAGCGATCCGGAGACCGAAGTCATCGTTTTGGTCTCCAAGCCGCCCGACCCAGCGGTGATTGCGCGGTTGCTCCAGCGGGCATGGGCGGCGGGCAAGCCGACCGTAGTCAGCTTCATTGGGTACCCACCTCCGGCCAGACAACTCGGCAACCTGCACTTCGCGAGTTCGCTTGTCGAAGCGGCGGA
>JAPUGV010000226.1 GCA_027298025.1 Chloroflexota bacterium | reverse complement strand
GCCACATCGTACGTATTGGAGGTCGAAACCCGACAGCTCACGCCTGGTAGCCGACAGGCCATCCCCGAAGTCTTGTCGAAGGTGCTTGTGCTTCCGCTGGGCGATCTCCACGACCAACTCAGTCAGGATTGGGCCGCTCGGGGCCAGTTCCGTATCCGCCTCACCCGCAGGGATAAGGCGGGCGAGCCCTTACCCATAACCGTGGATAAGTTTGTGGCGGGCGTGCTCAACGAATTCCTGGCCGACCCCTATGCCCCTGATCTCAGCGGATTGTCACTGGTGCCGAACCCCAAGCGCGTCTACCCCAATGGGGAACTTGCGGGGCATGTGCTCGGCTTTGTCAATCAGGAAAACGAAGGGTACTTCGGTGTCGAGGGCTTCTACGACGAATGGCTCTCCGGCAAACCGATCACAATCTCTCGGCCCATGATCCCCCCTGAAGCGCGTGCTCAACCCGATCCCCCGGCGGGAGTCAATCTGGTGCTCACGCTGGATATGGACATCCAACAGATGGTCGAGCGTGAGTTAGAGGCCGCCATCGAGAGCTCCGGTGCTGAAAGTGGCGAGATCATTGTCATGGACCCGCAGAACGGCGAAATCCTAGCGCTGGCCGCCTGGCCGAAGCTGGATCCAAACAATTATGAGCCTTGGTTAATCGAGGTGGACGGGCAGGAACCGGTCATCACGCCTGCAGTTGGGGCCATGTTCGAACCTGGCTCCACATTCAAGGTGATCATTATGGCTTCCGCGATCGACGCGGGAGTGGTGGAACCTGATTCGGAATTCATCGATACCGGTCAAATCGAAGTGGGCGGCAACACGATTCGCAATTGGAACGGTGAGGCTTGGGGTCCACAGACCATGTTGGGCTGCTTGGAACACTCTCTTAACGTCTGTTTGGCCTGGGTAGCTTCCGAGAAGCTGGGAGCTTCCACGTTTTACAGCTACTTACGCGCCTTTGGTGTGGGACACCTCACAGGAGTGGATCTTTCTGGGGAAGTCTCAGGGCAACTGCGTACGCCCCGCCATCCGGATTGGACCGAGTCGGACCTGGGAACAAACTCATTTGGACAGGGTGTGTCCCTGACGCCGATGCAGATGATGGCTGCCGTCGGGGCGGTAGCAAACGATGGGGTAATGGTTCAGCCGCACATCGTTCGCCAGATCGTCGGCCCCAATGGCGCCTATTCGCCCAGAACTACGGTCCTCGGCCGACCCGTCTCTTCCGAGACGGCTCGTACCATGACCGAGATGCTTGCTACCACAATGCAAGGCGAAACAGCCTACGCAAGCCTTGCGGGTTATCGCCTGGCGGGCAAGACGGGAACCGCCCAGATCCCGGGCGATTTTGGCTACGACCCTGAGTGGACGATCGCCTCTTTCATCGGATGGGGCCCAGTGGAGGATCCGCAATTCCTGGTGCTCGTGCGCTTGGACAAACCTGAGATCTCACCCTGGGGCTCGGTGGTTGCCGCGCCGGTTTTCCAGAAGGTCGTTCGAAGACTGGTCGTTTTCCTTGATATCCCGCCGGTCGCGGTCGCAGGATGAGACCCTCGCACACTATGGAGAAGACGGCCGATGAATCCACTCCGAAAGGGAAGCGAGGGTTGCTGACTCTCGCGGATGTCATTGAAGCCCTAACCGGATCGCGCCCGAAGGCGTACCAGGCAATCATCACGGATGCGGCCATTGATACGCGGCTGGTGACACCCGGATCGCTCTTTGTGGCCATCGAAGGGGAGCACACAAATGGTCACGATTACCTGCCCGAGGCCTTCGAGCGCGGCGCCCTCGCGGCTTTGATCGATCGTGAGGTCGATCCCGAGCTTCGGGTGCTCGACCTCAGGAGCGTTTCCGACTGGGAGGTTCTGGAAACCCCGCTGTGTTTGCGGGTCGAAAACACCGTACAGGCACTGCAAGCGGCGGCGCGATTCTGGCGAGAACAACTTGAACTCCGTGTGATTGGCATCACTGGGAGCGTCGGAAAATCCACCAGCAAAGAGCTGGCGGCGGAGGTGCTTGAGCAGCGCTACCGCACATACAAGAACGAAGGAAACCTCAACAACGAAATCGGGCTGCCGCTCAGCCTGCTCAAGATCACGCCGGCCCATGAGCGCGCGGTCCTGGAAATGGGGTTCTATGTGCCCGGCGAAATCGCCCTGCTAAGCGATATTGCGAAGCCGCAGGTAGGCGTGATCACCAACATCAGCGAAGTGCATTTGGAACGCGCAGGCAGCATGGAAGCCATCGTGAAAGGCAAGCGCGAACTGGTGGAGAACCTGCCTCCAGATCCAGAGGGGGTAGCCATTCTTAACATCGATGATCCGCGGGTGCGAGAGATGGCCGAACGCACCGAGGCGCGGGTCTTCTACTACGGTCTCTCGATGGAGGCTGACCTTTGGGCCGGCGACATCGAGGGCCTGGGTCTGGAAGGCGTTCGATTCGTATTCCACCACGGTGGTGAGACCTTCAGAGTGCGCGTTCCGCTGCTCGGCCGCCACTCGGTCCACACCGCGCTACGCGCGGCTGCGGTGGGACTCACGGAAGGGTTGCCATGGGACCGGATCCTGGCCGGTCTCACTCAGACGCACAGCCAACTTCGTTTGGTTGCGGTCAATGGTCCCGGGGGTTCGATGATTCTCGATGACACCTACAACGCCGCACCGGCTTCCGTTCTGGCCGCCCTCAACCTGTTGGAGGACCTCGACGGCCGACGCATCGCCGTTTTAGGAGACATGCTGGAGCTAGGTGAATTTGAGGAGCGTGGTCACCGCATGGTGGGTGCCCGGGCGGCTCAAGTCGCTCAGCGCCTGATTACTGTCGGTGAGCGTGCGCGCTGGATAGGGGAAGAAGCTGTGCGCGCAGGATTGGCCGAATCAGAAATTACGACCCTCTCGGACATCGATCAGGCGGTGGAACATCTACGGCGTGAAATCGGAACGGGAGATGTCGTGCTCATCAAAGGCTCCCGCGGGCTCCGAATGGACAAGATCGTGAGTGATCTCGAGGTATTGGATTGACGCAGGCCGCAGCAGCACTATCGCTAGGAGGCATCACATTTCTTCTCACTGTGATCTGGGGCGGGCCATTCATCCAGGTCCTTCGCAACCTCAAGATCGGCAAACAAATCCGCATCGAGGGCCCGCAGCGGCACTTTACCAAGCTCGGCACCCCCACAATGGGCGGTTGGCTGTTTATCATCCCCGTCTTACTGATTACGGGGATGCTCAATCTGGTCTCGATTGCCAGCGAGCTGACGGTTCTCGGGCCTTCGGTGCTGCTGCCGCTGGGGGTCATGTTCGCATACGCAGTGCTGGGGGCCGTGGACGATTGGCTGGGTGTGCGCGGTGGACGACGTGGGGAGGGTCTCAGGGCGCGCTGGAAATTCCTGGCTCAAACCGTCCTGGCGCTGGGCGCGGCGCTCGCGTTGAAGTATCTCCTGGATGCGCCCGATCTTTTCTTGCCGAACGTGCCAGAAGAGATTCCTATTGGAGTGTTCTATGTACCGATTGCCACATTCGTGATCGTGGGGACTACGAACGCCGTCAATCTAACCGATGGTCTGGATGGGCTGGCCGGCTTGATTGCGGCCACCGCCTTCGCGGCTTACGGAGCGATTGCGCTTTTGCAAGGGCAGACCTTTCTAGTGCGTTTTTGCTTCACCGTGGTCGGCGCAGTGTTCGCCTTCCTGTGGTTCAACGCCCATCCGGCGGAGCTATTCATGGGAGATGCGGGAGCACTCTCGTTGGGGGCTACGTTGGCGGTGGTTTCCCTGATGACGGGCCAATGGGCGCTGCTGCCCCTCATCGCCATCATCCCGCTTGCCGCGACGGTCAGTGTGATCCTTCAGGTGGGTTACTTTCGATACACCAAGGGGAGGCGGTTGTTCAAGATGGCCCCGTTGCATAACCATTTTGAACTCAGCGGATGGAGTGAAACCCAGATTGTGCAGCGATTCTGGCTGGTGGGTCTTATGGCAGCCGGCATTGGAATCGCCCTGGCATTGATCTAAGGAGTGTGTGATGGAAATTGGAATGCTCTGGTACGACAACAGTCCGATTGCCCTTAAAGACCGCGTGAAACAGGCAGCCGGCTATTACAAGGAAAAATATGGCCGGAAACCCAACTTGTGTTTGGTGCATCCGGACATGCTCCTGACCGACGAGGGAAAGGCCAATGGCGTGGTGATCCGCAAGGGCAAGGGTGTTATGCCGGGCCACTTCTGGATCGGGGTCGACGAGGCCCAAGCTGCAAAAGGGGCCAAGGCCAAGAGCACCAAGAAATCGACGACTAAGAGCAAACCCAAGCGTTCGTGAGCTGATGTGGAGAGTTGGGAGGGTGTGCGGGTCATTGTTTTGGGCCTAGCCCGACAAGGGAAGGCGCTGACCCGATACCTTTCCGAGCACGGCGCGGAAGTGATAGCGAGCGATTTGAAACGAGAAGACGAACTCCCATTGGATGAGCTGAGCGATCTGGAAATCCAGTTCGAGCTTGGCGCCCATCCACAGGAACTTCTTGAGGAGGCGGATCTATTGTGCCTTTCTGGCGGGATTCCCGCCGATCTGCCGCTGGCTCAGCAGGCCCGCCTCCAGGGTATCCGCGTGGCCAACGATTCACAGCTTTTCCTGGAGAGCAGCCCTGCGCCGGTAATAGGAATCACCGGATCCGCGGGCAAGACCACCACCACCGAGCTTTTGGGTCGCATGGCGCGTGCGGCGGTGGAAGGCAACAGCACGGCGGCCTGGGTAGGGGGAAATATTGGCCGACCGCTGATCGCCGATCTCGATCAGATTTCGGAGGATGACCGGGTCGTGATGGAACTCTCATCCTTTCAGCTGGAGTTGATGACCGCAAGCCCTCAGATCGCGTCTGTGCTGAATCTGACGCCAAATCACCTGGATCGCCACCGGACCATGGAAGCCTACTCAGCCGCCAAAGCCAACATCCTCAATTTCCAGCTTGAGGACGACACTGCGGTTCTCGGTCGCGAAGACCCGGGATCTTGGGGGCTGCGCAACTACGTGCAAGGACGCTTGCTGGGTTTTGGTGTCCGTCCTTTCAATGGAGAAGGTACCTATATAGAAAGGGGCCAGATTCTTCTTCAGATGGAAGGCGAGGAAAAGCGGCTGTTTCCGGTAGATGAGATTTTGCTCCGTGGGCCGCACAATCTGCTGAATGTACTCGCGGCGTGCGCCATCGCGGGAGCAGCAGGGATTGAGCCGGAGGCGATGCTTGCCGGCGTGCAAGGCTTCACCGGATTAGAGCATCGGCTCGAATTCGTTCGCAGCGTCAGGAGTGCGGACTGGTACAACGATTCAATGGCCACCGCGCCAGAAAGAGCGGTGGCTGCCATCCGATCATTTGGCGAGCCACTCGTACTGCTTGCTGGGGGCCGCGATAAGGACCTGGACTGGAGCGAGCTGATCACACTGATCTCGCAGCGCGTCGACCACCTGGTGCTTTTCGGGGAGAGCAAGCTCATGATCGAGGGCCTGCTGCGGGGTTCGCATGGCGAGCGGCCGCACACACTGGCCATTGTGGACGACCTCGAGCAAGCCGTACAAGCCGCAGCAGATGTCGCAGACGAAGGCGACGTAGTCTTGCTTGCCCCTGGAGGCACCAGCTTCGACGAATTTTTTGACTTTGCCGTGCGCGGCGAACGGTTCAAGGAATGGGTGCAAGCCCTATGATCCGCCGCACCCTTTTGCGTACCGATCCCTGGCTCCTGCTGCTTGTGGGAACTATGGTTGTGATGGGTCTGGTTACGGTCTATTCCGCTAGCTGGGACGTCTCTTGGCGTCTGCACGGTGATCCCAACGAGCTCTTCCGCCGCCAGCTCGTAAATCTGGCCTATGGATTCATCGTGCTGATTACTGCCATGGCCTTCCCCATCCAGTGGCTCCGGAAGCTGGCCCTGCCCATCATCGGGATCTGTATCCTGGCACTGCTGGTGGTGTTGATCATCAACCCCGGCGATGGGCCGAGACGAGCCATCCTGGGAGCTTCAGTGCAACCTTCCGAAATGGCCAAGCTGGGGCTCATCATCTACCTTGCGGTTTGGATGGAGTCGAAGGGACCCCGATTGTCGGAATGGGGATACGGATTCGTCCCGCTCATGATGATCATTGGCCTAATCGGTGGCCTGATTCTGCTGCAGCCGGATCTGAGCGCGGTGCTGACGATCGCGGTTATGGCACTGACGATGTTTTATTTGGCGGGAAGTCGCGCTTCACAGACCCTGTCTATCGCTGCCGGTAGTGCCGTCGTGGGCTACATTCTCGTCCGCCTCACCAACACGGGACGCGCGCGCTGGGATGATTACCTGGCCGGCCTGGTTAACATCGAGCAGGCGAGCTATCACGTTCAGCACTCTCTGCAGGCGTTCTTCGCTGGCGGTCTGATTGGAAGGGGTCTCGGCGCCAGCCGTGAGAAATTTGGTTTGCTCCCGGCGCCACACACAGACAGCATCTTCGCGGTGCTGGGTGAGGAGTTGGGGTTGGCAGGCGCCCTGTTTGTACTGTTGCTGTTCCTAGCCTTCCTGCAGCGTGGCTTTAAGGTCGCCACTATGGCGGATGATCGTCTGGCCTCGCTTCTGGCGGGAGGAATAACGTTCTGGATCGGTGTGGAGGCGTTCGTTAACATGTCCGTATTGCTGGGCATGCTCCCGTTTGCCGGCAATGCGCTTCCATTTTTCAGCTTCGGCGGTTCCAGCTTGCTGGTCACGATGGCGGGTGTTGGGTTGCTGCTCAACGTTTCCCGCCAATCCAAGTCGAAGCCCAAGAAGGCCTATGTTTCGCCTATTGGTGTCGGCCGGCGGGACAGCCGGAGGCGTGTATCCCGCCCTGGCCGTCGTCGCCGCGCTCAGCGCACGGGCTGAAGTGCTCTGGGTGGGGGGAAAGGGCGGTATGGAGGAACAACTCGTGCCGCGTGAAGGATTGCGCTTCGAGGCCATTCCCGCGGCCGGAGTTCATGGAGTTGGTTTGAGAGCATTGCCGGGGAACTTGTATCAGCTGGCGAAGGGCTATCGCGCCGCACGCCGCATCGTGCGGAGCTATAGGCCCGAGGCGATGCTGTTCACGGGTGGCTATGTCGGAGTCCCGGTGGCGATGGCTGGCGCAGGAGTGCCAAAGGTTTCCTACGTACCCGATCTACAGCCCGGGCTCGGACTTCGGGTATCGACTCGTCTGTCAAACACCGTGGCCGTCACTGCGGAAGCCTCCCGGCAAGACTATGGGAATAGGCGGGTGGTCGTCACCGGCTACCCAACTCGACCCGAGCTAATAGCAATCGCAGCGGAGCAGGCCAGGCGAAGACTGAGTCTGGATCCGGATCGGAGCGTTGTTCTGGCTTTTGGTGGCAGTCAGGGCGCAACCTCGATCAACAGTGCGCTGTGGCTGGCGCTTCCCGGAATCTTGGGCATGGCCCAGGTTATCCACATTACCGGAGATCGAGATTGGCCGAGCGTGGGGGACGTCCAGGCCGAGCTTCCGGAGCGGCTGCAAGGAGCCTATCACCCCTACCGCTACCTCCATTCTGAAATGGGAGATGCGTTAGCAGCGGCGGATTTGGTGATTTCCAGGGCCGGTGCGGCGACCCTGGGTGAGTATCCGCTTTACGGTCTGCCCGCAATTTTGGTCCCCTACCCGCATGCGGGGCGGTACCAGACAACGAATGCTCAATATTTGGCAGCGCAGGGCGGGGCCATGCTCGTGAATGACGAGAGTTTGGCACGAGACTTGCTCCCCTCCGTACGGGGGCTGCTGCAGGACCCCGTTCGCTTGCGCGGCATGGCGAAGGCGATGAGTGGAATGGCAACTCCAGGCGCCGCGGAAGCGATAGCTTCCGAGGTAGCACGCGTCGCGATGGCCGGGCCTGCAACGGGGCGCAGCTCCCCCAATCAGGACCTTCCGCGCCAAGGGCCAGAGGGTGGAAGCACGGCTGAGCATGGGACAGAGGGGGAGCCTAAGTGATCAGCCTAACGGTGCTTTTCGGCCTGCTTGTGATCCTTTTCGGCGTAATCGGTGCCATGCGGGGGTGGGCCAAGGAGCTCCTGGTAACGAGCGCCATCGTGTTGGGCCTGTTCCTTAACAATATTCTGGCGACCTACATCCAGCCCTATCAGACGTTTCTGGCCACGGCGCAGATCGGGACCGTATTTGCCGTGCAGGCGGGGGTGATTCTGCTTCTGGCATTCTTCGGATATCAGACGCCCAAGATTCAGGCGCTCCAGCCGAAGCTGGTTCGCGAGCGCTTTGAGGAGATCATGCTGGGTGGCTTCATGGGGTTGCTGAACGGTTTCTTGATGGTGGGCTCGATCTGGTTTTATCTGCATCAGACAGGCTACGCAACGACGGACTTAGTGATCGCGCCGGAAGGTGAACTTGCGGAACAAATCGATGGACTCATGGCTTATATGCCGCCCAGTCTTCTGCCCATACCGCATGTGTTCTTCGCGGTGGGAGTCGTATTCGTCTTTATCATCGTTGTCTTTGTATGAGCCGGAGGGTGCACGTGGTGGGAATCGGCGGAGCGGGAATGTCAGCCATTGCGAGGGTCTTGATGGAGCGCGGTGAGCAAGTGTCGGGCTCGGACCTGGCCATGACGCCGTTTTCCGAGGCATTGGCCGCATCCGGCGTGCCGATCACCATCGGTCACCGGGCCGAGGCGGTGGTGGATGCAGACCTGGTCTTGGCTTCTTCGGCCGTGCCCGATTCCAACGTGGAACTAGAGGCTGCGAGTCAACGGGGCATCCAGGTGCTGCGAAGGCCGGCCTTCCTACCGGGACTCGTCGAGGGGTATCGAACCGTGGCCATCAGCGGCACGCACGGTAAGACCACCACGACGGCCATGATTGCCTGGATCCTGGATCGCGCTGGCCTGCAGCCCAGCTTCATCATCGGTGGGATCCCCATGGATCTAAGAACGAATTCTCGACATGGAAGTGGAGAAACCTTTGTGATTGAAGCCGATGAGTACGACCGGGCATTTCTCGGTCTGCATCCAGCGATCGCAGTGATTACGAATGTGGAATACGATCATCCCGACAGCTATCCGAGCTTCGAGGCCTACAAGGCGGCATTCGAAACCTTCGTATCTGGGGTTCAGGAAACGGTGATTGTCGGCTTGGATGATCCGGTAGCCGGGACGTTAGCACCCACGGCGCTGACTCGCATCACGTTCGGGTTGGGCGACAAGGCCGAATGGCGGGCGGTCGAGATCCGTGGCAACGACGCCGGCGGAGTCGATTTCCTGTCAATTCGACGGGGTGAGACACTGGGAATCGTCCGATTGCGGCTTCCAGGCGACCACAACGTGCTTAACGCTCTGGGAGCCCTCGCCACGACGCACAGCCTGCATGTGGAGTTCGCCGCCGCACGCACGGCTCTGGCGGATTTCCACGGTGTTGAACGTAGATTCGAGATCCTGGGGGAGCGTGCAGGCGTCACTGTCATCGATGACTACGCCCACCACCCCAGCGCAATTAGAGCCACCCTGGCGGCCACGCGGCAGCGCTACACCTCAGCCCAGATCTGGGCAGTGTTCCAGCCGCACACCTACTCCCGCACCGCGGCCCTCTTCGATCAGCTGACCAAGTCGTTTGCCGACGCAGATCACGTCATCGTGACAGACATCTACGCTGCCCGAGAAGAGCCCGTGCCAGGGGTCAGCGCCGGCGAATTGGCCAGCCAAATTGAGGGTCCCGACGTCCGCTTTGTACCGGAACTTGAGGAAGTAGCGAAGGAACTAGTTGAGCACGTCAAGCCGAACTCTGTGGTTGTGACTCTGAGTGCCGGCAACGCCAATCGCGTCGGACGGCTCGTTCTGCAGGAATTATCGCAAGGAGGCAAACATGCTTAAGCCGAAAACAGCCAGACGTCCGCTCGAGCAAGATCGCAAGGTACAGCTCAAGATGCGCATCGCGCTCAAGCGGCTGCACGGGGAGATGCCGTCCAGGACATTGGTTCTGGAAGAAGAAGGCACGCCCGAACCTGAAGTGCTCGGCCGGCTGATCGACGCAGTCCGCCGACTGTGATCGTTGGTACGCGACCAGCTGCGCAGGGCGTTTCCGGAGAATTTGCAGGAAAACGCGCAGCTCGCACAGTACACGGCAACCCGCATCGGCGGGCCGGCCGAGTTCCTGCTGACGGTCCATTCGGCCGGCGAACTCGAGGGAGCGGCGGAGCGACTATGGGAGCTGGATTGTGAATTCCGGCTGCTGGGTAGTGGATCCAACGTGCTTGTGGCCGATAAGGGAATATCGGGAGTCGTGGTCTTGAACCAGGCTAAGGAAGTGAAGTTCGAAGAGCAGCGCGTGTGGGCCGAGTCCGGCGCCTCTATCGGATCGATCGCGCGCCGTGCGGTCGAGAAGGGGCTCAGCGGACTGGAGTGGGCGGCCACCGTCCCGGGAACCATCGGCGGAGCCATCGTGGGTAATGCCGGCGCCCATGGCGGAGATACGGCGAGCACCTTGGCGCATGCGGAGGTCATCTACCGACAAGAAGGACGGGCGCGTTGGGACGTAGAGCGTCTGGAATTTGGTTATCGAACGAGCTGGCTGAAACGGAATCCCGGCGAAGCGGTTGTTCTGGCCGGTCGCTTCGTCCTCTCGCAAACCGATCCGGCGGAGACACGCGCGACGATGGAAGACTATGTCGACTACCGCCGGCAGACCCAGCCGACGGGGGCCAGCATTGGCTCCATGTTCAGGAATCCTCCGGGCGAACATGCGGGCAGGCTGATTGAGGCGGCTGGATTGAAAGGAGAACGGCGCGGGGAGGCAGAGATCAGTCCGAAGCACGCCAATTTCTTCGTCAACCACGGCGGGGCCAGTGCAAGTCAGGTCCATGCACTCATAAAGCTGGCCCAGCGGCGAGTGGCCGAGAAGTCCGGCGTGGCACTGGAACTGGAAATAGAGCTCCTGGGCGACTGGGAGGTGAATGCCTAAGCTCAACCTGGCCGTTTTCTTCGGAGGGCGGTCGGGGGAACACGAGGTTTCGCTAATGTCAGCCCGATCCGTACTGGGAGCCCTGGAAAAGGACAAGTATCAGGTAGTTCAGGTGGGAATCACTCACGATGGGGAATGGTTTACCGGAGAAGATGCCATCGGCGCCTTCGAACGCGGGGATACCCGCGGCCTGGATGCTGCGACTCTGTTGCCAGAACCAGGCGCTCGAGGGCTGTACGCACGGGGGGAAGGCTCTAGCCTATCCAAGATTGCAGATGTGGACGTGGCGGTACCTATATTGCACGGGTCTTTCGGTGAAGATGGAACGATTCAGGGCCTGTTCGAAATGGCAGAGCTGGCCTATGTGGGCGCCGGCGTGCTCGCCTCAGCAGTGGCGATGGACAAGGGCCTATTCAAGTGGTTGATGCGTGCACATGGGATCCCGGTGCTCGAATTCGCCATTATCGATAGTGTCAGGCTTGAGGCGGATATGGACGCGGCCCTGGACGAGGCCGAAGCGGTCGCTGCCTACCCGCTCTTCGTAAAGCCGGCCAATTTGGGGTCCTCGGTAGGTATTAGCAAGGTGCGCAGTCGCTCGGATTTAGTCGAAGGCCTGTTGGAGGCTGTCCGGTACGACCGTCGGATTCTCGTGGAGCGCGGAATTGAGGCACGTGAGATCGAAGTGAGTGTGTTGGGCAACGAGCATCCGGAAGCTTCCGTCCCAGGAGAGGTCATTCCCAGCGATGAGTACTATAGCTATCGCGCAAAATACATCGATGACCGCTCGGAGCTGCACATTCCCGCTCCGCTTGACCCTGAGACGACAGAAGAGGCACGGCGTATCGCGGTCGAGGCCTTTCAGGCCGTCGATGGAGCCGGGATGGCGCGGGTCGACCTGCTGTTGGAACTTGAAACGGAACACCTTTACCTAAATGAACTCAATACCATTCCGGGATTTACGCAAATCAGCATGTACCCGAAACTCTGGGAGGCCAGCGGCCTCCCGTATCCAGAGCTGATGGATCGATTAATTGAACTGGCTCAGGCCCGGAAGGCGCAAAAAGATGGATGGGTACGCACTTATGAGGGAGCGGAGTAGATGAAGCGTCGATCCGACGATCGCGCCGTATGGGTTCTCGCTCGGACGATCCATGCGCATATAAGGGGGCCGCGCAAATGAGCTTGGCGATCCGGCGTCCACGTCTTTCGATCCTGGGCCGTTTCTCGGGCGGATCGCCGAGGCGCGGGCGCAGGCGATCTCGCACCGCTCGACGTACCACTCGCCGCAGCGCTAGCACGCGCATTCCCTTGACTTACCCGATCGGGCGGGAGGCTGCGCAGGCACTAGGAAACCCGGTGCGGAGACGGCGCACTTACACGATTCCATTGCCCGACGAGCTTGGAGCGGAGATTAGTCTGCCGGCGCTTCCGAGGCTTCGCATCGGACGGCGCACCTTGACTCTGCTCTTGCTGCTCGCCTGGCTGTTGACCGCACATAGAGCCTGGGTCAGTGATGAATTTCGGATCAATGATGTGACGGTCGAAGGCGCCGGCTTGCTGAGTGTGGCGCAGATTGAATCGATCGCTCGACTTAGCGGGAGCCACATCTTTGTTATGGATCCCGAGGCTGCAGAGCAACGCCTGGTTTCTTATCCTGAAATCGATGCAGCGCAGGTCCGACTTCTGTGGCCCGGCAACAAGGTGGCGATTCGGGTGGAAGAGAGGCGACCGATTGTCGAATGGCATGATGGCGGTAAGACCTGGTGGCTCAGCGCATCCGGCGTCGCATTTATTCAGCGCCAGCCCTACAAGGCCATGGTCGAGGTGACGTCGACGGAATCGGTGTTGGAGATCAGCCAGGATGCCCTGGTGCCGGCCATAAATCCTGAGGTGCTCTGGAGCGCGGTAATGCTGAGCGAGCAGCTGCCGTATGCGACCGATCTGACCTACAGCGCAGACCACGGCTTTGGATTCGACGATCCGCGCGGCTGGCATGTGCTCTTCGGCCAAGGCGGCGACATAGACACAAGATTGACAGTGTATGAGGCCATCGCCCTATCCCTGGTGGAGCAGGGCCTGCGCGCAGTCGCAGTGAGCGTCGAAGATCCGGCCTCGCCCTACTACAAGTTGACGAGGTAACCCGTGTCTACTCTCATCGGACCCGAAGAAACCGTTTTTGTTGGCCTGGACATTGGAACCACGAAGGTCTGCATGCTGGTTGGGCATCTGGATCCAGAGAACCGACTGCGCGTGATCGGCGTGGGTATCGTGCCCTCGATGGGCATGCGTAAGGGCGGAGTGGTGAACCTGGAAGCACTCAGCAAGGCGATCTCACTTGCCAAAGACAAGGCCGAGCGTACCTCCGGATTCGAGATTGCCTCTGCGCTGGTCAGCCTTTCGGGCAATCAGATCGAATCGATGAACAGCCGCGGCATGGCCGGCGTGACCGGTCGTACCATCGGCTACGACGACGTGGCCCGTGCGCTGGACGCGGCACGTTCGGTAGCCATCCCGTTCAACCGAGAGCTGGTGCACGTCGTACCGCGCGGATTCGTGGTGGACGGCCAGGACGGAATTCGCTCCGCCATCGGTATGTACGGCTACCGGCTGGAAGTCGAGACCCACATCGTGACCGCCAATCAAACCTCGCTTCGCAATCTGGAGAAGGCAGTGGAGGCGGCTGGCATCGCCATAGATGGGTACGTGCTTTCCTCACTTGCTGCGGGTGAACTCGTGCTCTCGGAGACCGAGCGAGAGATGGGCGCCGTTGTTTGCGACATCGGTGGCGGAACATGCGACATCGCGGTCTACATCGAAGGGGCCTCCTGGCATACGGCCGCCATTCCCGTTGGCGGCGATCATATGACCAGCGACATCGCCCAGGGCCTACACCTCCCTCAGGAGACCGCTGAAAGCATCAAGATCAGACACGGTACCTGCCGGCCCATGATGGGTGACCACGACCAGCTGGTGACGATGAAGCCCTTTGGACAGGGCAGCAATGTTCAGGTACGGATCGCGGATCTTGCAGGGATCTTGGAGCCGCGGGCAGAGGAGATCTTTGCGCTCGTACGCCAGGAGATCAAACGCTCCGGCTACGATGCGTTGCTTCCGGCGGGCCTGGTCTTAACCGGTGGTGCAAGCCAGCTGCACGGCCTAGATCTCGTGGCGGCCGATGTGCTGCAGCTGCCGATCCGCTCCGCACGGCCAGACAATCTACGCGGGCTGGTGGATAAGTTGAGCGACCCCGCGTATTCGGCCAGCGTGGGATTGCTGCATTGGGGCCGGCTCCAGGAAGAAGATGTCATTCTGGACCATCGCTCTATGGCCTGGCCGCGATTCGACCTAGGACGAGCGGCTGGATTACTCAAGCGTTTACTTCCGGGCTGAGGCCCGCTATCGGAGACCGGGGAAGACAGAGGAGGACAACATGCAACCAGCACCACAGATCGAGTCATTTGCACGAATCAAGGTGGTTGGGATCGGCGGGGGCGGTAGCAATGCCGTAAACCGCATGATGGAGGAGGGCCTGGCCGGCATCGAATTCGTGGCCATCAACACTGATGCCCAGGCGCTCCTGCTCTCAAACGCGCCGACCCGTGTTCGCATTGGCGACAAGCTCACGCGTGGCTTAGGAGCCGGAGGCGACCCGGAGATCGGTCAGAAAGCAGCTGAGGAGTCGGCGGAGGATGTATACGAAGTCCTCAGGGGCTCCGATATGGTGTTTATCGCGGCCGGAATCGGCGGTGGGACGGGAACGGGTGCCGCGCCCGTGATATCCCAGATCGCGAAGGAAATCGGTGCGCTCTCCATCGGCGTGGTCACGCGCCCCTTCTCGTTTGAAGGCGCTAAGCGCATGCAGGTCGCAGAGGCCGGCATCGAGGAATTGAAGGAGCATGTCGACACGCTGATCGTGATCCCAAACGACCGTCTGATCCAGATCGCAGACAAACGTGCGAGCCTGCAGGATTCCTTCAAGCTCGCAGACGACGTGCTGCGACAGGGCATTCAGGGCATCAGTGAGCTGATCACCGTCCCTGGCCTGATCAACCTGGACTTCGCCGATGTGCGCGCGATCATGGCCGAGGGTGGCGCGGCGCTGATGGCGGTGGGTCGCGCTTCGGGTGAGGATCGTGCCCGAGTGGCGGCAGAACAGGCCATTTCCAACCACCTGCTCGATATCACAATCGATGGGGCACGGGGTATTCTGTTTAACGTTACTGGCGGCTCCGATCTGAGCTTGTTTGAGGTGAATCAGGCGGCTGGCATCATCAAGGAAACCGCGCATCCAGACGTGAATCTGATCTTCGGGGCGGTAATCGATCCGAGCATGGGCGAGGACCTGAGGGTGACCGTAATCGCCACCGGATTCGAGCGCTCGGGCGGGCCGAAGCGAGCTTCAGCACGAATACGACATTTCACTCAGGCCGCCGCGGCCCAGGAGCCGGCTCTGTTGGAGACCGGGATATCGGCGGATGAGTTTGTGCCGCAGTCCATCGACGTTAACGACCTGGACATCCCGGCCTTCCTGCGGCGTCGTTAAGGAGGGCCGCTCGAGGTCTGTGTTCCCAAAGCTCGGAACAAGGAACTCGGTCGCGATCAATCCTTAGGCCCGCCTGGATATTGACGAGCCTCATGCGGACCCTGCTCCGTCAGTCCCGAGGTCCTACGGGCGACCCCACATGCAGCGGGTGCCGGACCCTCCTCCCGGTGCCCGCTAAATCTTCCAGAGCCCACATCCGCTCGGAGTTCCCCGACCGCAGCGCGCGATAATAGACTTGTCCCCGCGGAGCGGGGAGCACCCAAAATATGTCGGCATGCTCATCCAGCCGCGGTTACCTTGAGTGCAAACTCGCGATCTCCAGTACCGAGGTACCAAAAACTTTAAGGTCGATTCACCCCCGCGGGGGTTGGCGTGCGTTTTTGACCGTGCTACAATCTCCGCCCCGTTCGGAACATCTTAGGGTCAGCAGGGGGGCGTACAGAATATCTGGCGCCAAACAAGTGTTCGGGGCGGGAACCCAGCCAATGCAATGCCCGTATTGCCAAGGCACCAGCACCAGAGTGATCGACACCACTCACGATGCCAAGGGGGGTGTGCGGCGGCGGAGAGTTTGCAAGGTCTGCGGCGAGCGGTATAGCACTTACGAACGGGCCATCCTAACGGCTCCGCTGTTGATTAAGGCTGACAACAGCCGTGAGGAGTTCGATCGTGAGAAGCTGGCTCGAGGGGTCAGGATCGCATGCGCGAAGCGACCGGTTTCGGCGACAGACATCGATAGGCTGGTTGGGGAAGTCGAATCTAGGTTGCAATCGCTGGGAAAGCCGGAGATCCCAGCCCGAGTAGTGGGGGATCTGGTCATCAACGGACTGAAAGAGCTCGATCACATCGCATACATTCGTTACGCGATCGTATATCTGGGCTTGGATGATCTGCAGTCCATTCGGAACGAGATCGACCAACTCCTGGAAGCTTAATCTCAATTCGCATAGGGCCGCGGCCGATCCGGCCGCGAGAGATCAGGCGCGGCATACGCCGCGGGGACAGCAGTCTCCGGCCCGCGCAGGATCATCTGATCTTCTCTGCTGGAGGAGCGGGAAGGCGCCCGGAGGAGGATGCAGTGCTGGAAACCTCGGATTCTGAGGTGCAAGTGCGGGCGGAAGATCTTAGACTCGCGCCGACGCCTCCACTCCCCGATGAGCTACCGACCGTTGAGTTAGCCGACAACGCTCGCACGGTCTTAATGAAGCGATACGCTAGGCGTCAGTCGGACGGTGAAC
>JAPUGV010000225.1 GCA_027298025.1 Chloroflexota bacterium | reverse complement strand
TTTTCGTCCCACATGCGATCTGGGATCTCATTGATGTAGAGTACCGCTGCAATCAGAATCCCCACCGGAATCGAGGCGTACAGGGCCGCGGTGCTCAACTGCTGCGCCTGTACCCAGTAGGCGCCCAGCACCATGACCGGGCCAAAGCCCAAGCCCACCGCGATCTCGCCCACCCCGTGGTGAACTAGGCGGACTGGCGGTGCGGTGTACAGCAGGCCCAGCAGGAAGCCAACGACTCCGAAGACCAGCAGCTCAAGACCCACCAGCGCAACCAGCGCCAGGCCAATTAATGTGCCGGCTGCATAAAATCCCCAGGCCAGTCTACGAAGTGTCGAGGGCTCAATCAGGCCACGTTGAATCAACCGTGAGCCGCCAGAGAACGGCGTTGGGGTCAAATTGGCCTCGTCAACACCACTGGTGTGATCGAAGTAGTCGTTCATCACGTTGGTGCCGAGATGGAAAAACGAGGCCCCCAGCAATGCCAGCAGAAACAGCCCGAAGTTGAAGAATCCGTCGTCCCAGGCGATTACGGTTCCGAGCAGAATCGGGACCAAGGTTGCAGTCAAGAACGGAAGCCTCGTGGCGTTGACGAACAGTGCCCATCGAGACGGCTCTGGAGTTTCTTCCCGAATAGACCAGCGCACGTGATAGTCGCCATTGCGGCGCTCGATCACCGCGTCTGCCCCAACGATGTCGACGAAGCCATCGATCAGCCCGATTTTGAATCCTTCCAGCAGGCCGTTGTCTAACTTGAGCACGAAGTGATCCGGCGCAGACTCGACGATTTCGCTCGCGCCGGGATCGTTCAAGAAGTAGGGATGCACTTCAGTGCAGAAGATCTCCATCATCTTCTGCGGCCGTCCCTGCAGTTGCTTGGCCAAATTGCGAAAGATGTTCGCCCAGAGGTCGACGGAGGCCACGGTGATCTCCTCCACCATCGAGCCATCGCCATCCCCCAGTTCACGATCAATGAACAAGACGGCCTCGTTAAACGGGCCCATGGGCGTATCTTCGTCGGAGTCCATCTTCTTGAAGTCCGGCGCTCCAACCGATTGATCTAGACGCTCCCATCCCTCCGCGCCCAGCTTGGAGCGATAGTTTCCGTAGATCATCTGCCATGAGAGCGCCTTAACAGTTTGTTCCTCAATCGATTTCATTTCTTCCTCCTTCGCTAAATCACCGATCCAGGCCGTGTGTTCAGCCAGAAATGGACAGTCCTTTGCAGCGTATAGGACGGGCCCTTGCCTCGCAAGGACAAGCGATCTCCAACCTGGAAACGGGGATTGGTTCGCCTATCTCCTATTTCTCGTGGTTTTTTGCTTCCCCTTGGGTGCTCACCACCCCCACCATTCTTACCTCAACCGGCAATCCATCGATCTCCCTCGGCACAATCTCATCCTCCGAGAGCGCGCTTAATGGCAGCTTCTGTTTGACCATCACGACGAGCGTCAGCTCCGATTGTGAGCCTTTTTGATATCCTATCCCCACTCCCACTACGTTGGGTTTGGCCAGCAGCGTATCGGAATGAGCTCGCGATATCTGACGCGCGCGCTCGAGCGCCGGATCCGAACTCACAGCTCGATCCCCAACGCGGCCAGCACTTCGCCGATAGGATTGAAGATTGTGGCTTGATTCGAGCCTGCATAGAGAAGTCCAACTGCCTGCAGCGAGTCACCCGCCACTAGCAACGAGCCCGAATCGCCCCCCTGCGACATGGGGCCGGCAACGATCTGGCCTTCGAAGCGCGCCTTGCGACTTTCTCCGTAATTGACGTCGATGGTCGCTTCCAAGACCGTGATCTGTCCGGTGGTGAAGGCCGTCGTCCTCCCGGACTTCCTTACCGCCATGTCGAGCGTCGGCTCAACCGTGCCACTGACCTCTCCGATGTCCAGAATCTCATTGAGAAGGTCCCCGTCGTCCGCTGGCCGGGCGAGCGCCGCGTCCACCTGGTTGATCGCCGCCGGATCCTCCCGGATCGGCACTAGTTTGGAACGGGAGGCCAGGAGGCGGGCAACGAAATTAGCTCCGTCCGCCACCCGTTTAGCAACTCCGCAATCAGAGGGCTCATTTGTGAATTGGATGGGGATGAAGCGTTCGAGGGTCGCCAGAGTATCGGAGTCCGCATGTCCTCCGTCGATCGGGCCCGGCTGCAGGATCGCATCTCCCAATTGGGCGTCGTTACTGTTGGCAAGCACGTGATTGTTCGACAGGATCAGCCGTTGGCCGCTTGCCACATCTCGCACCGCCGTTCCCAGGGTGCCGGCCGTGATCTGATAGTGGCCGATGCTCACCCCGCCCGGAGCGGGGCGCCAGCGATCGGTTCGCACCTGGAGTGCCCGGATCTCCCCAACCTGGACTACGTCTGTAGACACGCCATCGAAAGTCGCCGGTACCAGCTCATCCGGCGCCAAGGAGGATTTCGGCAGCTTCACCCGCACCAAGGCAACGACGCTCAGCTCCGTTGTGCGCCGTCCAGCCTTCTCCTTATAACCGTAGCCTACCCCTACAACATTGGGCTTGGAAAGGATGCTGTATTTTGACAGCTCTTTGGCTCGCCTAACCTCCTCGACTTCCGCCATTTCCCCTCTCCTCTATCGGAAGCCAGACCCGATCCAGCTCACCACTATATGCCGCTCGTGGGCGGATCAATCGCGCTTCGGCGATCTGCTCCAAAATGTGCGCCGTCCAGCCGCCCACCCGCCCAACAGCGAATGTGGGCGAGAACAGGTCGGACTCCATGCCCACACCATGCAGTACCAGAGCGGTGTAAAACTCGACGTTGGTCTTGATACTGCGGTCCGGTTTCAACTCTGCAAGCACGTCAAGCACTACTTCTTCGACCGCGGTGGCATCGTCATACAGCGCAGTATCGTCCACGCCTTCAAATAGCTTCACCGCCGCGGTTCCCAGTACGTCCGCACGGGGATCTCGAACCGTATACACTCGATGACCAAAACCCATGATGCGCCCGCCGCCCTCCACGACCTCACGCGCCCAGATGTCGGCCTCCTCTTGAATGTCTTTGCCAGAGGCGTCCGCCCGCGCCCGAATTTCAAAAACCATATCCAGCGCCGGACCGGGGGCACCGCCGTGCAGGGGACCCTTTAGTGAGCCGATCGCTCCAACTACCGCCGACACGATGTCGGAGCGGGTGCTGATAATCACCCGCGAGGTGAAGGTGGAGTTGTTCATCCCATGATCGACAACTGAGTTGATATAGGTCTCGAGCGCGCGCACCGCATCGGTGTGGGTTTTCTCGCCCTGCAGCATATAGAGGTAATTGGCCGCGTGCCGGATTTCCGGGTCAGGGGGCACGGGATCCTGGCCATGCAACAGGCGCCAGTAGGTCGCAACCACGGTAGGAATGCGTGCCGTAATCGACTTCACCCGGATCATGTCCGCCTCAGATGAGACATCGGATGGATCGGCGTCAGCTAGGGTCAGGGTATCGACACCCATGCGCAGCGCATCCATTGTCGGAAGCTTCTTCAGTGCGGCCGCCTTCAGAAGATCGGTGGTCGGCTCCGGTATCGTGCGCAGGCCAGCCAGCTCCGCGCGAAGCTCCTCTAGCTCGGAGGCTGTGGGCAACCGATCGAACCAGAGCAAGTGGAGTACTTCCTCGAATGTGGCGTTGGGGGCTAGCTCTTCCAATGGAAAACCGCCGATCGTGAGCACGCCGGCCGCGCCCTCGACTTTGCTCAAACGGGTCTCAGTAACCAAAACCCCCTCAAGCCCACCAATGATCTGGGGATCGCTCATTTGTTTTCTCCTTAGCTAGCCTCTCCGCCAAAAACCTCACTGCTTTTGAGGCACGGCGCGTTCCGCTCCAGCCTCCTATATATGAATCGCTTGTCCCTGGGAGACGTGTGCAGCCTCCATGATAGCTTCACTCAGCGTGGGATGCGCATGAACATTGCGCGCAATTTCAGCAAGCGTAAGTTCCATACTCTGGGCCAGTGTCAGTTCGGGCAGCAATTCCGTGACGTCCGGTCCGATCAAGTGTGCTCCCAAGATCTCGCCGTAGCGGGCATCCGAAATCAGTTTAATCCACCCCGCATTCTCCCCCATGCCTAGCGATTTTCCATTGGCCAGGAAGGGGAACCTACCGACATGTACCTCGTAACCGCGCTGTTCGGCCTGAGCTTCCGTCATTCCGAAGGAGGCTACTTGCGGATGGGAGAAGGTCGCCCTCGGCATCATCTCGTAATTGAGCTCGATCGTCTCTACCCCCGCGATGTTTTCGGAGCACACAATGCCCATCACCATTGCCACGTGGGCCAGCTGCAGCTTCCCGGTCACATCGCCGATGGCCCAGATCCCCGCGACATTGGTGGCCATTCGTTCGTCGATCTCAACCATTCCAGACTCGTTGAGCTGTACGCCGAGATCCTCCAATCCAATGCCCGCAGTGTTGGGCCGAAAGCCGATCGCCACCAGAGCCTGTGCCGCCTGCAGCACATCCTCTCCCGATTCACCCGAGACCGTCGCCTTCACTTTGGTCTTGAGCACCTCGATGCTTTCCACCTTGGTGCCTGCCATGATCTTGATGCCGCGCTTGTGGAACTCCTTGGCGAGCTCCGTACTGACTTCTTCGTCCTCAAGTGGCGCGATGCGGGGAAGCATCTCTACAACGCTCACTTCGACCCCGTAGCCATTCCATAGAGTGGCAAACTCGAGGCCCACCGCTCCCGAGCCCACAATCAGTACCGACTTCGGGACTTGGGTCTGAAGGATGGCTTCCCGGTAGGTTAGTACGCGCTGCCCGTCGATCTCCAATCCGGGGATGGAGGCCGCGCTCGCACCGGTGGCGATTATGATGTTCTTCGCCTCGATTTCGGTTTCCTCGCCCTCGGAGTTTCTTACCGCGATTGAATGGGGTGAGCGCAGGACCGCGTCGCCCATATGAACGTCGATTTCGTTCTTCTTCATCAAGAACCCGACGCCCTTCACCAACCGATCCGAGACTTCCCGGCTGCGCTCAACGGCCCGTCCGTAATCTAACTCCAGGCCCTCTATTGCAAATCCGAATTCGTCGCCTCTTTCCCTCAGAATGTGTGCCAGCTCAGCGTTTTTCAGTAGCGCCTTCGAGGGGATACATCCAATGTTGAGGCACACCCCCCCGAGCCATTCGCGGTCTATGATGGCGGTCTTGAGACCCAATTGCGCGGCGCGGATGGCGCCGACGTAACCGCCGGGTCCCGCTCCTATGACCACGACGTCGTAATCAGGCATTCAGCTTACCTCCCAATTGGGCGCAGTCCGCGCCCAGGCAAATTGCTCAAGGGTAATTCCGGGATAACTGCGGGTGGTTCTCAGGCCCAAGACTGCAGGCGTTGCACAAGGATGCCCAGAAATTGATCCCCTATAGCGCCGTCGATGATACGGTGGTCGAAGGTGAGCGTGAGGTAGACCATGGGGCGGATCGCCAGCGAATCCTGTGGCTCGCCGCTGGGTGACATCCCCTCAATAACCACCGCGCGTTTCTGAAGTAGACCAACGCCCAGAATGGCGCATTGGGGCTGGTTGATGATCGGTGTGGCGAGAAGTGATCCACTTATCCCATGATTTGTGATGGTAAACGTCCCACCTTGAACCTCATCCGGGATCAGCTTGTGGCCTCGGGCGCGTTCGCCAAGGTCATTGACTGTCTTGGCGATCGCCAGCAGAGACAATTGCTCGGCGTTTTTGATCACTGGGACGATCAACCCCGCTTCCCCCAGGGAAACGGCCACACCGACGTTGGCCGCCTTGTGCAGCACGATCCCTTCCTCGCTCCAGGAGGAATTGACGAGAGGAACTTCTTTCAAGGCCTCGACCGCCGCCGCGATGAAATAGGCCGTTAGAGTTAGCTTGGCACCTTCGCGCTCGAAGGATTCCTTATGAGTCTTGCGGTGGGCAATCACGCGCCCTAGGTCCGCCTCCATCAGTGTCGTAACATGCGCGCTAGTGCGCTTGGAGCGGACCATGTGTTCTGCGATCCGGGTGCGGACGGCATCCAGCGGCTGTAGCGTCCCCGCGGCCGCTCGCGCAGGCTCCTTCGCGCCGAAGATTTCCTCGGTCGGTCGAAAGAGATCACCCGAACCGGGCTCTTCCCAAGGTGGTGCCGCTTGCCCACCTTCAACATAGGAAAGGACATCCTTCTTGGTAATTCGTCCACCGCTGCCGGTCCCGGATACCTGGGTCAGGTCCACGTTGTGTTCGGCTGCGATGCGGGCGACGACCGGGGAGATAAAACCGAGATCTCCGACCTTAACCTTTGCGGCCGCCTCGAAGCTGGCCGGCGCAGGCGCACTCTGGAGTTCTCCATCAGGGCGGCCGGCCGGCGGCGCATCCCGGACACCTCCATCGCTAGGAGCTAATGGTGGCTCCGGCACCTCTTCTCCCGGCTCACCGATGACTGCCAACAGTGTTCCCGCCACCACCGTTTCTCCCTCCGCAACAAAAAGCTTCAAAACCGTGCCCGTCGCGGGCGAGGGCACCTCCGTATCGACCTTGTCTGTGTTGATTTCTACGAGCGGCTCGAATTCCTCGATGCGGTCGTCCTGGTTTCTTAGCCACTTCGTGACCGTTCCTTCGACCACAGACTCCCCGAGCTGGGGCATGATGACCTCAGTTGTCATGCTTCTCTCCGTCTAGCAGGGATCCGTCCTTAATCAATTCACTCTTCCACAGATGGTTTGCTCACGCGAGTCAGTAAGCTGCCAGCTCACGAATAGCGTCTGCGATTTTATCCGCGTCAAGCATAAACCAGTCCTGCAGGGGATGGCTGAAGGGCATGGCGGGTACGTCCGGGCCGGCCAGGCGACGCACCGGAGCATCCAGGTCGGCAAAGGCTTCCTCGGCCAGGATAGCGGCGATTTCCGCCCCGTAGCCTCCCGTCAGATTGTCTTCGTGTACGATCAGGGCCTTCCCCGTCTTGGCTACTGAGGCCAGCACCGTCTCGCGGTCGACCGGTTTAAGCGTTCTCAGGTCGACCACCTCTACGTCGATCCCTTCCTGAGCCACCCTCTCCGCCGCTTCCATCGCGTAGTGATGCATCATCCCATAGGCGAAAAGGGTCAGATCCGTTCCCTCTCGGGATATGCGGCCGGGACCGATGGGCACCAGCACTTCCTCGTCTTCCGGCACCTCGCCTCGGATCAATCGGTAGCCCTTCTTCGGCTCTAGGAAGATGACCGGATTGGGATCCCGAACGGCCGATTTAAGCAGGCCCTTGGCGTCGTAGGGCGTGGAGGGGACGACGACTTTCAGGCCGGGTACGTGGGCGAAGAACGCCTCTATGGACTGCGAATGATAGAGCCCGCCACCGATCCCACCGCCATAGGGTACACGAATGACCATAGGCGCGATCCACTCGCCACCGGATCGATAACACATCCGAGCCGCCTCGCTAACAATCTGGTTGAAGGCGGGGTAGATAAAGTCTGCGAACTGAATCTCACAGATCGGTCGCATCCCGTACAAGGCGGTCCCTATCCCGATTCCTATGATCGATAGTTCAGCCAGAGGTGAATCGACCACTCGATCTTCACCGTATTTCTCATAAAGACCTTGAGTGGCGCGAAAGACACCGCCCCGCGGCCCAACATCTTGACCCACGATGAAGACGCGCTCGTCTCGCTCGAGTTCTTCATCCATCGCCTGACGCAGGCCTTCGATCAGCGTCATCTCAGTCATCGATGCGGTCCTCCGCATACACGGGATAACTCGCCTCCGATACCTCCGGATAGGGAGCGCGCGTCGCGAAGTCTACGGCCTCTTCAACTTCTCTCTTTGCCCGCTCCTGCACTTCTCGCTCGGCATCCTGTGAGAGGACACCCATATCCATCAGCTTGTCGCGCTGCAAATGCAGCGGGTCCTGCGCTTTGAGCGCTTCCAGCTCCTCTCGCGTTCGATAGGACCGATCGTCATCGTCCGAGGAATGCGGCGTCATACGATGAACCATAGTTTCGACGATAGTCGGTCCACCTCCGGAGCGCGCCCGAGACACTGCCTCGGTTATCGCGCGGTGCACGACCGGGGCGTCCAGGCCATCGACCGTTACGCCCGGTAGGCCCAGGCCGGCCGCTTTATCGGCCACCTGCTCGACTGCCATCTGACGTTCCTGGCGAACCGAGATCGCATAAAGATTGTTCTCCACCATGAAGACGACCGGCAATCGATGGATGGCGGCCCAGTTGACCGCCTCATACCATTCGCCCTGAGCGGTCGATCCTTCGCCGATGGAGGTGAGCACGACCGCATCGTCTCCGCGCATCTTGATGGCCAAGGCGATTCCGGAGGCATGGGGTGCCTGCGTGGCAACCACGGACGAGTGGCTAACGATATTCAAGCGCCTTATGCTCCAATGGCTAGGCATCTGCCGGGCGCCCGAATTCGGCTCGCCCTTCTTGCCCATCACCCCCAGCATGAATTCCTTGGGCGTGAACCCTAGGGCCAGCATCATGGCCAGGTCACGATAGTAAGGCACGACCCAATCCTGTCCCCGCCGCAGTGCCATGGCGGCGCCAACTTGCGCCGCCTCGTGGCCAATGCTCGAGATATGGAAAGCGATCTTTCCCTGTCGGTGAAGCACCCAGGTCCGCTCGTCGAGCCGGCGGGAGAGCACCATCAGCCAGTACATTTCCAGCAGGGTCTCCGGTTTGAGATCAACCTGGAGATCCTCCTGAGCTTCCATGCGGTACCTCCTTTAGCTCACGCGCTCGGCCACGATTTCGGCCACGTCGCGAACCTGCATCCCGTTCTGGGAGGCATCCGAGAGCATGATCATGCAGAACGGGCACCCCACCGCCAAGGTATCTGCGCCGGTTGCCTCCGCCTCCCGCATGCGGTCCGCGCTGACACGCTCCTGACCCGCCTCCTCTTCCTTCCAGAACTGAGCTCCTCCGGCCCCGCAGCAAAATGAACCGGATCCATTCCTCGGCATCTCTTGAAGTTGAATGTCCACCAGCCCGAGCGCTTCCCGGGGGGCCGCCACAATGCCGTTCTGCCGGCCCAAATAGCAGGGATCGTGAAAAGTCACGTTCTCCAAGGTCTGATCCCCATTCAACTGCAATCGACCCGAGGTCATCAGCTCTTGAATGTACTCTGTATGATGGATCACCTGGAACTGCCCGCCGAAGGCAGGGTACTCCGTCTTCAGCGTGTGCAAGCAGTGGGGGCAAGTGGCAACTATGCGTGGGGCATCGACCTGGTTCAAGGTTTCCACGTTGGCGCTCGCCAGCTGGTTGAAGAGATATTCATTGCCCGAACGGCGGGCGGCGTCCCCGGTGCAGTTCTCCTGGGTCCCCAGAACCGCGAAATTGACACCGGCCTGATTAAGCACTTTGGCAAACGCACGGGAGGTACGCTGCGCTCGCGGTTCCGTGGCGGGTGCGCAGCCCACCCACCACAATATCTCAGGATCTGGGTTCTGTTCAATGGTCGGAACGTCCAGCCCCTCCGCCCATTTCAGACGCTCTTCCGCAGGGATGTTCCAGGGATTGGCGGTCCTCTCCATCCCCCGGTAGGCGGTTTGAAGTTGTTCCGGGAATTCGTTCTCCGTCAAAACTAGATTTTGGCGAATCTCCAGGATATCCCGCATGGGCTCGACCCCCACCGGGCAGACCTCCACGCAGGCACCGCAAGCGGTGCAGGCCCAAACCGCCTCCGCAGAGATAGCGAAATCTAGCATCGTCTGCTCGCTCGCCTCTCCTGCCGCTAGCCGAGATCCTTCTTGATTTAAGAAGTAGCGCTTGTTGATTTCCAGGGCTGCGGGCGATAGGACCTTGCCGGTTTCATAGGCCGGGCATGCGTCCTGACATCGGTTACACATGATGCAAGCATAGGCATCCATCAGCCCTTTCCAGGATAGGTCCTCCAGCCGCGCCACTCCAAACTGCTCCACCGATTCGTCTTCAAAATCCAGTGCGTCCAGCGTGCCCATCGAAGGACGCACCGGATGCAAAAGGAAGTTGAGCGGTGCAAAGAATAAGTGGATGTGTTTGGAATACGGAAAGTAGGGCAGGAAGACCAGAATGGAGCCGATGGCCAACCACCACCAGATGTGATCGCCCACGGTGAGGGCAGTTTCGGAAAATCCGCTCCAGAGGCCGGCCACCGCGGAGGCGAAAGGCTGCCAGGGATCGGCCCCCGTTTCAGCAATGGCAAAACTCTGGCCCAGAAACTGTGATCCGACGTGCACTAGGATGAATCCACCAACGATCGCCGAATCACGGCGAATCCCGGCCCGAGCCTTCGGATGTAAAGGAGTGGTTTCTCGGATATTGAGCTCGGGCGGGCGCAGGGCGAAGCGGCGGATGAGCAAACTAGTCATGCCGACCAGGGCCCCCACACTGAGCACGTCTACCCCCAGCCGATAGAGATTTCCTACGGGTCCGGTGCCAAGGAAAAGGAAGTCGGGGATGAAGCCTTCCAGCACATCCCCAAGATTGACCAAGAAATAATAGATAAAGGCCCAGCCTACGAACGCATGCAGCAGGCTCGGGCCAAGACGAGCACGAAATACAGGGGAGAATGTGATCGACTTCCTGGCAGCCTCCCAGGCGCGTCGCATGCCCATCCACCAATCCGGCCTGCCGCGGCCCCGTGCAATGATCCGGACGAGGCGCTGGATTGCTCTTGTGGTCAGGTAAGTTGTCGCAAGCAGAAGGAGAAGAAAGAGGAGTCGTTCCGGAGTCGTGAGCATTAAGGCACTCGCTCGGTTCGGGAGCGGGCACACCTCCTCGAAGCAAGGCTAGTTTACCACACGGCCCTTTTGAGCCCCTTTTTGGGACCGGAGGCACGCGTAGAGGTGATCGGCCTTCCGGAATGGGATCATCGTCACGGACAGAATGACTTACTGGAGCGAGCAGCTCAGAAAGGAAAAGGGCTGTCCCATGGGACAGCCCCCTGCCGTTCGCGGGATAGAGCGTTCAGGCTGCGCGAGCCAGTGGTGTCTTTGGAACCGACTCCAGATGCTCCTTGACTTCCATCAAGGCCTCCTGATAGCGCTGCAGGAGCTCCCTATCGGGAGCTTTGTAGCGCCTCAAAGTCTGGAGTGCTCATCCCAGGCAGCCCTTCAAGGCCCGGTACGAATCGGTTTCGCAGGCCATGCATCCATCCAACCGAATCATCATTAGAGAGAAAGCCAAGCTCTCAGGATGATCTTCAGGCAGCCCGGACACGCGATCGACCAGCTTGGCCCAGGCTTCCCCCCGCGATTCCCTGAGTTTAGGAATCACATAGGACGGGAACAACAGTTCGTTCTCGGCGTACATTGGGACCCCCCTTCCGGGTTGAGCGGCAGTTTTCGGAAGTGGGCAGAATTTTAGATAATGGGGATCAAAGCTGGGCAGAGTACTTTAGTACCATCGCGGGCCGGCGTTCTCCCGACTATGGCTTGCCATAAAATCCAAATTCTGAGGGAAGGCCAAATGATCTGGGGTTTCGAGCGGATGCGAATCCCTTTTTCAGGAATGCCCTAAGCGCCACCTGGCCCGTACAGCGAAGGATCCGTAGGTGTGTTGCCGGAAGGATCGTAGATGTGAACCCACGTGCCCTCATCTGCGAATTCGAACATCCAGTTGGCATCCCCCGGGGCCAGGTTTACGCAGCCCCTTGAGGTGGGGGTGCCAAATTTTCCGTGCCAATACGTACCG
The DNA here is from genome assembly GCA_027298025.1 of Chloroflexota bacterium. GTDB lineage: Bacteria > Chloroflexota > Anaerolineae > Anaerolineales > E44-bin32 > JADFRG01. The sequence goes on along the minus strand of JAPUGV010000225.1, from coordinate 2,975 downwards.
TGAAGCGCACGTCCCTGATCAAAATAAAGCACCCTGGGAACATCCCCGAGGAAGTAGAAATTGCCGTCGTCTGAGCCGGGTATGCCGCCCGTCATATCATCCCGCTCTAACTTCGCCCAAATCTGGAATAAGCCGGGCTGGGTCCAAAAGCCATTCCGCCCGGTGGAGGCCACCGTCGCGAATATCAAGCTGCCCCCGTCGTACACAGCAACCGTTTGTTCATAGAGGTTGACGGATACCCAGCGATCTTGGTCGATACCATCCGGCGGCGTGGGATCAGGCTCCACGACCGCTAGCCAGCGCTGTTCGATCCACTGGTTGGGACCGATCATGTACCAGTCCCAGTCCCCTACCCGCTGAGTGTCGTAGATCTGGACCACGGAATGTCGGGTGAAACACGCGGTGTGATCTCCTAGCGGGCCCGCCGGTTCCTCCGAAGTACAAAGTCCTCCTGCGATGGTCCATGCAAATGAGCGATCAGGGGTCCTTGAGAATTGCAGGCCAGGTGACGGAGGGAGCTGTGACACCCTGCTGACATCTTCGCCCCTGACATAGCCATTGCCGGTGCTGTATACGGAAACTCCCGAATCTTCCTGACGGTTGAAGTAGGAGAGGTAAACAAAGCCTGCGCTGAGGGATGAGGCGCCATTGCCTCCTCGCACTGCATCCTTGAAGCTGGTGTATAGCGGCGTTTCACCGGAACCGGCACGCACATAGCTAAACGGGATGTAGCTCAGCAGAGGGTCAATCTCAGAAAGGGGTAGTGTCTTGGGAGCGAGCAACCCAAGCTGGGCCAGCTCGCTGATCTTGCCTCCCGGGCCGTAGCGCGGGCAGAGCTGCGGCTGCCGCAGTTGCAGCCTCGGCGCGCAGACATAGTCCCGGGTATCAGGTGGAGGATCCAATGGAGCAGCTGGGTGAAATCCAGCCGCAATGGACAGGAACAGAGCGAGCAGAGCGGAATGCATCATGCGTACGTAAGGGTCATATTATATTTCGTCGCGCACCGTCTGTGGGCTAGGCTACAGGCCGCAATACAGACGGGTCGGTGGCTTGCAACTTACGGGATCCCCACCAAGCGCCTTCATCCTCCGACACGTGTCAGCTTTCCCGCGAGGCAGACTCCCTCCAGTATTACCTCACAAACCCATTCGCATTCGGCAGAGCTCTGTGTGAGTGTACCGCTCTGATCCACGATCAGGGTATTTCGACCGAGTGGATCACCGCTCGCGCCCCGGATTGTGCAAGTCTCGTCGACCAGCCCCGGGGTCGCTATTCCCACGATCTGATTGCTCAGTCGCCGGCCATACAGCGGCAATACGAATCCATTTTTCACGGGCCGCACGATCTGTAAATCGGCGTCCAGATCTGGATAGAGCGGGATCACCCCGGGCGCGATCGCCACGAATACGACGAGTGTGAAAGCAGCGTCACGGCGCACAAGCTCATCGAGGATAGGGAACGTCAGCAGCGCAATCCAAAACAGCAGCCTGACTCCCATGTCTCGGCTGTCATAGAAATTCAGTGGCCAATCCCGCGCAAGGAGCCATCCGTTGCGGAAGCCCGCCAACAGTCCTCTCCAGTCCGGCGAACTGAGGCCGGCGAAACGTGCCGTATCCTCTCGCGAAATGCCCACTAGCGTTGATATGCCAAAGGCTTCGAACCGGTAGGGAAATATCGGACTCCCGAATTCTAAATATCGACTGTATTGCAGAGCTGCAGCGGGAATTAAGCCCAGGCCAACGACGAGCAGAACAAGGCCGACTCTAGTCGTTCGCTGGCCCCAGCCCCGACTCTTCGCCTGGTTGGATTCGTTCCAGGGCAGGAAGTGCCAGATGGCGAGCGAGCCAGCAAGCAGCGCTGCGACGTAGGGCGCGTGCTGACGAGACATGCTGAACACAAGGGTGGCCAATGCCAAGAGTGCAGCCGTCGGTTGGGTAAGCCGCTCCGCGCGATATGCCCTCAGAAGCGCATAAGATAGGAAGGCCAGTGCCCCGATAACCGCAAAATCGATATAGCCGGAAAACGGCTGAGTATTGACGAAGGGAATTGCCAGGAACGCCAACGCGCTGTAGAACCCCCAGCGCTTGTTTCCAGTCAGCTCGTGGACGAATAAGTAGACTTAGATCACCGCAGCCGGTAGCAGGATCAACGACGATGGGCCCCTCGGTCACGGTCCGGGAGAAGTGCGCCTGGGCGGCAGCCGTCGGCGCACGCTCGCACCTGTATCGGCGCATTCTATGCCGGGGCGTGGATCGACGCCACAGCATCCGGTGGCTATTCGACCCGGAGTCAGCCTCAGTCGTATCCAGAACTTCGATTGCAGAGGGTGATCTTATCTGGCTCGAGCTTAGTTCGCGGCACCCGCCCGGTCGAGGGGGCAGCCATCGATTTCCCTCTGTGTCGGCTCCGCTACTAATGCTCAGCGATTAAGCGCGAGCCTCTATATCCTCCTTAGCCCGCTCAAGGAACCCTTCGATTGACATCGCCCCCAAATCTTCCTCCGAGCGCAGCCGAACGGAGACCTGATCTGCCTCTGCTTCGCGGTCTCCCATGACCAGCATGTAGGGCACTTTCTGCACCTGGGCGTCTCGGATCTTGGCGTTCATTCGCTCGCTGCGAGCGTCCACCTCGACCCGCAGACCCGCCTCCCGCAATTGCTCTGCCACCCTCTCCGCATATTCAATGTGGCGGTCTGCGATCGGGATCAGGCTAGCCTGAACGGGCGAAAGCCAGACGGGGAAGGCACCGGCAAAGTGCTCGATTAAGGTCCCCATAAAGCGCTCCATCGCCCCCATCAGCGCGCGGTGGATCATGTAAGGTTGGTGCTCCTGGCCGTCTTCGCCGACAAATGCCAGCCCGAACCGCTCCGGAAGGTAGAAGTCGAATTGGATGGTCGAGAGCTGCCACTCTCGATCTAACGCGTCCTTTACCTTGAGATCGATCTTAGGGCCGTAGAAAGTGGCCTCGGCTTCCTC
>JAPUGV010000224.1 GCA_027298025.1 Chloroflexota bacterium | reverse complement strand
TCGTGGCGCCCAGACCTCTACCGAGGGCTGGGATTACTCCAATAAGAACGGCATGCGCGTCATTTTCATTGAGGAGTTCAACCAGCTTGGAGTGGAGGGCGTGATCAACGAAGCGCGCCGAGTTGTGGGCGATGGGCCGACTTTCATATCTTTCGACATCGACTGCTTGGATCCAGTTTATGCTCCCGGCACCGGAACCCCGGAAGTCGGCGGCCTCACCACGATACAGGCGCAGGGATTGCTGAGGGGTCTTCGCGGGCTCAATCTTATCGGGGCCGACATGGTGGAAGTTTCGCCTCCGTTTGATCCAACGGGCAATACTGCTCTGGCTGGAGCGACGATCATGTATGAGATTCTGTGCGTGCTGGCCGAAGCCGTTGTAGCGCGGGGCTGATTTCAATTTGCACGGCGATCGGGATGTGTCCGCCTATTTGGAAAAGTGCTATCGCTGAGGATGTCAAACGGAGAGATCGCAGACAAGCTCATAACCTCAATCAACACAGTCAAACGGAACCTCATTGCGATTTTCGAGAAACTCGGGGTCCACACCCGGGCAACAGTGGCCTTCGGTTTGGGTATTTCCTCCGGCTGGTCCTTCGGACAGAGTCCAAACTCACATTCTTGATTTCATTGGTGTTGTAGGGAAAGCCCGCCCTCAGCTGGACTGCGCTAGCGGCCATCCTCAGAGCGTGAGGACTCCAACGCCGTGCGTAAATCCCCCACGAATCTCGCAGCAGCCTGCGGCAAATCCTCCGCGCCCTCAACAGCGTTGATCAAAGCCGAGCCGATAATCACACCGTCTGAGAAAGACCCAACCGCTCGCGCCTGCGCCGGTGTCGAGACGCCGAAACCCACCGCGAGCGGTATTGAAGACTGGTCGCGCACGCGCTGCACAAACGCCTCCAATCCCGATGGAAGATCGGACCGGGCCCCAGTAACCCCAATCAGCGAGACAAGATACAGGAATCCAGCGCTCTGCTCAATCACGGCGGTCATTCTCTCAGGAGTGGAAGTCGGGGCTAACATGAAGATCAAGGCTCGCTGATGCTCCGCGCAGGCAGCCTGCATGCCTTTGGCCTCCTCCAGAGGTAAATCCGGCACGATGAACCCATCTGCGCCGGCATCGGCGGCCTCCGCAACGAAACGCTCAATGCCGAAGGCCAAAATAGGATTGACATAGCCCATCAAGATTAACGGCATTGCCACACCCCGAGAACGCAACTCTGCCGTCAGTTCAAGGCAGCCGGCCACGGTAATTCCCTGATGCAATGCTACCTGCGTAGAGTGTTGAATCGTCGGCCCATCTGCGAGCGGGTCGGAGAACGGGATTCCGAGTTCGATGAGGTCGGCACCCGAATGGGCGACGGCCTCTATGATCTCTAATGAAGCCTGCGGATTAGGGAAACCTAACGTGAAGTAAGGCATCAACGCTGCGCGCCCGGCGGCCTGGGTCGACTGAAACGCCGAGGAAACATGCGTCAAACCGCTCATGAGGTCGTCTCGGTCGCTTCCTGCGCCCTAAGCTCCTCGTCCCAACCTAGCTCACTCGCCACGGTGTCCAGATCCTTATCGCCGCGGCCGCTGAGATTGACAAGCAGGATCTGGTCTTGTTTCATGCCCGGGGCTCGGCGGACCGCCTCCGCCACAGCGTGCGCTGACTCTAGCGCTGGAATGATGCCTTCCATACGCGAAAGAAGTCCGAAGGCCTCCAGCGCCTGTTCATCCGTCACCCAGGTATAGGTGGCGCGGCCCAGATCGCGGAGTAGGGCATGCTCGGGGCCTATCGCCGGATAGTCCAGGCCAGCGGCAATGGAATGGGTGCCCGCAATCTGCCCATCCGAGTCCTGGAGGACGTAGGAATAGGTGCCATGCAGCACGCCTGGCCTGCCCACGGTTGGATCCGCGAAGCGTGCGGCATGTTTTCCGGAGTCTATTCCCTCCCCGCCCGCCTCCACGCCGACGAGTGCCACCTGCTCGTCCTCACGGAAAGCGTGGAATAGGCCGATTGAATTGGAGCCGCCGCCAACGCAGGCGATGCATTGATCGGGGAGCTTTCCGGCCTGACTCAAGATCTGCTCACGTGCCTCCCGACCGATCACACTTTGCAGCTCTCGAACAATGGTGGGGTATGGGTGCGGACCCAGGGCGGACCCGAGCAGGTAGTGCGTATCCTGGACATTGGTCACCCAGTCGCGAATGGCTTCGTTGATCGCGTCCTTGAGGGTCTGGCTACCCGCCTCGACTGGGCGCACCTCGGCGCCCAGCAAACGCATCCGCATCACGTTGGGCGCCTGACGCGCAATATCGACCGTGCCCATATAAACCACACATTTCAAATCCAACAGTGCGCAGGCGGTGGCTGCCGCCACGCCGTGCTGCCCCGCACCAGTCTCGGCCACGATGCGACGTTTGCCCATGTGGCGGGCCATCAGGGCCTGCCCCAAGGTGTTATTGATCTTGTGTGCGCCCGAGTGGGCCAGGTCTTCGCGTTTGAGGTAAATCTGAGCCCCAGAGAACTTAGCGGTGAGCCGGCGGGCATGGCTGAGCGGGGTCGGGCGGCCCACGTAGGTGCTCAGAAGGCGCTCGAGTTCAGCCTGGAAATCGGCGTCCATTCGCAACTTTAGGTAGGCACCTTCCAGCTCGGCCAGGGCGGGCATCAGGGTCTCGGGAACGTACTGACCGCCGTAAATCCCGAATTTAGATGGGAGGGAGGAGCGGGGGCCCAGCATCACTGCACGTTCTCGTGTTCGAAATCCCTAACCGCTTGCACAAAGTCTTCTAGCATCCGTAGGTCCTTTTGCCCGGGTCGAGATTCAATACCGGAGGCGACATCCGCGCCCCAGGGCCTGACCTGCGCAAGGGCGGCGCCTACGTTATCTGGTGTGAGCCCACCGGCCAGCAGAATCGGCGCCTTGGCCGCGAGGGTCTTTGCCAGACCCCAGTCGGCAACACTGCCGGTTCCTCCGTACTGGCCGTCCTGATAGGCGTCTACTAACAATGCCGGACCGTCTTTGAGACCGAGGTGCGCGTAACGGCGAGCGGCCGATTCAGCCTCGCCAGCCGTCTGCGGCCGGATTGCTTTGAAAGCCCGGCCTTCCAACAACTCCAAGGTCGCCGGCAGTTCGTCACCGTGTAACTGCGCCAGATCGAGGCCGCACTCTTGTAAGATCTTAGTGATGGAGGGAGCAGGCGCGTTTACGAAGACGCCGATCATCAGGGCGACTACCCGCTGCGCCCTCAAAGTGGCTGTTATTTCTGCACAGCGATCCGGCTCAATGTAGCGTGGGCTGCCTGGGTAGAAGTTGAACCCCAACATGTCGGCGCCGGCCTCGGCCGCGGCCTGCGCGTCCTCCAGGTTGGTCAGGCCACAGATCTTGACCTTCATGGTTCACCATCGCTGTAGTGCAGCATAGAATTCAGCTCCGATCGGAGGACGAGAATCCACCGAGAGTGTGCCTCACCGGCATCGAATCCATGACCGATGTCGATTTAATGGCGCTCGAATAGCTTACGTCCCGCTGTTTCCGATACCATCGTCAGTTCACGCACCTTAGCTGCCACATCAGGCGCTGCAACCAGCGCCTCTCCAACCAGGACGGCGTCCACCCCAAGGCCGCCCAGATATGCCACTTCGTCCGAAGTCCGGATGCCGCTCTCTGAGACGACGCAGACCTCCGATGGAATCTGTGGACGCAGATCACGCGTGATATTCATATCAACGCTGAAGTCATTCAAATTGCGGTTGTTGATTCCAATCAGTTTTGGTGTAAAGCTCAGCGCGGCTTGGAGGTCTTCGGACGAGTGCACTTCCACCAGAGCGGCCATCCCCAATTCATAGCAAATGTTATGCAATTCATGCAGCAGTGTGCGTGGCAGGGCGGAAGCAATGAGCAGTACAGCAGCCGCTCCGGCGGCGCGCGCTTCGTAAAGTTGATAGGGGTCAAGAATGAAGTCCTTGCGCAGCAGGGGAAGACCCGGGAAACGTCTCGAGATCGCTCGAAGGTGGTCGAGGTGGCCCCCGAAGTAACGCTCATTGGTTAATACGCTGACGGCTGCGGCGCCGTTGCTCTGATAAGTTTCCGCGAGCTCCAGTGGATCCGTATCCGCAGCAAGCTGCCCGCGCGAGGGAGAGGCAAGTTTGACCTCCGCGATGAGGGCCGGTCGCGGGCGAGCTCGAAGCAGCGTGGCCACGAAGTCTTCAGCTGGTGGGGTGTTCTCCGCGAGCGTCTGGACCTCCGCCAGCGTTGCGGTTTGACGCTGTCGGGCGACTTCGCTCCGCTTATTTGCGAAAATCTCCTCCAGGATGCTCATTTGGCGACCTGTCTCAAGCCAACGCGTTGGCTGAAGGCCTTCATTTTTTCAAGCGCTTCCAGCGCCATGCCTTCGTCCAGGGAGGACTTCGCTCGTATTAGGGCGCGCTCGAAGTCGCCGTCTTCGGTGGCCAATGCTGCGGCGGCGTTGAGCAATAGGACGTCCCGGCGGGGGCTCTGGTCCTCACTAGCCAGCAGTGCGCGCATCATGCTGGCGTTGCGTGCGGGATCCCCGCCGCGCAGCTGTTCGAGGGAGGCAGGCCTTAATCCTAGGTCGGCCGGGTCTAGCTCGAATGTGGTTACGTGCCCGTTGCGCAGCTGGCTGATACGGTTCGGCCCGTCGGTGCTCAATTCATCCAGGCCGCCATGTCCATGGACAACAAAGGCGCACTCTCCGCCTAAAGCCCGGAGAACCTCCGCTAGCGGCGTGGTGAGGGCCGGATCATAAACGCCGATTAACTGGTGGGTAGCCCCGGCCGGATTTGTGAGCGGTCCCAGCACATTGAAGATCGTCCGCTGACCCAATTCGCGCCGCGGTCCAATAGCGTGCTTCATGGCGGGGTGAAATCGGGGCGCGTAGAGAAAACCGATGCCTACTTCGTCGATACAGGCTGCTACCTGTTCGGGGGCCAGGTCGATTTCCACCCCCAGCGCCTCGAGCACGTCCGCACTTCCGCATTGGGAGGAGGCGGCGCGGTTGCCGTGCTTGGCCACTTTATACCCGCAACCGGCTATCACGAAGGCGGCCGCGGTGGATATGTTGAAAGTATGGGAGCCGTCGCCGCCTGTGCCCGCGGTATCCAGCAGCTGCCCTCCGTCCGCGACCAATGGAACGGGGCTGGCGTGGGCACGCATGGCTCGAGCGCTGCCTGTGATCTCGTCAACCGTCTCGCCCTTCATTCGCAAGGCAACGAGATAGCCACCGATTTGGGCCGGGGTAGCCTCACCGCGCATGATGGTCCCCATCGCGGCTTCAGCTTCTTCGGTCGAGAGATCCCGGCCATCCAGCAGCTTGGCAATTTGCGGTTTGAGCAATGCGCCTCCTCGGCGAATTTCGGTGGTCTAAGCCGCAGCCGTCTTAGCGCTCTCAGGAACTGAGCTTCCCACCCGCCCTTCCTCCAGGAAGTTTCTAATGAGTTGCTTTCCCTGAATGGTGAGGAAGGATTCAGGATGGAATTGCAGGCCAAAAACCGGTTGGGTGCGGTGGCGCAGACCCATGACTTCGCCCCGGCGCGTGTAAGCGGTCAGAGCCAAGGCCTGTGGCAGGGGATCGGCGACGATCAAGGAATGGTAGCGGGTAGCTTCAAAAGGACTGGGCAAGCCGGCGAAGATTCCCTGAAGGTCATGGTAGATGCGGGAGGTCTTCCCATGCATGAGCCGTGAGGCGCGGACGACGTCTCCGCCAAATACCTCACCGATGCACTGGTGTCCTAGGCACACGCCCAGGATCGGGCGGCGCGGCCCGAGCAGGCGGATCACGTCGTTCGAGATCCCGGCGTCGGCTGGACGCCCCGGCCCGGGCGAAATCACGACATGGCTGGGATCTAGCGTCTCCAATTCGGTCGCCGTGATCGCATCGTTGCGAAAGACGCGCACTTCGGCCCCCAGCTCCCCCAGGTACTGAACTAAGTTGTAGGTAAAGGAGTCATAGTTGTCGATGACTGCGATCATGCCTGGCCTTCCTTCTCGGCCCGATCGACCGCTTCAACCAGCGCGCGGGCCTTATCCGCCGGTTCTTGATACTCTCGCTCGGGGTCGGAATCGGCGACGATACCGGCGCCCGCTTGTACACTCACGGTCTGGCCGCGCATGACCAGCGTGCGGATGGTGATGCAAGTATCTAGCGAGCCATCGTAGGAGATGTATCCAACGGCCCCGGCGTAAGGCCCGCGCGGCTCGCCTTCCAGCTCGGCGATGATCTCCATGGCGCGAATTTTCGGCGCGCCGGTGACCGTGCCGGCCGGAAAAGTGACACGCAATAAGTCGAAGGCGTCGTAGTCTGGGCGCAGCTCGCCCTCCACGTGAGTGGCGATGTGCATGACGTGCGAGTAGCGTTCAATCCCCATTTGCTCGTGAAGGCCCACGGAGCCGTAGCTACAGACGCGTCCCAAGTCATTGCGCGCCAGGTCGACCAGCATAACGTGCTCGGCGCGTTCCTTCGGGTCGGCGAGCAGCTCCTTTTCCTGGGCCTGGTCGTCGGCCGCCGTTTGCCCGCGCGGACGAGTTCCGGCGATAGGGCGCATAGCAGCCCGACCCGCCTCCAGTCGAACGTGCATTTCAGGCGAGGCCCCGATCAGTCGGAGCGGCGGATCGCCGGCCAAGTCACCGAAGTCGAAGAAGAACATGTACGGGGAGGGATTCAGGCGGCGCAGCGCGCGGTAAATGTCGAACGGCGGGGCGGACGACTGACGTTCGAAGCGCCGTGAGAGCACCACCTGAAAGATCTCCCCGGCGGCGATGAGCTCTTTGGCCCGCATGACGGAGGAGTGGAATTGGCTCTGAGTCAGGTTGGAACGCAGCTCACTCGCTGCCGGCGCATCGGTGGATTTGGGCTGGACGGGAAGATCTGAAGTCAGACGAGCCTCGAGCTCGTCGAGACGCGCTTCCGCTTCTGCTCGAGCGCGTGCTTCGTCGCCATTCAGATAGGCATTGGCGATTAATAATAGGCGGCCGAAGGCATGGTCGAAGGCTACGACGGTGTCCGCCAGTAGAAAGATCGCGCCGGGGAGGGAGGGATGCTGTGGCAGGTCCAATTTAGGTTCGAAACGGCCAGCCGCCTCATAGCCGAGGTAACCGACTAAGCCCCCGGCGAAGCGCGGCAAACCCTCCATAGGCGCGGGTTGGAAGCGGGCCAGTTCTCCGCGCAGCGTGACCAGAGGGTCCGCGTCCTCCGGCAGTGAAATCCGGCTCACGCCTTCTGCGGTATGGTGTTCAAGAGCCTGGCCTCGCAACACAAAGGCCTGGCTGGGGCTCACGCCGATGAAAGAGTAACGGGCAACCTGCTCACCTCCGGTGACGGATTCGAGCAAAAAGGAGGGGCCTTGGCCGGCAAGCTTGAGATAGGCCGAGATCGGCGACTCCAGGTCGGCTGCGAGCTCCCGCACAATCGGCACCAGGTTAGGCGGATGGCCCGATACTTCATGTGTTGCGTGTTCCTGTCTGAGCATTCACCCTCACTTCGGTCGAGCAGGTTATAGAAAAAGCCCCCTCCGGTCCACAAGGACGAGAGGGGACTCCCGTGGTGCCACCTTGATTAGGTCGGCCCTCTCCCGATAAAAAAACCCGTCGGCGATGACGACGGATCAGGCAGGACCAGCCTCGCTCAATCGGGTACCGCCTTTGCGACCAGCGTATACCCTTCGCCTGATAACGGTGGCGTCTCCGGCTCAGGCTACTCGGCGTATGCCTTTCACCCTGCAGCTCCGAGGCCCATTCAACGCCGGCGAGTGGGCGGGGCTCTCACCTTCCCCCGCTCTCTGCGCCACCGTGTCAGCGCTTACTATTCCTCTTCGCAGCCTTTGGTTGTATTCGATTTGTGTGTGGTTTATAGCAGGTACCCAGGTAGCTGTCAAGCAACCGTCTCCACGGGGCATTGAGCATATCCGGCAGGTGGTAGGTCGACGCTCCGCCGGACGTGGGCTGTCCTCAGACACAAGCTGCACCTTGACAGGCAGTCCAGACCCAGTATAATTTTTCCAATATCTTTCATAAATATAGGTAAAATTACTGATGTACTGCATCTGTAGGGGGCGGGGCCACTAACCGCCTACCTGATTCTGAGACCTTAAAGAACTCCGAGAGACTCTCGACGATATTGGGGGCGGTGCCTGGCCCCGCTTACGCATTAGGTTGTCGTAAGCGCCCAAAGGCGCCGTCTCTTTTGTTATTCATAGCAAGAAAGGAAGGAACAGGGTCATGAAATATCGCATTTAGGTCAAAAGGAGTTAACTAGCCACATACTTCTGATCAACTCCGCGAGTAAAGCGCCATTGTGCTGCAAGTTAGGCGCTTAGCAAGATGATCGAAGTGAGATATGTATATGCATAAGAGGAGAAAATCATGAGTGAACAAGGATATGCGAATCCAGAGGTGCTTGTTGATACCTCTTGGGCCGAGGAACACCTGGAGGACTCGAAAGTCCGTTTCGTTGAGGTGGATGTGGATACAACCGCCTATGAGAACGGCCACATTCCGGGGGCCGTAGGTTGGAATTGGAAACGCGATACCCAGGATCCGGTCCGGCGTGATATCGTTGATCAAGAAGCCTTTGAGGCACTGCTTGGCCGGTCGGGGATCTCAAGGGATACCGAGGTGGTGCTCTATGGCGACACCGATAATTGGTTTGCCGCCTACGCTTTCTGGCTGCTGGATTACTACGGCCATCCTAAGAGCCGCCTAATCGATGGCGGTCGAAGAAGGTGGGTGGAGGACGGCCGGCCGCTGGTCACAGATCTGCCTGAGCCGAAGACAAGCCAATACAGCGTCGGATCGACCGAGGAGAACATCCGGGCGTTGCGAGATGACGTTTTAGAGTCGCTCAACAAACCGGACGCCAGCCTGGTCGATGTCCGATCGCCGCAGGAGTTCTCAGGCGAGCTCTTGGCCCCAGAAAACCTTCCCCAGGAGGGATCGCAGCGTGGAGGTCACATACCCGGCGCTGCAAACATTCCCTGGGGCCAGGCTGTTGAAGAGGACGGGACCTTCAAATCGGCCAGCGAATTGAGGGAGATCTACGAAGGAAAGGGTGTCTCGTCCGATAAGGACGTGATCGCCTACTGCCGGATCGGTGAGCGCTCGTCGCACACCTGGTTCGCGCTCAAGCATCTGCTCGGTTACGAGCATGTGCGGAACTACGATGGCTCTTGGACTGAATGGGGAAGTGTCATCAACGTCCCCATCGAAAAGCCCTAGGGGTTTGGAGCTGGAGGTCGTTCGCGTCCTCCAGCTCCGGATATGATGTAAGGATGAGGTTTATATGACCACAGCTGACATGTATGGTATCGGTCACAAGCTGGCGATCTATTACGAGCACCCAGAGTGGTTCGCGCCGCTATTCGCCGAGTTCGAGCGGCGCGGGATCGCCTTTGATCGACAACTAGCCTACGAGCACCAATTTGACCCGGCGGTTCGAACCAGCCCTTACTCCCTGATCATCAACCGGATGAGCCCTTCGGCCTACACGCGAGGACACGGCCACGCCATTCCTTACACTCTCCAGTACCTCGCCTATCTAAAGGAGATCGACGCCAACGTCATCAATGGCTATGATGCCTATGTGTACGAATTCTCCAAGGCGCGCCAGATAGGAGTCCTGGAACGACTGGGTATTCGCTACCCTCGCGCGCGGGTCGTAAACGATCCCGCCCAGCTGCCCGAAGCCGCGGAAGAATTGACCTTCCCCGTCATCGTAAAGCCAAATATCGGAGGCAGCGGGGCGAAAATGATTCGCTTCGATTCGCGCGGTGAGCTTCGCCTATCGGTTGAGGCAGGATCCATTGACTTTGGGATCGATGACACTGGGCTGGTTCAGGAATACCTTCCAGCGGAGGGAAATAGCATTGTCCGGGTCGAAATCCTGGGAGGAGAATTCCTGTACGCCATTCGGTTGTTCCTCACTGAAGACGAGTTCAACCTCTGTCCCGCGGATTATTGCCGCGTGCCGGCCGATGAAGGGGACCTTGGGTTGGCCGACGGAGTCTCCGGTCGGGGAGCGCTGGTGGAGGCCTACGAACCTCCGCGGCAAGTAATCGAACAGGTGAAAGCGATCGCCGCCGAAGCCAATCTCGACGTCGGCGGGGTGGAGTACCTGGTCAACGAGCGGGACGGTGAGATCTATTTCTACGACATCAACGCGCTGTCCAACTTTGTTGCGGACGCCCCGCAGGTCGTCGGGTTCGATCCATTCCCGCGCCTAGTGGATTTTCTGCTCGAGCGGGCCGGAATAATCTCAA
>JAPUGV010000223.1 GCA_027298025.1 Chloroflexota bacterium | reverse complement strand
GCCCCGTCATGTCGCAAACCATAAGCAGGCAGGGAACTGCCGCGGATCAATCCTTCGCCTCTTCGTACCGGTGCCCCATGACTACCTTCTCACTCGAATTCCGCCACATCCCCGGTCCGCTTGTCCTTGGCGTAGCCAAGGGGCTCCACTCGCAGAGTGCTCTCGGAGATCCCGCGTACATTGCGGGGCAGCGAGCCGTTAACCAGTCAAAAGGCCTTGTAACTAACCGAAGGTCCGCATCTAACTTCAAACGCACACAGCTCTTTCAGCGCGCCGCCACTGATTGACTTACTATTCTATATCCCCAACAGCGCCGAGAGTTTGCGTTGATCGAAACCGAAAACAACCTCTCCATCAATCAATGTTACCGGCGTCGAGAATGCGGGGATTTGCTCGAGATCCGCTAGCGCTCTTGGGTCATCGTTGATATTTCGCTCCTTGAAGTCAACACTGTGTTGAGAAAGCCACGCTTTCTCCAGTTTGCAGAAGCGACAAGCAGACTGTGTGAAGAGGACTACTTCTTTCTCACTCACTATTTCCTCCTAATCTCAAATCATCTGGACTGAATAATGGCTGCGAGCTGTGGAACATCCCGCTTTCTTAGCGGGAACCGGCCGGGGACAGACCTCGCGGAGGCTATTTCAAGGCCACCCATCTCGAATGTCTCTTGCTTCTGGCGCTGAATCCCCGGTCCGCTTGTCCTTGGCGTAGCCAAGGGGCTCCACTCGCAGAGTGCTCTCGAAGATCCCGCGTACATTGCGGGGCAGCGAGGGGTTAGGCATCCGCATCCATGACGTTGGGGGCTCCTTCTGCAGCGGCTTGTGCTACTTGAGGCTGCACAAACTGTATCGGTATCACTTCGGCTCCGGCGGGAAAAAGATCCGTCTTGATATCGTGCACAAGACCCCAGGTCTTTGCCTCATCCGGATTCAAGGTAGTTCTATCAAGCATGGCTTCGGTGACTTCGTCGATTGATTTGCCTGTATTCGCCGCGACGACTTTGGCAATGTTCTCAATGTCAATTCGGAGCCCCTTCAGTCGCTCTTCTAGCTGCTTCTCCTCAAGCCTAGAATTTTGGCTGAAATTCGCACTGACACCATGAAGCAGGAATCTTGCTTGAGGTACTGATAGACGCTTCGATCCCCCGCAGAAAAGTACTACTCCGATTGAATCAACACTTCCGAAATTGTGCGTCGTTACGTTCGCTGGTAGGCCCTTGAGGTAGTTGTAGGCGCTGAGCCCATGGAAAACCGAGCCCCCTGGGGATGAGATTAGAAGTATGAATTCGTCATGACCATCCTTCATCTTCCCATCTACGGCTTCCATAAGAGCATTGATCGTTACATCAATAACCGGAGCAAAGAACTTGATCACCGTTGGAAGTTCGGCCATTTCAATCCTCCAGATGGATTCCGCGGATGCCTAACTACTGATTAGCAGGAAGAAATTCCGAATATCTCCCCCGTAGGGGATTATCGCGGAAGTTTTTCCCCGGTATTCTCCATGGTACAGCATTACGTGCATTGAGTTCCGCGTAACGTCGTGATTACGCGGAATCCGTTACTTCTGCGGTGACGTTGGCTCGGCCATCCCCTTAACGAGCCCCCTGACGACCGACGTATGAGACCGCGGCAACATCCGGCAAAGGTGTGGCTAGGAGGCCTAAGTTCATTTGCAGATTCGCTTGGCAGAAAGACACTTCTAGTGGATCAATTGGCAGTCCGCAGTGGCGATTCGTTTTTCAGCTAGTAGGTGCTGAGAATTAGCTTTCTCGCGACTGGTTTTGAGCTTAGCAAAGGAGCGCGCCAAGTCGTGAAGCTCTGAACCCGAGCCGCGCCGGCGAGTGTTTAGGCCGAACGAATTGAGCTGACCATTCAACCAGGCTATGTCAAAGCGTTTTTCGGATCAAGACACCGGTTTGCGAGCCACAAACCCCATATCAGGCCCGCGTTGAATATCTTCAAACCCCGCTTCTGTCAGCCAGTCCATATGCTCTTTTTCCGTGTATAGCTGACCCCCGTCGTATACGTTAATCATAAGTATGTTAAACGTCACCAGATCTGGGGGTGACAGGCGTGAATTGTCAAGAGCGAGCCCACCGGCGATGTATATTGCTCCGCCAGGATTGATGCCCTGGCTGATGTTGTGGAGCACTTGGCGAGCCTGTTCGGGCGAAAGCACGTTGATGAATGATTTGAGAATTGCGACATCAAACGAGCTGCTCAGAGGCTCGCGCACCACATCAGCCGTCATAACCTGTACGCGATCCGAAGCGCCCGCCTCCGCTACGATACTTTGCGTGATGGGCGTAACCGAAGGTAGATCGACGACTGTCGCCTGGAGATCGGGGTAGGCCTCAGTCATAGCGATAGCCAACCCACCCGACCCGCCTCCCACATCCAGCAGGGTACGGAAAGACGAGAAATCATATTTCTTGGCCAGGGCACGTCCCACGCGGAGGGTGTTCCAATGTAAACCACGCAAGAACGGTTCCAGCTCATCTTTCGGCATGACAGCAAAATCCATCTTTGCTTGTGGCTTCCCGCTTCGTATGGACTCGGTAGTCTTGAGGATGGCGTTCCACAGCTCGAAGTAGCCTTCTAGTCTCTCTCCCATGTAATCCGGACGGTCCCGCACCAAGAAATAATCAGTTTCTGCCGTGTTGGAGAATAGGTCTCCTTCTACGACCAGCAGACCCGCTATTACCAGTGCATAGAGCAGTGGTCGAAGTTTGAGCGTGTCGACTCCGATCGCTTCTGCAATCTGTCCGGCGCTCATCGGGCCATCTTTAAGCGGGGTAAACAGATCGAGTTGCACACCTGCTTTCATTGCAGTGCCTCGATACACCCCGTCGCTGAGCTGTTCGAAGATCTCTGGTCGAGGCGTTGAAACTGTCATTTTGGTTGTCCCCTTTTGGAATGTATTATCACGCGTAGAAGACTGATGGAATCTCCACAGACGTATTTTTGCACAACGGTTGATAACCGCCTGCTTACCAGCTTCAGGTGCTCCGAATTACCTTCTGCATCAATACGTTGCCATGGAAATGAAGAGCAATACGTTCGGCCTAACGGCTACAAGCTGCCTGCCTGCGGCCGCAAGGCTGTCCTGGCGGACTTAGGCCACTTGTGCCTGCGCCACAAGTGCAGGCAGGGAGCCGCCCGACATAAACAACAAAGCCGATCTCACGCGAAGTCGGGCTGGCTGCGATGATAAGTTGGATTGGGCCCCCACCGCGACAATGGGACTAACTATTTACAACCCGAGCAGATGAGAGTCAATGCGGAGGCCGGGTCCGGCTCCACTCGCAGAGTGCTCCGGCGTATGGCTTGCCGCACCTATTCGTCCAATCGGTTATTGAGAAGAGTGTTTCTCGCTGCTCGTCAACTTTGGGCTGATCAGCGATTCGACTATGAGCCCGGACCTTGGTCGGCCAAGGATCGGAGACACAACTATCTCACGCGTCCGGCAGTTGGTTACCTTATGTCAACTGATGATTTGAATGGGTGAAATCGGGAAAGCGCCGAGAGGACGCAGCGATCACAACTCAGCCAGGATGGCACTCGCCTCCGCGCCTTGGATCTTCAGCACATCGTCCCGGTACTTGAGCAGCGCTCCGAGCGTGTTGTCCACCCCCGCCGGATCGAGTTGCTCCTTGTCCAGTGTCCACAGCGCCTCAGCCCAATCCAGAGTCTCCGCAACGCCAGGGACCTTGTACAGATCGGCTTCGCGCACCTTCTGCACGAAGGCCGTGACCTGCCGCGACAGCTGCTCGGGCGCCTCCGGGAGCCGAAGTCTCAGGATTTCAAACTCACGTTCAAATGATGGATAGTCGATCCAGTGATACAGACAGCGGCGCTTCAAGGCATCGTGCACTTCGCGCGTTCGGTTGGAGGTGATGACCGCGATGGGTGGCCGCTGGGCGCGGATCGTTCCAATCTCGGGGATGGTGATCTGAAATTCGGAGAGGATTTCGAGAAGGAAGGCCTCGAATTCCTCGTCGCTGCGATCGAGCTCATCGATCAACAGCACGGGCGCGCGTTCGCCCTCCCACTCAATGGCCTGCAGCAGCGGCCGACGCAGCAGGAATTGGGGGCCAAACAGGTCCTGCTCTTCCGGCCGCTCGTCACGCGCCTCCAGCATTCGGATATGCAACATCTGACGCGTGTAATTCCATTCATAGACTGCGTGATGGACATCGAGCCCCTCGTAGCATTGGAGGCGGATCAATTCCGTATCCAGTGAGCCTGCCAGGGCCTTGGCGACTTCGGTCGTGCCCACGCCAGCCTCGCCCTCCAGGAAAAGCGGCCGCTCAAGCTTGAGCGCCAAGAAGATGGCCGTTGCAAGCCCTCGATCCGCCAGATACAGTTGGTCTCGCAGAGCGGTCTGGAGCTCGTCAATCGAATCGAAAGTCATCGCTTCCTAATCCAGCAGCGCTTCTGCGAAGGCGCGCATCGCTTTCAGATGCTCCGCGGGGCCGTTCAGCCGGCTGCGCAAGGTGCTGAGACCCATATGGGTCGCTCCCCCCGCTTTCCAGTCCTGCATCAACCCGCCCAGTCTCTCAGGATCGCCCTCCTGGTAGTGGAGTCGGACCTCAATTCCGAACTCGCTGGAGGATCTCCCGGACTCTTCAAGATACCCCCCGAGTTTATCGAAGTGCGGCCGGGCGTCTTCAGCGGTCGGGTAATTGGGAATCCATCCGTCGCCCATGCGAGCGGCACGGCGAATGACCGGATCGGCGTGACCGCCAAACCAGATCGGGATCGGCTGCTGAATAGGGAGCGGATTCAATCCAGAATCCTCCACTTTGTCCCACTGACCAGAAAAATTCACTAAGGGCTGCGTCCATAACGTGCGCATGAGATCGATCTGCTCTTCGACCCGGCGGCCTCGATTATGGAAATCCTTCCCGAGCGCCACGTACTCTGGCTCGTTCCAACCGATCCCGACCCCAAATCGCAGCCGGCCGCCACTGAGGACATCCAGCGTGGCGGCTTGTTTGGCCGCCAACACGGTCTGACGCTGAGGGAGGATCAAGATGCTGGTCAGGAAGGAAACCCGTTCCGTGACTCCGGCCATGAAACTAAGAAGCGAAAAAGGCTCAAGGAAAGGATCTTCGAAGGAATAAATCCCCTTCCAGCCCGGCCGATTAGGATCGACGCCCAGCACATGCTCGTAGGTAAGGATGTGCGAATAGCCGAGGTCTTCGGCCGTTTGTGCAAACTCGCGGATCGCGCCAGGATCAGAGCCGTACTCGGTTTGGGGGAAAAGGATTCCAACTTCCATATCGGTTTCCAGCGGCGTGCAACAGATCGAAAAGAACGCAGCCAAGTATAGCCGAGGCGATACAGTACAATGGCGCCGATGGCCGATATCCCCGTGCTCATCACTGTGGATATGCCCGAGGCGCTCCTGGATCGGCTGCGTGCGGTCTCACCCCAAATCCAAATTGACCTCCAGCCAACCGGTGATGTATCCGATATCACGGAAGAGCAGCTGGGGGAAATGGAAGTCCTGTACACTCGACAAGCGCTACCGGAGCCGGAGCAGGTGCCCAACCTTCGCTGGATCCAGTTTCATTGGTCGGGAATTGATGACTTCGTGGATCAGAGCCTGCTGCGCTCCGATGTGATTGTGACAACGCTGAGCGGCGCCGCCGTTCCCCAAATGGGGGAATTCGCGATGACGATGATGATGGCCCTGGGTCATCATCTACCGGCGATGATGGAGGATCAAGGGGAAAAAACCTGGGCCGACAAACGATTCACTCGCTTTCGGCCGGTGGAACTGCGCGGTAGCACGGTGGGCATCGTCGGCTACGGCAACATCGGGCGGGAGATCGCACGGCTCTGCCAGTCTTTCGGGGCCGAGGTGCTGGCTACCAAGCGCGACTTGAAGGTGCTCGAAATGGGCGGATACGCCCTGGAGGGATTGGGGGATGCGCAAGCGGATATTCCGGAGCGCCTCTATCCCCCTCAAGCTTTGCCCTCGATGGCCTCAGAATGCGATTTCCTGATCGTCACCGTGCCGCTGACGCCTGAGACACGTGGGCTGGTGAACGCCAAGGTATTTCAGAGCATGAAAAGTACCGCTTATCTGATCGACGTTTCGAGGGGCGGAGTAGTCGATCAAGGAGCCCTGGTGGAGGCTCTGAAAGAAGGAGGAATCGCGGGCGCGGCACTGGATGTCTACCCGGTGGAGCCCCTTCCGGAAAGCAGCCCGCTGTGGGAGCTGCCAAATGTCATCCTCTCGCCGCATGTGGCTGGCACCTCCGGTCAGTACCTTGCCCGAGCTGCCGATCTCTTCGCGGAGAACCTGCGCCGCTACATTGCGAACGAAACCTTGCTAAATCGTTATGACCCTCGGCGGGGATACTGATGAAACAGGCTCGTACCCATTCAAATTTCACATTTTTGCCTCTACAGAGTCTTAGATTACAGAAATGACCGTGGGCACCTCAAACAAGAAGCCAGAATTTGATGTTCTCGTAGATGCACACGCGGGTGAGATCTATGCGTACCTGTGGCGGATGCTCCAGAATGAGCAGGATGCCGAAGACTGCCTTCAAGATGGGTTCCTCAAAGCCTATCTGGCCTACGATCGGTTGGATGGGCCGGCCAACTATCGAGCTTGGCTGTACCGCATCGCGGGCAACACGGCCCGCACCCGCCTCAGAGGCAGGTTGCGCACGGGGATTCTGCTCTCCGAGGAGCCTTCAGACTCCAGTCTTCCAATTGAGCAGCAGGTAGAGAACAAGTTCCAGCTGGAGGCGGTGATGAATGCGATCGAGGCGTTACCGTACAAGCAGCGCGAGTCCCTGATCCTGCGCAAGTATCAAGATCTCAGCTATGAGGAGATCGGTACCATCCTGGACACCAGCATCGAAGGTGCCCGGGCGAACGTCTCCCAGGGATTAAAAAAGCTGAAGACGCAGTTCGAAAATGTAGAATCCCTAACGGTTCCTAATTTAGCAGAAGAAAGCAGCGAGGTTGGCTGACGATGGACAGGATTGAAGAGTCGCTAGACGCGATCTACGGCACACCACCAGTGGGAGCCGAGGTGTTGGAAAGGCTGCACCACAGCGTGCAGCAGTGGCAAGAAGCTATCTGGTATGACGCGTTGCGGGACAGCGCAGTCGGACCCCTGCTAGTGGGGGTCAGCGATCAGGGAGTGGTTGCGATCGAATTCGGTAAGGACGAAGCGGGATTTGTGCGGGAGCTTGAAGAGAGGCACGGCGTCTCGGCCGTCCGCTCCATGGAGCGGGTCCGCGAAACGATGAGCCAGATCCTGCAGTACCTTTCCGGTAACCGGCGGTCGTTCAACCTCGATATCGATCTGCGGGATTCAACGCAATTCCAGCGGAAGGTTCTGGAGGCGGCTGTGGCGGTGCCACCCGGTTTTGTCGCCACCTACGGAGAGATCGCAGCCCGCATCGGAAAGCCAAAATCCTCGCGGGCGGTAGGTCAGGCTCTAGCTCGAAACCCGATTCCGATCGTCGTCCCCTGCCATCGAGTGGTGGCCGCGGACGGATCTCTCACCGGATATTCGGGCGCGGGTGGGATCGAAACTAAAGCGTCCCTGCTGAGGCTGGAGGGAGCGACGATCGCGTAAGCCTACACCTGCAGCAGATCTCGAGCCTGCTCCAGATCGGGCGTGCTCACGCCCGGATCGAAACGATTGTAAACTTTTCGCAGCGCATCTCGGTACGTGTGGCGTCGGCCCTGCTCGATTCGGTGCTGGCAGAGGCTGGTAAGCGTCCGAAGCTCCATGGAATTCGATCGCTGTGCACGGGCCGACCGCAATGAACGCTTGAAGTACTGGTCCGCGCCCTTCGGTGAGTCTGATCTAAGGAACTCACCATTCAGCCGCAGCAACTCGGGCTTGCTTATCAATTCATGCGTGTCGTCCGCCAGGTGTAGAGCCCGATCTACGGTCTCCAAGGCCGCCGCGCCTTTCCCCCGATCGAACTGAGCCTCGGCCAGCATCCCCATATAGGTGGGGAGCCCCAACCCCCCTCCATTGGCTTGCCAATCGTCCAGACCCTCTGTCAGAATAACCCGACCCGATTCGTCTCCGAGCTTGGAGAGGGCAGCTCCACGGGTGATCCTTCCCACGGCCAACCAGAGTGGAAAACCATGCCGCTCCGAGAGCTCAATGGCTTTCTCGGCAAACGACAGCGTTTCGGACCACTCCCGCCGGGAATAATGAAGAACTGAGGATAAGACCAAGGCATAAGCCAGACTGTGAGGATGATCGATGGCCTCTGCGTAGGAGAGCGCCTGTCGCTTACCCTCCAGCGAGGGCTCCGGATGGCCGAGAGCCCAGAAGGCCAATGCCAGGCTGCTCATACAGGCGACCAGCGGATTCTGACCATAGTGGTAAGTGTGACCTGAGTGATAGCGGGGATCATAGAGCTCGACGGCCTTTTGTAAGTGCCGGCGAGCTTGGCGGATCTCCCCCATGTAGAGCAGCGTTGAACCGAGCGCCCTGTGTGCCTCAAGCAGGAGGCCGGGCTCCCGCCCCGCAATTTGCCGCAGCTGCTGACCCAGTTCGAGCGACACCGAATGCGAGGCGCGTACGATATGGAAGCTCCAAAGTCCCCATAATGCCGGGAAAAGCTGCGGAGCATCCCCGATCCGCTCGCATAGCTTCCGGGCGCGATCGAAGGCCGCCTCAACTTCTGGAGCTGCGTAGCCCTTGGTGGCGGTCAGCGCAGCGCCCAACGAAATCATCAGGGCCAATTCGTATTCATCACGGATGTGACCCTTCGGCAGGTCACCGAGCAGAAGAAGCCCTCGCCTGAGATGAGACACCGCTTCTGCATTGGCCGATATGCGCCTCGCCCGCTCTCCCGCCTGCTGAAGGTACCGGATGGCCCTTACCGAATCTCCAGATTCCGCAAAGTGTCGAGCCAATTGAACCGCCACTTCACCCGACTGATCGCCATACAGCCGTTCCAGCGCCTTACCGATCGCCTCATGCAGGTAGGTTTTCTCGGCCTCGTCGAGCCGGTTGTAGATGTGCCGTTGAAACAAACGGTGCCTAAAACTGTAGAGAGAGAGGCGACGCCCGTTGAGGCGACCCGTTCCCTTCGCTACCGTGAGTCGGTGACGCTTGTCCAACTCCTGACTCAAGGCACGAATTAGGACGCGTTCATCAATGCCAACTACCGGCGCCACGACTTCAGCGGTGAAAGTTTCGCCCTCCACACTGGCGACATTCAGTACATCCAGAAGCCGCGGCTCTAAGCGACCCACTCTCTCCTCGATGACGCCTTCTACTTTGGCCGGCAGCTTTCCCCAGTCCAGCGTGGCGGCCTGTGCCCAGCGCCCCTTCGAATCCCGAACTAGATTCCCTCTTCCCTCCAGCTCGCGCAACAGTTCGATCGTAAAGAGCGGATGCCCGCCGGTCTGCTCAAATAGGGCGCTACGAAAGGCCTCATCCAGTTCGTTAGGCTCGCTATCAATCAGTGCGTCGATAAAGGTGCGGTCTGCGTTCTCGGGTCCTATCGAAAGATCGATCTCAATATCTCCAAAATCGCTCTTGAGCTCTCCCATGACCTTGGCAAGTGGATGCGGAGCCCCGTCCCGGCCCAGAGCAACCTCGTCGGGGCGATAGGCGCAAAGCACAAGTATGGGAAGGGCCTTGATCCTTCGGCATAGGTGAAACAGCAGATCCAAGGATCCCAGGTCGGCCCATTGAAGATCGTCGAGGACGATAGCCAATGGCCGTCTGGCTGCGATCCCGGCAAAGACCTCCGCGCACTCATCGAACAGCCCCGATTGAAGCTGTTCCGCGCTCGATTCGCCAAAAGCTTCTGATTCTGCGTGTCGCTCGATCTCCCGCTTCAAACTGTCATCCATCGAGTCGTGCAGGCGTGCAACCGAAGCCAGCCAGGAGAGGGAAACCAGACTTCCGACGAGATTTGGTCCATGTTCAAGCAGCACGCGCGCAGAGATGGGGAGGGCTTCCCAAGATTTCCGCGCTTCGGCGGTCGTAAGGAGGCCTCTCGACCAGCGCGACTCGAGATCACTCAGGACACAACCGAAAACATCGCGGAACGGCAGGTAGGGATCTCCCGGCCCGGTCACCGCATTGCATTCGCCCCTGGCCACCAGTAGGGCTTTGTGGTCTGCGTGCGCGCGGTTCGTGAGTTCGCGCATGAGGGCGGTCTTGCCGCTCCCTGCCTCACCCGCAATGAACGCAACCTGTCCCGAGCCCTCGAGCGCGGCCTCCAAAAGCTCACCGAGTTTTGTCAGCTCTTGGCCGCGAGCGAAGAAGGGAGCGCGCTCCTCCTCCAAAGGCTCTTTGAGAAAGGCGGGAAGATCGCCGGCGGGCGCCGGAGCCGCGCTGGGCAGCTCCCGCTCCCCGCGCGAGATTCGCTCGAGAAGCTGCTTGGTTTCCACCGAAGGCTCCACCCCGTACTCTGCCAAGGCCTCAATGCAGCGCTGATAGGTGGCAACCGATCTTGCGCTATCCCCCAATTCGAAATGGGCGCGCATGATGGCGCGAAAGGCCGGCTCGAGGGCTCCTGCCCGCGCGTTCAGGTTCTCGCCCCAATCCAGCAGCTCGCTCCAGAGCTTTCGTCGCTCCAGATGAGCCAGCAACTTCTCGCCCCGCTGTTCAAAGGCGATCCGCAGCCGCTCGCGTTCAGGGACTACCCATTCATCATAGAAGCCAGGCAGTAATTCGCCCTTGTAGACTGCGACCCATTCATCGACCGGCGCGTTCTCCTCCAGCTCCTCCAGCAACACGTCGACATCCAACCAGGTTTCCGCTTCAGGGTCGAAGCCCACATGAAACCGATCGGAAGTGATGTATTGGTGCTTTTCGTCTTCGATGGAGCTACGGATTCGCCACAAGGCTTGACGCAGGTTGTTTCTGGCGTTGGATTCCATGGAATCGGGCCAGAATATGCCAGCCAGCCGCTCGCGCCGGTGCCGGAGGCCCGGATTGAGGACCAAGTACGCAAAGAGGGACTGTGCGGGGCGCGAGGGGATTTCCAGCCGCTTACCTTCGCGCCGGAGACTGAACTGGCCGAGGAGCCTGACTTCTAACATCCCTGATCCAGTGAGAGGGGCGGTGGTGAATGGGGATGGTTGGGGTCTAGGGTCAAGTCGAGTTCGGTTATTATGCGAATAGACAATAGAAGCATAACGCTATCGCAGACGATGGATTGACACAACCTCACTATTCTCGTGGTCGAGTGGTCTATCCCTAAGAACCCAGATTCGTGGCGCGAGTAGCGATGGAATTCTCAGATCGGAGCGGAAGATTTCCAAACCCGAAAACCTAGATCCTTTAGCCACCTACTTGCCGGGGGGCCAACAGGCGTGCTCCTAATCCATGGAATCTCCGGCCACGCAGTTGCGGTAGATACCGAATGGGAGACCGTAACGATCGGACCTACGAGATCATATATCTGCGGGTGAGGGATGGATGACTGAGCCAGGGAACGGGATGCGCAACCTTTACTCTCGCCGGTGGTTCTTAATGATGAGATCGATCGGATCCAAAGCGTTCCCAGGCTCTCTCATTCACTCACTCAGCCAAATATTCTCAACCGTGGATGAGCCTAACTTGTAGCAAGGTAAACCGATGCATGATGTTCTCGTAGAATGCAACCCCGAGCACCGAAGCGAATAGAGGATGGATCCAATTCTCGAGTGGGGCATAGAAGTTATCGTCGCGATCCAAACCATTCGATCGCCCGCGCTGGACGCATTCTTTCAAGGCGTTACGTTCCTCGGCAACGCCGAATTCTACTTTCTGCTCGCCCCAATCATCATCTGGTGCGTGAACTACAGGCTTGGCGCTCGGCTCGGCATTCTGCTGATACTCTCGAGCTACATCAACGTAGCGCTCAAGAACACGCTCATGCAGCCCCGGCCCTGCGAGCCCAGGCCCGAGATTTGCATAAACCAGGCCGAGGGTTACGGCCTCCCAAGCGGACATTCTCAGAACGCGATCGTGTTCTGGGGTCTCATTGCACGCTGGGCCGGGAGGGCGTGGGTTGCGGCGATTCTCTTGATGCTGCTCATCGGAGCCTCGCGGATCTACCTGGGGGTTCATTTCCCGACCGATGTATTTGCGGGATGGGCCATCGGGATCGTGATCTTGGGGACTTACCTCGTCCTAGGAAAGCGAATAGAGACATGGCTTGGCGGGCTGTCGCTGCCGTTTCAGGTCCTCGTAGCCCTGGTCGTACCACTGGCGCTCCTCGCCATACAGCCAAACGATGTGATGGTCCAGGTCACTGGCGCGTTCGCGGGTATTGCCGTCGGCGTGGCGCTGGCAATCCGGTACCTGGATTTTGATGCGGGTGGTCCGATTTGGAAGCGGGCAATCCGCTTCATTCTAGGAGTGGCTGTGGTCGCCGGGATCGTCTTTGGCTTGCGCCTGGTATTCCCCAGTGAGGGAGATTCGCTCTATGCCGTTTTACGGTTTGTACGCTATGGCCTCGCCGGAGCGTGGATCAGCCTTGGGGCGCCCTGGCTCTTCCTGCGCCTGGGCCTGGCTGAAGCGAGAACAACAAGAGCCTAAGGCCTGTCGGGAGTAGTAGATCGGAGGTGGGTGATGACCTACATTTTGCGTTTTAGTGAAGTGGGCAAGGACGATATCGCGGAGGTGGGGGGCAAGGGCGCGAACCTGGGCGAACTGGTGGGTGTCGGATTGCCGGTGCCGAACGGATTCTGCGTTACTGCCCAAGCATACCGGGATTTCCTCGTGGAAGCCGGCCTGCAGCAGCCTATTCGTGAAATACTCGCCGACATGCAGCCGGACGATCTGGAAGACGTGAAGCTAAAGAGCGAGGCCATCCAGCAACTCGTCACCGAATCTTCAGTCCCTACCGAGATCGAAAAAGGGATAACCGCGGCCTATCTGGAGCTGTGCGACGAAATGGAGCGGCCGGACCTACCGGTGGCCGTCCGCTCCTCCGCAACCGCCGAGGATCTCCCTGGAGCCTCTTTCGCCGGACAGCAGGATACTTACCTCAACGTGCGTGG
>JAPUGV010000222.1 GCA_027298025.1 Chloroflexota bacterium | reverse complement strand
ATCTCATTTTCTTCAGAGAGCTCATTGAGGCAGGAAAGTTTAAATCGGTCATCGGTAGACGTTATCCATTGGAACAGACTGCCGAGGCTCACAGGTATGTCGAAAAAGGGCACGCAATGGGAAATGTAGTCATAACTGTGGAGCAGGATGGCAAAACCTAACAAAGCGCTGCGCCTGCCACTGTGCTCCTCGGCAGGATCTGAGAGCAGCTTGAGAACGAAGGCGTCTATGGTGGCGGGAAAAGGCCAGAGCGCAAGTGGTTCAGCAATCCCCGCCCATGGCGAAAGATTTGTAGTACCTTGTTTCAGCAGAGCCGTCTTCCAATTCCCGCTGAACCAAGAAACAATGAGGGGCGTCCGCATCAGAGGTTTGGACACCAGAGTCCCGCGCAGCATCGGGCTCAGTAAAAACCACAACAAGTAGCTTAAATTCGGGTGGGGGGTGCAGCACATGGCCTCTCACACAAGCACCTCCCCCATAAAAAAGGATCTAAACCATGACACATCCCATTATCCAGGCTCAGAACATCCACAAGACCTTTCGCAAGGGTCAAATCGAGGTGCACGCCCTGCGCGCGGTGGATTTGACCATCGCCCCTGGTGAGATGGTGGCGGTGATGGGGCCGTCGGGCTGTGGTAAGACAACTCTGCTCAACTGCCTCTCCGGACTGGACAGCTTCGACGAGGGCGAGGTCCATATCGAGGGCACCTCGCTGGCCCAGATGAGCGACCGGGTGCGCACGGACTACCGAGCCCGGCGCATGGGATTCGTTTTCCAGACCTTCAACCTGCTACCGGTGATCAACGCGGCGGAGAATGTGGAATTACCGCTCCTGCTATCCGATGTTAAGCCCCGGGAGGCCCGACTACGGGCTTTGGATGGGTTGGCCGCGGTAGGGTTGAGTGACCGGGCCAACCATCGCCCAGCGGAGCTTTCCGGCGGCGAGCGTCAGCGGGTGGCCATCGCGCGTGCCCTAGCCAACCAGCCCGCCATCGTCTGGGCCGACGAGCCGACCGGCAACCTGGACAGCCAGTCGGCCGATGACATCCTCGCCCTCATGCGCAAGCTGAACCAGGAGCAGGGCCAGACCTTGGTAATCGTCACCCACGACCGGGACATCGGCGAGCAGTGCGACCGAATCGTGCGCATGCGGGACGGGCAGATTATTGACCGCGGAAACGGTAGCGATCTAGGCGCGCCCCAGCCCCAAGCGGCAGCCCAGGAATAGGAAACGATCATGACTTCGCAAATTGGCCTGGGTACTGCACAACAATGGATGACTGTTCTACTGGTGCTGGTGGGGCTGGCGCTGCTCTATGTGGTGCTGATGGGGCTGCGTCGGCGCATCATCTCAAAGATGGGCATGCGAAACATCACCCGACGACCGGGACAGACCGCAATGATCGTCCTGGGTCTGACCCTGAGTACGGTGATCATCATCAGCGCCCTGAGCATCGGCGACACGCTGACATTCTCCGTACGCCGCCATGTGGTGGAGGCGTATGGGGAAATCGACCAGGTGCTCTCACCGCCCTTACTGTCGACATTGGCCAGATTCGCTACGGATACGATAGAAGGCGGCGACCCGACGGCTGCCCTGGCTGATTCAGAGTTGGGCGGCCTACTCGAGGGGGACCTGCTCAGCATCCTTGGGTTGCTCCAGGAGGGGCTGCCGGGTATCAGCGAAGAACGCTACGCACAATTTCGGGACGAAGCTCGGGCAGACCCAGCCACCGCTGCTGTGGTCGACGGGCTGGCTCCTTCCATCGCCTTCCCCACCATCATCCGGGACCGGACCAGTGGTCAGGGAATCCCCCTGGGTTTTATTGTGGCGGTGAACAACGAATACGACGAGCAGTTCGGCCTTACGGCAGTGACCGGGGAGCCAGTGCGGATGGACGACCTGCGCACGGGGGTGGGGAACATCTTTGTGCAAGCCAGCAATCTCTTCGGCTTGGCAGAAAGCGCCGGTATCGACGTGGAAAGCGTGGCCGCGGGTGTGGCCGCGGCTGGAGCGCTGATCACCCAGGGACAGGATCTTCTGGGCCAGGATGCCCAGCCCATCGAGCCACAGGCCGAGTCGACTGAGACATTGGATCTCTCGGCACTTGGCTTGGGCACGGTGGATCTGGACACCCTGGACAGCGCCGAGTTGACGGACAACTTTGATCTGGCCGCTGTGGGAGAAGCCCTGGGCATTGATCCGGCTGTCGTCCTCAGCGCAATTAACCTCAACACCTTGGGCATTGAGATCGACCGGGTGCTGGAGGCGGTGGGATTGGAACTGCGCCAGGGGGATGTCTACCTGAACAGATTGGGAGCGGAGAAACTCAACGCACAGCCAGGAGATGTGCTTGACATCTTTATCGGACCCATCCCTGTGCCGTTCCGGGTGCGAGCGATTGTGGAGCAGTCCGGGCCCTTGGGTGCGTTGGCGCCGGTGGTCATGCTAAGGCTGGACGAAGCCCAGAAATTACTCTTCATGCAGGGGCGGGTGAACAATGTGTTGGTCTCCAATACCGGGGACGAGTACACGGGCATGGAGAACACCGCAGATGCGGCGCGGCAACTGAGAGCACTGTCCCTGAACGAGGTCGCCCTGACGGAGCTGGTGGCCCTACTGCGGGAATCGGACGCGCTGGCTGCCATCCAGACGGGCGCGACCGACACCGCCCCGTCCGTCGACGAGTCCACTTCGGACTCAGAGGACTTTGTTAACTTCTTGGCCTCCTTCTCAGCTGGGGGTAGCTCGGTAGATCTGACCGATCGTACGCCTGTTCTGGTCAGGGAACTGGAGGGCACTGGTATTTCTCAGGACCTGCGGGTGCTCCTGGCTCAGCCAGACATGCAAAGCTGGCTACAGGGATTGCCCCTCTCTTTTGAGACCGGGGAACAGCTGGATGAGATCCTGGGGAGAATCAGCGATTTGGAAGTGCTGGATGTGCTGAGTAAAAACACGGTAGTGGAGGTGGCGGGGATCGGGGGCACGGTCTTCACTATGGTCTTCACCATCTTCGGCGTTTTCTCCATCCTCGCTGGGGTGCTATTGATCTTCCTGATCTTCGTCATGTTGGCCGCGGAGCGACGCAGCGAGATGGGCATGGCCCGAGCAGTTGGCATGCGCCGGGGCCACCTGGTGCAGATGTTCGTCACCGAGGGCATGATCTACGATCTGGTGGCCGCAGCCCTGGGCATCCTCCTGGGGTTGTTCATCTCCTACGCGATGATCGGCTTCCTTGGCGGTATCTTCAACACCGCGGCTCGGCAAATCAGTAGCGAACTGACCAGCAGCCTTTTCACCTTCCGATTTCACGTGGCTCCCACGTCAGTGGTGATCGCCTACGCCCTGGGAGTGCTCTTAACCTTTGTCGTGGTCACGCTCTCGTCCTGGCAGGTAAGCCGCTTGAACATCGTCTCAGCCATCCGTGATATTCCGGAACCGGAAGGGGGAGGCCGGGGCATAGGCACGCTGATCAGACGGCTAATCACTGGCCCGTTGACTGCGGCTTTGGGCTTGGGGATTTACTTCGGCACGGCGGGCGGAAAGAACGGCACTCTGCTGCTGATCAGCCTCACCCTGGTGATGGTAGGTGGGATGCTGAGCTTGGGCTGGGCGCTCACGACCACATCCCTGCGCACGGAGCAGCGTCGACGGCTGGTCTACTCAGTAATTGGCCTGGGATTGTTGCTCCTTTGGGGGCTGCCCTGGGAGACCCTGCTGCCCGGCACGGGCTTCGGCATCCTTGAACAGGATGCGCAGTTGACCCTGATCTCCTTTGTGGTGAAGGCGCCGGCCCTGATTCTGGGCGGTATCCTGATCATCATGTTCAGCGCGGACATCCTGTTACAGGCTGTGAGCCGGATTCTGGGTGGAATAGGCAAGCTGGCCCCAGTCCTCAAGACGGCCATCGCCTATCCTCTTAGCAGCCGCTTCCGCACGGGTATGGCTATGGTCATGTTCGCCATGATCATCAGCACCGTGGTGCTTATGTCTGTCGTCATCCAGGCCACGGAAAGCGCAATCACGCCGGATGCCAGGAGCAGCGCTGGTTTTGATATCAAAACGTCCTTTGGGCTGCTCAGCTTCTTTGACCGGGTGACGGATTTGGGAGGAGAATTGGACCGCATGGAGGATTTCTCTCAGGAAGTTGTCACGGCGGTTGGGGGCATTCTCACCCCCATAGTGGACATACGCCAGGTGGACTCAGGCCCGACCGGAAGCTGGTATTTCCTGGAGGTGACGGGCATGGACGAGGATTTTATGGCTCAGGCCCGGGAGATCTACACTTTCCAGCAGCGATCGCAGGAGTTCGAGAATGACGCCGCAGTCTGGCAGGCACTGATGGAGCGGGATGACGTGGCCATCGTTACACCATTATTGGTGGCCAATCCCGACGGTAGCTACGCCTTCGGAGGTGGCGCTGACAACGATATTGCGGTCACTTTAGGCGAGCTTGCTGAGCAGGGCAGCCCCCAGGACGAACCACAGGCCGCACTGGATGGGATCAGTTTCCACTTGACTGGCTTCACTCGGGAGGATGATCTGCCGGAGGTGTGGCTCGAGCTGCGGGACGAGGTGAGCAGCCAGATTCGATTCCACCGGGTGCAGGTGATTGGCGTGCTGTCGGACATTTCCACGGTCAGCTTCAACTCGGTTCACCTCAACAGTCGGGCGCTCGCTGCCCTCACCGGCAGGGATGTGAAGCCGGATAACTTCTATATCAAGGTGGCCGATGGCGCGGACGTGCGGGGAGTAGCCCGAGAAGTCGAGCGAGCCTTCCTTAGCTCCGCACTGGATGCTTCGGTGATCGCAGACAGCTTCGCCCAGAGCCAGACGTTGACCCGGGGTATCCTGCAACTGTTCCAGGGCTTCATGGCCTTGGGGCTGCTGGTGGGCATCGCCGCGCTAGGTGTGATCAGCTCCCGCATGGTGGTAGAGCGACGTCAGCAGGTGGGCATGCTGCGAGCCATCGGCTACCAGCCTGGTATGGTCGCGCTCTCCTTTGTGTTGGAATCCAGCTTCATCGCCCTGGTGGGTATTGGCCTCGGTACAGCCACGGGCATTCTGCTGGGCCAGGCTATGATCGGCCAGTTCTTTAACGTCCTCACAGCCGGGCGCACCCTGGCCGTGCCGTGGACCCAGATCGGAATCATCGTCCTAGGCGCGTACCTCTTCTCGCTGCTCGCTACCATCCTACCCGCTATACAGGCCTCCCGCATCTATCCAGCGGAGGCGCTTCGCTATGAGTAAGCTGGACCTTGTACAAAATGAGCTAGGGCATCTTGGCCTGCCAATTCCCACCGAGCTTGGAATTTATGAATGTTATTGTCGGGATCGCTTGGAACAGACTGCCGAGGCTCACAGCTATGTTGCAAAAGGGCACGCAATGGGAAATGTAGTCATAACTGTGGAACATAATGGCAAAACCTAACTAAGCGCTGCACCCCACCGCTGTACTTCATAGCCCAGCTTGGCGTTATAAGTCTAAAAATGTAGTTACTGTGGCAACCCATCGAATAGATCCTATTATTCCAATGGAGGTTAGTAAAATGACGGACAAGCAGACAATACTGGTAACTGGAGCGACTGGATCTATTGGGGGAGGTGCTGCGGTCGCGCTGGCAAAACGTGGCGCTGGAGTTGTGTTGCTCGGGCGTAAGCTCGAGAAATTAGAAGCCAGGGCGGATTCTATTCGTGTGGCTTTATCTGAAGCGCAGATCGATTATCAGGATACGGACATTGCCTCGCTGGTAATCGACTTCTCTGATATGGAGTCTGTAAGGCTCGCGGCTGCGGAGGCGTTGAACCGGTTTCCGAGGATACATGGACTGGTTCTATCTGCCGTTGCTCAAACCCCAACAACGGGTCCGAACATCCTGCCCAGCGGTCATGAGTTGATGTTTGCCACGAACGTGATGGGGCCGTTTCTGTTTACCCAGCTGTTGCTAGAGAGGATGCAGCAATCAGACGGATTGGTCCTTCATGTGATTGCACCATACTACAAAGAAATCGACTGGGATGATGTTGAAAGCATCAGCAATCACAAGCCAATGACTGCATATGAAAGGACTAAGACAATGCACCGGGTGATCGCTGCGGAGTTGGCTCGACGATATGCAGGAAAAATCTCTTCTGTAGCATTCAATCCCGGATTCATCTTCGATAAGTCAGATCCAGAGTTGACCAAGAGGTGGCTATCCACCGGACTCACGGGTTATTTCTACCGGATAATGGCAGTTTTCATTGCAAAGCCACCTGCGTTCGCGGGTGAGCCCGTTGCCAATCTGATGCTCTCGCATAAAGATCGTAGTGCAATCAATGGCGCCTTGTTTAAACTGGATAAGCGCGTTGAAAAGCCTGACAAGGCAATGAATAACGAGGAATGGGGAAAGAGGTTGTGGGATGAGTTGGTTCTAAAAACAGGACTAACGACTGAATGAAGCCCGGTAGCTTGTTCTCAACCTCCTCTTTCGAAAAATTCGCTCGATTTCATGCCATGTAGTGGGAGTCAGCCAAGCTCTATGAACGTCAACTATGGCCACTGGGATTTGTCGCGGTGGATTCTGATGGACATCCGTTGCTTGTCGATCAGCATGTCGGAGCCGCTGTTGAACCGTACCGGGACATAGGTAACAGAATATTCTAAGGACATAGGTAACACATTGTCTAATGACATGGGTAACACTTTCCGCTGTACAGGAGGTGCCCGTGCCCTGAAAAGGTGTTACCGTGAGCGAACAAAGACAGAGATTCCTCGAAGACTATCAACTGAATTACTATTCCATCACGGAACTCGCCGAACGCTTCAGCATATCCCGCAAGACCGGCCATACCCATCCTGGGCACCAGGGTAAGTGGATCAACCGGTTCGAAGAGCCCGGCCAGGCTGGGTTTCACGAACACTCGCGCCGGCCACACAGCTGCCCTTGGCAGACAGATGCGGCGATCGTGGAGGAATTGGTGGAGCGGCGCAAGGCACACCCCCGCTGGGGCCCCATACAGGGTAGCCAGCTCGTTCTGCTGCTCTGAGCTCGGCCTTATATCTCTGTAATCGTCCAGAGTTAGGTGCTTGCCTCAGTTCTTTCCCACGACCGCGCAATCGTATTGAGATCGAGAAGAGTGGGCGCAGGCCTCATCACCTCACCAAGCGCCTCGAGTACCTGGGGAAGTCGATTTCCACGTCTGATTGCGGGGTGTTGGCAGACCGGATGATGAGTGGATGGTGTTGCATGGGATTATTCCTATTGCATGGGATTGATTTTGAAACTATTCCCACTGCGGGAGTTGGCGCGAACGAAAAGCCCGCCTAGGTGGCGGGCTGGAATTAACTAGGATTGCTAAAAGTTCATTCAGTGATCTAACCTTGCGCGCAAGTTCGTAACGATTCTCTTAGTGAAGGTGTAGCGGCGCCACAAGCACGCAGTTGTCTCCAACCAACCTCAGAAGCTTCGTGTGGAGCTCGGGAGTGTAGCGGGTGGAAGAATTCGGGAATGCCAGATCGTATCGGCCGGCATCCTCATAAACAGTAAATGCGAAGCGGTCGCTGCCTGGATAGGATGCGAGCAGCGCATGGATGCGCCGCATGCGCCTGATATCCCGCTGGCGATCTCCCGAGGATCGTAGAAGGATGGTGACTCGCGAAGGCTCAGGTCCCTGCCAGACGGCGAGATAGTCGGGAAGTGATTCTTGGGAGAACTGTTGTTCACCAATCTGTGCGCCTAACACGGGCGCGGGAGGAGCCTCGGCATCCTGAAGGGATGCCCCCGCAACGGGAGGGTCATCCCCCAGCTCCGGCTCTTTGGATACGCTCGGAGCCTCTGCAGCCTGCAGGGTTCCGGAGGCGTCATCCATGGGCTCTTTGGGGATGCTCGGAGCCGCGGCCGGCTCATGGGTTAGTTGTTCTGCATCGGGAATCTCCCCGTTCCCCCCACCCGCGCCGACCATCGCTACCTCCCCCAGCTGATTCGAATTCTGAGGCACCGCTCGCGGAGAACTGTCGGAGCCGGAATGGACCGCATGCGCCGTTTCCCCCTCATCATGATTTGCCGCGTCGCCCGAAGAGCGCGAGATCTTAGCGAGGTCATGATCTACCGAGTCCACCAGTAGCTTTGTCTCGCCGCGGTTTGAATCCACGCGCCCATTCACGACTACGATTTGATTGAGTTCGATGTCGCTGGAGATCTTCTCCCAGAGCCGTTGAAATACCACCAGCTCGATCGTGCCCTGTAGATCTTCCAGGGATAGGAAGCCCATCTCTTTACCCGCGCGGGTGAGATAGGGTCGGATGGCGCTGATCTCGCCGGCGACGGTTACCTTCTCGCCTTCCATGGACTCGCTGATCTCACCGCTGTAATGAGTTACGACGCTGGAGAGCTCGTCCATCTTCGCCGCCACCGGATGATCCGAAACGTAGGATCCCAACAACTCCTTCTCCCAGCCTAGCTGGCGGCGCCAGGAGACATCGACGGTGGCTGGTTTTAATACCAATTGCTCTGCAACTCCGGTCGACTCGCCAAAAATCGACAGCTGGCCGACCTCCGCCGCCCTGAAGTGCGTGGCAGAATAGCTCACAATGCGATCGAGGGATTCCAGCAGATCCAGCCGCGGTCCTAATTCATCCAGCGCCCCGACCCGAATCAAGCTCTCCATGGCTCGTTTTCCAACCTGTCGCAAATCCACTCGACGGACGAAGTCCACCAGGTCGACGAATCCCTCGTCGGGCCGGGCTTGGAGCATCACTTCCACCGAGCTATGTCCGACGTTCTTGATCGCTCCAAGGCCGTAGCGAATGATCGCCTCATCCGGTGCTTGGTTCTCGATCTCGAAGTCGAGCCCGCTTCCATTGACGTTCGGAGGAAGTACGCTCAGCCCCATACGCCTGCACTCGGCCACATACAGTGCCACTCGATCGGTGTCACCCATGTAGACCGACAGAAGGGCCGTCATGTACTCAATTGGATAGTTTGCCTTCAGATATGCGGTCTGCACGCAGATAACGGCATAGTCTGCGGCATGACCCTTCGGAAAGCCGTATCGAGCGAACGCTTCCCAGTCGTCAAAAATCGTGTCGGCCGTTTCCCGAGGAATCTCGTTGGCTACCGCCCCCTCAACGAATTTCTCTCGCTGCTCCCGCAACGCTTTGGCTTTTTTCTTCGCAACCGCCTTTCGCAGGTTGTCCGCTTCGGAGGCCGTATAGCCCGCCAGGCTCATGGCGGAGTACATGATTTGCTCCTGGTAGACCGTGATCCCGTAGGTCTCCTTCAGGATCGGTTCCAGGGAGGGATGGCGATAGGTCACACCCTCCTCCCCGTGCATGCGGCGAATGTAGGCCGGAATGAATTCCATGGGGCCGGGGCGATAGAGCGCCACCATAGCCGTGACATGCGCCAAGTTTCTTGGTTTCATCTCCATCAAGTAGCGGCGCATTCCGGCTCCTTCGACCTGGAACACTCCCAAGACGTCCCCGCTCCCTAGCAAATCGTACGTCTTGGGATCGTCCCGCGGGATGGAATGGATGTCCAACTCCACACCATGCCGCTGTCGGATGAGATCACAAGCGCGTGCCATGACGGTCAGAGTCGAGAGGCCAAGATAGTCGATCTTCAGCAGACCCAGCGACTCCAGGACCCCCATTTCGAACTGGGTAACAGCGCGTATGGGGCTATCTTCCAGGCTGCCCTTGGTCGGCCTGTGAAGGGGAATGTATTCGGTGATAGGTTTGTCAGTGATGATCACCCCCGCCGCGTGCGTGCCCGCATTCCTTGCAACCCCTTCAAGCTTGGCGGCCGTCTCGATCAGCTCGCGGATGTACTCACTGCTCTGATAGGCCTCCTGGAGGTCTGAAACCGTTTCGAGCGCCTCCGGTATCGTGATCGGCTTTCCAGGAATATTCGGAATGACCTTCGCAATCCTGTCCACTTCCGGCAAAGGAATGTCCATCACCCGACCAACATCGCGGATTGCGGCTCTGGCGCCGAGCGTGCCGAAGGTGATGATCTGGGCCACTTTGTCCCTGCCATACTTCTTGGCTGTGTATTCAAGAAGCTCCGAGCGCCGGTCATCCTGGAAATCCATATCGATGTCTGGCATGGACACGCGGCCAGGATTTAAGAATCTCTCAAAGATTAGGCCGTGCTCGATGGGATCTACAAGAGTGATATCCAAGCAGTAGGCCACGATGGATCCGGCGGCCGAGCCGCGTGCGTTGTACCAGATGCCTTGCTCCGCCGCGAACCGGCAGAGGTCCCACACGATCAGGAAGTAAGCATCAAATCCCATCTCATGGATCACGTCGAGCTCATAATCTAATCGCTCCCTCCGCTCCCGGTCCTTGGCGTAAGCTCCGTAGCGACGCTCGAGTCCCTCATCACACAGCTCTCGGAGATAGGTCTCAGCGGTCTGACCTTTTGGAACCTCAAATGGCGGAAGGCGGTATTGCTTAAAATCCAGCTCTACATTCGCGCGCTCAGCGATCCAGAGCGTGTTCTCGATGGCTCCTTTTACCTCACCAAACAACTCGGTCATTTCTTGTGTTGAGCGGAGATAGTAGGAATCATCCGTCATGCGCATGCGATCCGGGTCGTTCAGGACCGAGCCGGTCTGTATGCAAAGCAGCACGTCCTGCAGGCCGGCCTCCTCCGGCCGCACGTAATGCACGTCGTTGGTCGCCCCAATGCGCGCCTTGTACTTCGGCGCTAGATCGATCAGCGCTTGATTGACAACCTCCAGCTCCGGGATATTGTGGTTCTGAAGCTCGAAGAAGAATCGGTCCCTGCCGAAGACGTCAAAATACCAGTCCAGTCGCTCCTCGGCGTGCTCCTGACGGCCCTGACTTAAGGCTCGAGGGACTTCGCCGGACAAGCACCCGGTTGTAGCGATGAGCCCATGGTTATGAGCTGCGAGAAACTCGCGATCGATGCGGGGGCGGTAGTAGAAGCCCTCGAGCTGCGCGGCGGTGGCGATCTTTAACAGGTTCCGATAGCCCTCCGCGTTTTCGGCCAGCAACAGCAGATGGGCGGCACGGCTGTCCCGCTGATGGTCGCGATCCTGCATGCCCCGAGGTGCAAGGTAAGCCTCCATCCCAATTAGGGGCTTGATGCCTTCTTGCTTAGCCGCCTTATAGAAATGCACGGCACCAAACATGGTGCCGTGATCCGTCAGCGCTACGGCAGGCATGTTCAATTCCTTGGCGCGTTGCACCAAAGCTGGGATACGACTCAGACCGTCAAGTAGCGAATATTCGGAATGGACGTGCAGGTGAACGAAGGACATGCCCCCCCGAGAAATTGGACCCGGGCGATTATATCGGAGCGTCGGGTGGGATGCCACCCATTGCGCGTTTTGAGCCGGAATTTTAAGGCTTCCGAGGGATTGGCGTGCAAATGAGAGCAAGATCGTTCCAATTGGCTGGTCCCATCGAGTTACGCGAATCACGAATCCCCAAAACAAACGGAGCTAGCCCGATGGGCCAGCTCCGTTCGCTCCATAAGGTTTCTGCCGTCGACTACTTCTTGGAAGAGGATTTCTTGGCCGGCGCCTTCTTGCTCTTAGGCGGCGGTAGCTCTGCGCTCGCGGGTGCTAGTTGATACTCTCTCGATCCGAAGCGGGTCAGGATTACCGCTCCCAGGCCGGCTGCGCCCACCAGCAGCGGCGCCAGCCAGCCGATGCACGGGATCAGCCCGATCCCACCCACGACGAAGCTGACTGCCAGCGTTCCAATCCCTGCCGCGGCCGCTGGATGGAGTTCCCAATCAAACGCCTCGGCCATGCGCCGGCCGACCTCTACCCCGATGGCAATCCAACCGAACACGACTGCCACCACTAACGCCACCACCGTCAGGAAGCTCACCGGCAGGCCGATGATCGTAATCGCCATGAGGATACTCAGGATCGGAACCACGATAAACGTCAGGCAGCCCAGCCCTCCCGCGACGATCGGCTGCGAAACCGCGGCGCGGCCCGCTCGCTCTGCCGGCTTCGGCCAGAACAGCACAACTAGAATGGCCAGCGCGGCAACCAGCAGGCTCCGAAGAATGAACCACAGAATGCCCGTGACCGGCGAGAAGAAGGGCCCAAAGCTGCTGCGCCCAAAGGGTCGTATGCGGACCGTGTCTCCAATATCTGGTAGATTGGGGAGCTCAAAGTCGAATGGCAGATAGAAACCCTCTGCCGAGACGAAATCGCCCTCCACAACCGCGCCCTGGGCACGATGCACATTGCCGCCCAGGGTAACCACATCACCGCCGATAACTGCGGAGGGACCAAGATCCGCGTTCCCGCCTAGCAGCGCAAGGTCCCCACCGATCTCGCCGTGCACCTCGGCATTGCCGCCAAACAGGAGAACATCACCGTCAACGATCGAGCCCTCCTCGAGCTCAACCGATCCGCCGAATATCACCAGGTCCCCATTCAGCACCTCACCGCTTTCCAGTGTGAATGTTCCGCCAAAAATGACCTGGCCCTGTTCGCCTTGGCCCGCGTAAGCTGGACCCGGCAGTGCCAGGGCTGCAACAAGCACTACAACTGGAACCCATACAAGTTTCTTCATCCACTCACTCCATTCTGAACTCGGCCAAAACCATATCGAACCATTGCAGCGGCCCACAGCACGCTCAACCACGCCAGGCCAGCGCTCAATGCCAAGGCACCCAGGAGAGCCGGCCAGCCATCCCCCAAGATGGTCAAGAAGCGCGCGCCTGTCTCGAGGATCTGGCCGACCCGTATAACCGCCTCGAGCCAGGCTACGCCCAACTGAGCCGGCGAGGCCAGGGCTTCCAATCCAATGAGCAACATCGCGGCAAACGCTCCCATCAGCAACACCCCGAGCAACCACTTGACGTGCCGCTGGCGCCGGCGTTCTTGTCTCTCAGCCAGACTCAATCGCCACCGGCGGGCAAAACCCGGCCTCGGGCCGATAACGGGCGATCCTCGGAGCGAAGCTTCAATCGCCTGCCAGGCGCTAAGTTCCCTCCGCAGCTCTGGAGATTCCGCGAGCGAACGCTCAAGACGCTCCCTTTCGGCAGCACTCAGATCGCGCTCGTCGAGCGGCCATGGATCAAGCAGGCGAGACTTCATTCTGACTTTCTCCTAGCGCCAGCTGCTCGGCATTCCATGTACCCATCAGTTCGCGGCGTGCACGGTGCAGTCGACTCTTGACCGCACCGTTCGTCAACGACAGCGTTTCCGCAATTTCGTCATAAGAATAGTCGTACCAATAACGCAGAACGACCACGGCTCGATCCTTCACGCTCAAGGTTGAGAGGATCTTTTGAACGCCCTCGGCTTCGTTTCTGGCCTCTAAGGCAACTTCGGGAGTCCGTGATAGCGGGTCGGACCTGTCAAACAGCGCTTCGAGGCCGACCCAGGTAACGCGCCGACGTCGGAGCTGATCAATGCACAGGTTGTACGCGATCGCAAGCAACCAGGATATGAACGGGCGCTGCAGATCGTACTTTCCGAGCCCTCTATAGGCTTTCATAAATGCTTCCTGGGAGGCGTCTTCCGCATCTCCGTGATTTCCCAGCAGTCGATAGCAGAGGTTGTAGACCGGCTTTTGATATCGCTCGACGATCTTTGTGAATGCATCATCATCGCCGTTCACGGCTGCATTTATCAGAGCTTTTTCGTCGTCACCCGCCATTGGCAGCCGTTCTCGTTCTACTCATATATACGCAGCGATCCGTGGAAGGTTGCATGCTTTTGCGGAGCGCAACCGTGCGAGCAAGCGCGCAGCCACACAATCCAGCACACGGGTGGGATCGATTGATGAATTCAATGATGGAGGACTAGGAATCCCGGTGGGTCTCTGAGGCTGTTTCCAGTCGGTCCTTTGCCTCGCTTTCGCTCAGGAAACCTTCCTTGAACTGTGTCTCGTAGAGCGTATGGTAGAGGCCACGCCGCGCCAGTAGCTCGTGATGCCGCCCCTGTTCGACCAGACGCCCCTGATCCACGACCAGGATCCAGTCCGCTCCGATGATGGTGCTCAATCGGTGCGCGATCACCAGCGAGGTCCTGCCCTTCATCACTCGTTCCATCGCACGCTGGATCAGGGACTCGGATCGGGAATCGAGGTGACTGGTGGCTTCGTCGAGAATCAGCACCTTGGGATCTTTGAGGATCACCCGGGCAATTGCCACCCGCTGTCTTTCCCCGCCGGATAACCGATACCCTCGTTCACCCACAAGCGTCTCATATCTATTCGGCAATTGCTCGATGAACTCGTGAATGTTAGCCGCCCGGCATGCCTCTTCGATCTGCTCGGGAGTGGCGTCATCCTTTGCATAGAGCAGATTATTGCGCACGGTATCGTGGAAGAGGAACGTCTCTTGCGTGACCATCCCCACCTGACCGGCAAGCGACTCCAGCATGATATCGCGCAAATCGATACCATCCAGCGTGACGCGTCCTTCGGTCGGATCGTAGAGACGAGGCAAGAGGTAAGTGATCGTCGACTTACCCGCCCCGCTGGGTCCCACCAGAGCCGCAACCTGGCCAGCCTTCATTTCGAAATTTAGATCTTTCAAGGCCCAGCGGCGCTCTTCGGGCCTGCTCTCCCTCCCATTCTCACCTTTATCCTCACCATCGAGCGGCTTACCGTCTTTGGTTTGGGTCGGCGGCACATAAGTTCCTCGACCTCCCCACGAGAAACGCCGCACCTCCTCGAGCCCCGAGCCGGCATCGCCCCCCTCCATATAGCTAAAGGAGACCTCCTCAAATCGAACGTTTCCTTCCGCGCGATCGATCTTGACCGCATTTGGCCGATCCTGGATCTCGACTGGCAGGTCGAGTACCTCGAAGACTCGTTCGAAGCTCACCATGGAGGTAGCGAAATCGACTCGAGCGTTGGTCAGCGCCATGAGCGGGCCGTAGAGATTGACCAAATAGGCGGTGAAGGCTACCAGCGTGCCCAGGGTGAAAATGTCGACGATGACGAGGTAGCCTCCGAACCAAAAAACCATTGCGGTGCCGATCGCGGTAACGAGGCTGAGCGACAGAAAGAACCAGCGACCGACGAAGGCCTGGCGAATTCCAATGTCGCGCACGTCTGCCGCGCGCTCCCGGAAGCGGCCCACCTCCGTATCATATCGGCCAAAAATCTTGACCAGCAGAGCCCCGCTGATGTTGAGCGTCTCGCTCATCAGTGCGTTCATGCGCGCGTTCAGATTCATCTGCTCGCGCGCGATCTTTCGAAGAACCCGTCCAACACGCCGGGCAGGAAGGATGAACAGCGGCAAAATGGCCACGCTAAGCAAAGTCAGGCGCCAATCGAGGGCGGTCATGATCGCCAATGTAGCGATCAGTGAAATCGAATCGCTCACGATCGTAACCAGCGTTCCGGTCACCGCCCGTTGAGCCCCGACGACATCGTTGTTCAAACGCGACATCATCTCACCGGTCTGAGTGTGAGTGTAGAAGCGCAAGCTCATGCGTTGCAGGTGCGCATACACGCTGCTTCTCAGATCGAAAATGAGCCCCTCGCCTACGGTAGCGCTAGCGTACCGCTGCGCCACGCCGAGCAGGCCATTGATGATCGGAACTGCAATCATCGCCAGTGCAAGCCGGCTCAAGCGGGCAACGTCCCCTTGAGGAATGGCCACATCGATCAGATTACGGATCAGCAGCGGGCGTACTAAGCTCAGCAGAGAAATCCCGATAATCGTTACCAGCGTGAGCGCGACCCAGCGCCAGTAGGGTCTGGCGAAGCGCGCCACGCGCCGCAATAATCCTTTGTTAACCTGCGGCTGATCCTGGTCCTCGTCGTATCGGATGAAGGAATACCAGTTGCCTGAGTGAAACCCCATGCTGTCCTCGAGACCTGTTTGGCTAACTACGTTCGAAACGAAGATGGCATTATATCGCACGCCAGTTTCGGGTCCACGCACAGCACAAATGTTCCACCACATATGTGGGGGACGGATATCCTATTTCCCCTAATTCTTCCGAAGAGTAGCATCTGCGTGGGATTGCCGGAGGGCCCCAGCCATGGCGACGTTGAACTCTGCGTTGCAGATTAATCACACCACGAAAACGGAGCTCGACCACCTCGTAGGCCAGGTGGCAGAACGCGTCTCGCAGGCAGCAAACTTTTTAGATGTGCGCGCTACCCCCACCAACTGGCCAGCGGGCCCCCCCGATGATATGCACGGCGTTCGTCCGCATGTCTCCGCGCTGGAATGGAAAACGATGAAGTGGCGTGAGGCTTTTTGGTATGTGATCAATCGGGACGGGCTTGCCTCTAGCGTCTCCGAGAAATCGTGCAAGACCCTGGCACGCCGGGCTAAAGTGGGGGAAGGTTCTTTCTACGTCGTCGCCCCGGATTCTCTGGCGGCCAGCGTGAAAGATTGGGCGGATCGAAATCAGATCCGGGTGACGAGTTTCTGGATCCTCAGCGACTAGTCGCCACCCAATCCGCGCGAGTCAAATTGACCCGCGCGGATCCTTAAGATAGAATCGAATCAACAGGCGGTTCCGGTTCTTGCAACCGGATGGGGCAGCTGAGTCATCAGCTGCCCCGGTTTGTTTAAGTCGGAATTTCAATCAGAGGCCGATGACGAGAATATTGCGAACGATGCTTAGACCGAGCACGATCGTGACAATACCGACCCAAAAACGAAAATTCCTTTGAGCACGTTCAAAGCGATTTGAGGAGAGTCGAAGGGGAAGGACGATCGTGACGGAGAGCAAGCCCATCCCGAGAATGGAGCCGCCGCCGAATACGAGGATGTATATGATCCCGCTTGAAATGGACGGGGCAGAGGCGACGCTGAGTAGAACCAGCGCCGCAGAACCCGCCAATCCGTGCATCAGGCCCACAAACAGCGCCCTCAGCAGGATGAGCGGGGAGTGGGCGTGTTCATGTCGATTGGACTGCGCGTGTGAGTGGATATGAAAATGCGAAGCGCCATCCGCGTGATCGTGGCGGTGTAAGTGAATTCGCTCCCTGATGATTCGTCGTACCACATCCGCTCCAAGCAAGATGAGCATCACACCCACCGCGAGTTCGAGAACAAGTGCCAGGTCTTCTGGAACCACGAACCCTAGCAGCAATGCGGATCCTCCGAAGAGCAGTAAGGTGAGTGTGTGACCTACCCCCCACGCCGCCCCCTGTTTGAGGCCGTCCCTTAGGGTCCGGCTGCCGCTTGAAATCGTTGCTACCGAAGCGATGTGATCGGGATCCAGCGCGTGGCGCACTCCCAGCAAGAAACCTACGACCAGCAAACTACTCAATCCCATTTACAGGCCCTCGAGGTGAAAGTGTCGTCCTTGGTTCAAAGACGCTTGACCATGTAGGTCTCGCCCAGCTCATAGCCGAGCTTCCGATAGTAGCCCCGTGTGCCCAGTGCCGAGATCACTGCCAACCTGCGGTAGCCGCTGCGACGGGCAATAGCCTCGGCTTTCATCATGAGGCGTGTGCCTAGCCCGATGTGCTGGGCGGCTCCGGACTGATCCGCCCCGACCTGAAGCGACTGACCGTAAACATGCACCTCACGCACGATCGCCGCCTGCCCGAGATCGCGCAGCTCTATGCACGGAGAGGCTGGGCCTGGCAAGCTAAGTCGTAATAAGCCCACCAGCCGGTCGCCGCTCGCAGTGAATGTGAGAAAGTGTTCCTCCGCCCCACCGGCTTCGTAGGAGAAGTCATCGAGCTGCAGTGCGCTCCATTGCACCTTCTCGCCACGAACTTCGCGGCAACGAATGCAGCGGCAGCGTGTTCCTCGCAGCCTCATCTCGTCATGAATATCCTGCCGCAGGCTTGTGCGCTTATTCCCGGCCACCACATTGGTGGAAGGAATGTCCCGGATCACTCGGTTAACGCGACAGTATTCAGGGATCGTAGGCTTGATGTCGGCGATGAGCTCGATGAGTTCGTTGGTCGAGTACGGCTGGTATTCGCCCCGCTCCCAGTACTCATAAAGCTCGGCATTCTCAAGCAACTGGCATGGGTAGATCTTGATCTCATCCGGCCGCAGATCTCGATCGTCCCAGAGTCGAGTGAAGTCGTGGCGGTCCGATTTGGGTGTGGAGCCCAGCAAGTTCGGCATCCAGTGCAGCACGATCTTAAATCCAGCTGCTCGGAGCAAGCGCACGGCCTCTCGGGTCTCGGCCACCGTATGGCCGCGTGCGTTCAGTTCAAGGATACGGTCGTCGAGGCTTTGGGC
The DNA here is from genome assembly GCA_027298025.1 of Chloroflexota bacterium. Classification (GTDB taxonomy): domain Bacteria; phylum Chloroflexota; class Anaerolineae; order Anaerolineales; family E44-bin32; genus JADFRG01. Next base: position 56,243 of record JAPUGV010000222.1, on the reverse strand, counting down.
TCCGAGCTGAACCTTTGTGACGCCCAGCGCCCGCAATCGAGCGATTTCGGCGAGAGACACGTGATCTGGGCGAGTCTCGATGACCATTCCAACGTTCTTGTGTCCTGCCGCCTCGTTCGCCTCTTGAGCCTCGATGAAGGTGGACGACTCAAATCCATTCATGGCATCCAGGCAGCGCTGGATGAACCATTCCTGGTAATCGTCACGGTAGGAACTCCAGGTCCCTCCCAATATCAGCAATTCGATTTTGTCTGTTGGGTGCCCAATGGCTTCCAACGCCGCCAATCTGGCTGCCGTCTGGTCGAATGGATCGAATTTATGATGGAGGGCGCGCATCGCTCCAGGTTCGTCCGGCAGATACGACTTGGGCATGCGCACATCGGTGGGACAGAAGATGCATTTTCCGGGACACGGGTAAGGCTTCGTGAGTACGGTGACGGTGGTGACACCGGATAGCGTCCGTGTGGGTTTCATGCGAATGCGGCTCAGCAGCTGCGCTTCGAACTCCCATGTGCCGGCCTCGGTCAGCTCCCGGTAAGCGTGTACCAGCACGTGCTTGCCAACGTAGCCCCCCTCTGGGAGAGGGTGCGCGCGCACGGCCTTTGAAACCTTCTGACCGGCGCGTACTTCCACCAGAATCTCGCGCGCAAGGCTGAGCTTCGCGGGTGTGTACTTACGGGCTTCGTACCAGTCCTGGGCCACCGCTATAATCCGCTTGTGCCTCGTGAGGTGCTCGTGCGAAGAGAAGTCGTCGAACGTCTGCTTAGCATTAACCGCGGATTCTATCAGAGCTTTGCCCAACCCTTCCGGGTTACCCGTGGGCGTCTGCAGCCAGGTGTCGTTCGAGTTCTCGAGTCAGTGCGCTTAGACGCGAACGTGCTCGATATCGGCTGCGCACATGGTGCGTTGGCCGAGGAGCTCAGGGAGCGCGGTTTTTCCGGACGGTATGTGGGACTGGACGCAAGCCGCCCGCTTTTGGAATCGATCTCCGAGCCGTTGCAACCGCCGCGCTACCAGTTCGGATTGGCCGACCTGAGCGACGATGAGTGGCCCGAGACCGCGCGAACTCTGCTTAGGGAAGACCCGGCCTCAGGGCCAGGTAATGCGGGAAGATCGAGTCAGTTCGACTGGGCATTTGCCTTCGCGGTCCTTCACCATCTACCCACCACGGAGTTGCGAACATCGACCGCAATCGCAATCAGAGCACTTTTAAGTGCCGAATGCTGCGTGGCGGTCTCGGTGTGGGATTTTCTGGCGAGCCCGCGTCTCCGGGATCGGGTTGTGCCATGGGAGACCGTGGATTTGGGGAAAGATGAAGTTGACGAGGGAGACTATTTGGTGGATTGGCGTGAAGGTGGCCGCGGGGTGCGTTATGTCCACCACTTTACGGAGGACGAGCTCCATAAACTTGCCGATGAGGCCGGCTATCGGGTGGCCCAAGAATATCGTTCGGATGGAGAGAACGGCCGATTGGGCCTTTACCAATGCTGGGAAGTCGCATGATTAGTTCCCCGCGATAGTGTACGATAGCGGCCGAGGGCGATAAAGGGCGCGCATGGTAAAATCCGGGCGCTCTGGAAAGGGAGCCCGAATCCCGGAGGGATGGCCGAGTGGACGAAGGCGGCGGTCTTGAAAACCGCTGTAGGGCAACCTACCGGGGGTTCGAATCCCTCTCCCTCCGCCTGACATGGGGAGGTGCCGGAGTCTGGCTGATCGGGACCGCCTGCTAAGCGGTTATTGGGGCACAAACCTCAATCGAGGGTTCAAATCCCTCCCTCCCCGCCTCGATTTACCATTGATTTGAAGAGTACCCCCCAGGGGGTCTTGCGCCTATAGCTCAGCTGGATAGAGCACCGGCTTGCGGAGTCGAAGGTCGTAGGTTCGAATCCTACTAGGCGCGCTGAACCGCCCACCTCCTTGCGAAGTGGGCGGTTTCACGTAATGTGAATCCCAAGATCGACATGGGTGTCAGCTTGGATCGACGGGCGCCCGGATGATGGGTGGTGTCTTTCCGGAGCTAGGGCAAGAAATTGAGGGGGTTGACGCGGCCGAAGGCATCGCTGCGCAGCTCGAAATGTAAGTGGGTGCCGCTGCAGCTGCCGGTGCAGCCCATCCCGGCGATCACGTTGCCTTGGAACACCGCTTGACCACAGCCGACCTTAACCTGGCCATTGTGGGCATACAGCGACTGCCAGCCGTTACCGTGGTCGAGTACAACGGTGTAGCCGTAGCCCCAGTCGTTCCAACCCGCATAAACCACGACCCCGTCGTCGGATGCGTATATTGCATTGCCGGCGCCGCCACCGATATCAATCGCCTCGTGCACCCCCGGGATGTAAGGATTCCCCGTGACAGCCGTGCTTGGTGTCGGCCAACCAAATGCGCCGTCTCCAATCGGTCCGTCTGAAACCGCCGAACAGGCCCCCGGCCCAAGAATGTTAGCCACCGCTGGATTGGAGCGCGTGATGCGGACCAGCTGCCAGCTGGGGGGTTCACGTTTCCCTCCCGGCACAATCAGGCCACTGCCTTCTGCTATGTCCGGATTGGCCGGATCCATGCGGGGGTCGAGATCGTTTCCTGGCCAATCGAGGATGTCTTGCGCCGTGACCCCGTAGAAGGTCGCTACGCCATTAAGCCCTTCGCCCGCACTCCACCGGTGCAGCGTGCCATCGACCGGCAGGATGATGAGATCCTGTCCGGGTGCAATGAAATGAGGATCTCCATCCAATTCGTACCAGTTGCCCCACAGGATAGACTCGGGCTTCAGATCAAATTTATCCGCAATGCCAAATAATGTGTCGCCCCCCTGAACCAGGTACTTGAGCAAACCGAGTCTGGGGCGGGTCGGGATGACGGTATGGACATCCGATAGCCGGCTGATTCCTACTTCCTGTGCTTCAGCAAAAGGTGGCAGGTCCTCGATCTGCAGGAGGGTGGGCGCGGAGGTTGGCGGTAGGCTCTGCTCGACCTCCGTCTTCGCGGGCGTCACTGCCCGAGCCCGTACCCCTGCGACCGCCACACCCAATACCGCCAGCGCGAGCACCGCGCTCCAGAACACAGACGACCTGAAGAGCGATAGCGCACTTGCCCGATTCACCGATCAGCCTCCATGCATCGCATTATGGAAGGAAGTTGAGCGGACTGACCTTCCCAAATTGATCATTTTGCATCTCATAGTGTAAGTGAGTTCCGCTGCTGTTTCCGGTGCTGCCCATCCCTCCAATTATGCTTCCCTGGAACAAGCCGTCGCCGCAGCCCACGGACAGACTGCGCATGTGAGCGTAGAGACTCTGCCAGCCATTGCCGTGATCGATAACGATCACGTTGCCGTATCCTCCATTGTGCCAGCCCGCGTAGACCACCACCCCTGCATCGACAGCATAGATGGCGTTGCCTTCGCCTCCTCCAATGTCGATTGCGGGATGAATGTTGAGGCTGAACGAATAACCTGAGATTGAGCGCCCCGGCGTTGGCCACACGAAGAAGCCGGCCCCGACCGGGCCATCGTAAACAGAACCGCAAAATCCGGGGCCCAGGATCCTAGCCGACGACGGATTCGCGCGAGTGATGCGCGGCGCTCGCCAATCTACCGTCTCTCGCTGCCCACCCGGTATCACAATCGGGCTGCCCGGTGCAATATCGGGATTAATCAAGTCCAAATCCTGCGGAAGCTGATTCCCGGGCCAATCCAGAATATTCTGTGGAGACACTCCGAAAAAGTCAGCAACGCCGATCAACCCATCGCCCTGTTTCCACACATAGAATGTGCCGTCTACCGGCAGGATGTTGAGGTCCTGACCCGGCTTCAGGCTATGCGGATTGTCTTCCAAAGTATCGAAATTGCCCCAAAGGACGGTCTCCGGCTGAAGTCCAAACCGGTTGGAGATCCCAAAAAGCGTGTCGCCCGTCTGAACGACATATTTCAGGATCGTGAGCCTGTCACGCGTCGGAATCAGCGTGTGAACATCGGCAGTTCGACGGAGAGATTGATCCGATGGGGGGATGTAGTCAGGAAGTTCGAGAGCAATAGGGTCGGAAACCACCGCCTGCGCTTCAGAGCGCTCGGGTGGCGCCTCGAGCCCGGCCCGTGCTACGAGCAGCCCAACGACTGCGATGAGCAGGAAGCCTGCATGCTCGGCATATCGGGGCAAGGAGATTCGTTTTCGATCCGAGGGATCGTCGGGATTCAAGGCTTTCCCCTTAGGAGTTCTGGGCAAGCCCCTATAATCCGCTTGCAGCAGCGCAGTTCAGCACTCCCAGAACAAGCGCGGATGATAACACGTCGATCGAGCCCGTGGCTCACATGCATTATGAAGGGTCGATTGGGGGTTGGTTGGATCCGATGCGCTGCGAACCCTTTGAAGAGCTCGGGTTCAGTCCTTGCGGCTAGGAACCGTCCTCGGTCAGCGTTTCGAGGAACTCCACGTTGTTCTCTGTGCGCCGAATCCGGTCGATGATGGCTTCGGTAGCGCTGACCATCTCCATACCGGCCCCATTCGGCGGCGCCATGAGCAGTTGAGAGTACATCCGCCTCATGAGCCATACCCTCTGAGTGATGTCCGGCCCAAGCAGCAGCTCTTCGCGTCGGGTCGATGATCGATCGATGTCGAATGCGGGGAACACACGGCGCTCCTGCAGCTTGCGCGAGAGATGCAGCTCCATGTTGCCGGTGCCCTTGAACTCCTCGTAAACCACGTCGTCCAGCCGTGAGCCAGTGTCCACCAGGCAGGTGGCGATGATGGTGAGCGAGGCACCCTCCTCCAGGTTGCGCGCCGCGCCAAAGAATCGCTTCGGCGGATAGAGCGCAGCCGGATCCAGCCCACCCGACAGCGTCCTGCCGGAAGGCGTGACCATCAAGTTGTAGGCCCGCGCCAGGCGCGTGATGGAGTCGAGCAGGATCACGACGTCACGATCACACTCCACCAGCCGCTTTGCCCGCTCGAGAGCCATTTCGGCCACACGTACGTGCGAGCTGCCAGGGTCGTCGAAGGTTGAGGAAATAACCTCCGCATCCACGGAGCGATCCATATCGGTCACCTCTTCTGGGCGCTCGCCGATCAGCGCCACCATGAGGTGCACCTGTGGGTAGTTCTGCGAGATGGCATTCGCAATACCCTTCAGCACGGTGGTCTTGCCTGCCTTGGGAGGCGAAACGATCAAACCACGTTGCCCCTTACCAATCGGGGCAACCAGATTCAGCATCCGGTTCGCCAGCGCGTGTCGATCCGTCTCGAGGTTGAAGCGCTCCTCCGGAAAGATCGGCGTCAGCTTCTCAAACTTGGGACGATCCTTGAGTTCATCTGGGTTCATGCCATTGATGGACTCGACCCGCAGCAATCCGTAGTACTTCTCCGTATCCTTTGGCGGCCGGATCTGGCCGATCACCATATCCCCGGTGCGGAGACCGAAGCGGCGGATTTGCGATTGCGAAACGTAGATGTCGTTCGGGCCGGGCAAGTAGTGCTCGGCGCGCAGGAAACCCATGCCTTCGTTCATGACCTCAAGCACACCGCCACGGAGCTCAAGGCCCTTGCGTTCGGCCTCGGCCTGCATGAGACGTAGTATGAGATCCTCTTTCTTCAAGCGGGTGGCGCCCTGAATCTCCAATTCCTTGGATTTGGTGCGCAAATCGGGAAGGGATAGGGCTTCCAGTTCCCCAATGTTCATAAGTTTTCTCCCTGCGGGAAGTGAGGCTATCCGCGGATTTCGCGAGCTACAATGTTCTGGATAGGAATCACTTGGTGGGTGCTAGATAACAGCCAGGCTCAATTGCGTGGTTGGGGATGTCTCGAAAAGGCTCTGACTCAACGATTATAGCATTCGGTTATTGGCCGCGCAAGCAGACCTTCGGCCTACAAGCAGACCTTCGGCCTACAAGCAGACCTGGGAGCTACAAGCAGACCTTCGGCCTACAAGCAGACCTTCGGCCTACAAGCAGACCTGGGAGCTACGCTGGCGCCGCTTCCGTCACGCGGGCCAGTTCAAGCACCAGGTTCTTTGAAGGTGCCTCTGCCACTGCTTACACCGCCCAAACCACAGCATAGAACCCCAACACGCCCGCCCACAGCCAGGAGTCGATTCTATCCAGCGCTCCACCGTGGGCGGAGAGCAGCGTGCCGGTATCCTTGGCGTTCATCTCACGCTTGATCATGCTGATACCCAGATCCCCGAGGGGAGCGATGGTTGACACTAGGAAGCCGACGATGGCGCCACCCACGGGATCCACATTCCCTCCCAGACTGGCAAAAAGGGCCGCCAGACCGTAGCCGGCCAGGGTCCCCGTGAGCACTCCCGACAAGTAGCCTTCCCACGTTTTGTTAGGGCTCAAGCGGGGCGATAGCGGCCGCCTGCCATAACGTTTCCCGACGAAGTAGGCCGCCGTATCCGCAATCCATACAACCGGGAGGGCGATCAGAACCCACCACTGGCCTTCAGGTAGCAACCTTAGCTCTACCAGGTAGGCACCGATCCAGCCAAGGTAGAAGATTCCGGCGAGAGTCACGGTGAAATCGGTGCCGGACCGCATCGCCCCTCGCTCATAATCCACCAGATGCCAGATCATGCTCAGCAAAGCAATGGCGGCGAGTAACAATGCCATGTGCTCGGCATCCAGCTGAAAGCGGGCGATGACCAATCCAGATACACCCGCGACCAGCAGCGGGATCGAGGGCCTCAGGTCCGCGTGGCGAAATAGCTGCCCGAATTCGGCCGCCGCCAGAGCCAGGGCCAAGGCGACGCCGGCCACGTACAGCCAACCCCCTAAGGCGATCATCCCTAGCACCAGAGGAAGGACGAGGATGGAAATGATGACGCGCTGGCGCAGCATCAAGCGACCGGAGCAGTTGCTGTGCCGAAACGCCGTTCTCGCCGTGCATAGTCCCAGAGCGCTTCGCGTAATTGCTCGGGGCCGAAGTCTGGCCAATAGGTGTCAGGAAACACCCACTCTGAGTAGGCGCTCTGCCAGATTAGGAAGTTGCTCACTCGCAGTTCGCCGGAGGTGCGGATCACAAGGTCTGGGTCGGGGCTGTCAGCGGTGAACAGATATCGATGCACCATCTCTTCGTCGATATCTGCAGGATCGACGCCGTCACGGATCATGCCTTGTACGGCATGAATGATTTCGTCTCGCCCACCATAATTCCAGGCCACGTTCAGCACCAGCCGGCTGTTGTTCTTCGTGAGCTCGATTGCGTGTCTGACCTTTTCCTGGAGCTCTGGGCGCAATCCTTCCAGACGTCCGATATGGCGAAGCTGTACGCCGTTCTTGTGCATCTCGGCGAGTTCGCGATCAATCACGTCTTCGAGGATATTCATCAAGCCACGCACTTCGCGCGAGGGACGCTCCCAGTTCTCAGTGGAGAACGCATAGATGGTCAGGTAGCGGATCCCAAATTCTTCGGCGGCGCGCAGCATACGTCGTAAGTTTTCAACGCCCGCGCGGTGACCCGCTAGTCTGGGCAAGTGCCGATCGCGGGCCCAGCGGCCGTTGCCATCCATAATGATGGCAACATGCGTTGGGATGGTCTCCGGCAGTTTCTGCTCTGAGCGGTCCATCTTAAGTAGATCCTAGACCTCTAAGACTTCCTTTTCCTTGCGTTCTCCGATAGCGTTAATCTGCTCGGTGAAGTCATTGGTAACCTTCTGAAGGTCTTCTTCGCCGCGATGGAGTTCATCCTCTGAGATCAGCTTCTCATTCTCAAACTCACGCATATCGTTATGGACGTCGCGTCGCACGTTGCGCACCGAGACACGCGCTTCCTCCGTCCGCGACTTCACCAGCTTTACGAGTTCGTGCCGCCGTTCCTCGGTGAGCGGTGGGATGCTGAGGCGAATGAGTTTGCCATCGTTGCTCGGCGTGAGCCCTAGATCAGACGACAGGATCGCACGCTCAATATCCTTGATGCTGGCCGGGTCGAAGGGTCGAATGGTCAGCAGCCGCGGCTCTGGAGCGGAAATGGTGGCCAGTTGAATTAGGGGAGTAGGGGTTCCATAATAGTCCACCATGACCTTCTCTGCGACCGCAGGTGAAGCGCGACCGGTTCTGATCGCTCCGAGATCGTCCTCTAGCGCCCGAATGGCGCCCGTCATTCGAGAACCCGCCTCGCCTAAGGCGTCCTTAATCATTTAGCTTCTCCTGCCTACGGTTTGTTCTGGGCTCACTTTCGGACTACGGCCCCACCCTAGAGGCCAGGCCCTGGGGAACGGAGTAGGTTATAGGATAGCGTAAAATGGACGTTTTGCGAACAGTCTGAAATCGGGGGCTTTACCCGCTGACCAGGGTTCCGACGGACTCTCCCTGCACAGCATCGATGAGGCTATCTTGCTGCCACATATCGAGCACCAGAATGGGGAGCTCGTTATCCATACATAGCGAGATGGCGGTCGCGTCCATCACCTCCAGCCTCATGTTCAGAGAGTCAATATAGGTCAGGCGATCAAAGCGCTTTGCGCCGGCGTCCACCATCGGGTCTGAGTCATAAACCCCGTCTACTTTGGTGGCTTTGATTAGAATTTCAGCGCCAATTTCCATTGCCCGCAGCGCGGCGGCCGTGTCGGTTGAGAAGTATGGATTACCGGTTCCGGCGCCGAGCACCACCACGCGGCCTTTCTCCAGGTGGCGAATCGCACGCCGCTGAATATAGGGTTCTGCTACCGCGCGCATCTCGATGGCGGACATCACACGGGTCACAACCCCTCTCCGCTCTAGCGCATCCATGAGTGCCAGCGAGTTAATCACAGTTCCGAGCATGCCCATATAGTCCGCGGTGGCGCGTTCCATACCGCGCTCGATGCCTTCTCGGCCGCGCCAAATGTTTCCCGCCCCGATGACGATGGCCACCTCGACCCCCAGATCCTTCACCTGCTGAATCTTATGGGCCACATCGTCGGCACGATCGGGATCCACTCCAAACCCCTCCGCGGGTGCCAATGATTCTCCGCCGAGCTTCAAAAGCACTCTCTTGTAAGCCCCCACGTTACCCTTTCCTATGAGACATAAAAACGGCCAACCGAAGGCTGGCACGTCTTGGGGAATCCAAGCGGGTTCGGAGGGAACACCCCCTCACTCGAGCGCCTCGCCAATCTCCCATCGCTCGAACCGTCGTATCGAAATATTTTCCCCAGTGGCAAGAATCAGATCTTGAATAACTTCCGAAACCTTCCGCTCCTCGTCTCTGACATAGGGTTGATTCAGCAGACACGCATCGTTCAGGAACTTCTCTAGCTTTCCCTCGATAATGCGATCGACCACCTTTTCCGACTTTCCCTCGGCCAGCGCATCCTCACGAGCCGCTTTCCGCTCCTTTGCCAGGATCTCTTCCGGAACGTCATCGCGACTTACCCAGCGGGGTGCGGTCGCCGCTACCTGTAGGGCCATCTCATGGGCAAACTCGCGGAATTCCGGCGTGCGAGCTACAAAATCGGTTTCTGTGTTGACCTCCACCATGACGCCCAGCCGTCCTTCACCGTGGCTGTAAAGGTCGATAATGCCGTCGCTGGCCTCTCGGCCGGCCCGGCTGGCCGCCTTGGCGAGCCCCTTTTGGCGCAGGATTCCCACTGCGGCGTCCATATCGCCTTGCGCCTGTTCCAGTGCCGTTCGGCAATCGAGCACCCCGGCCCCGGTTTGCTGGCGGAGCTCCTTCACTTGTTCAGCAGGAATCTTCATTCGTCTTCGGGAGCTTCAGCTTCTTCTTGTTCTTCTACTCCTTCTGCTGCCTCAGCATCAGCAACCTGCTCAGCATCTGCCTCTTGGTCCCCTTCAGCCACAGCTTCCGCTTCAGCCCGATCTTCCTCTGCCGCAGCACTTTCGTCCACAGCTTCCGCTTCAGCCTGCTCAGCCTCAGCACCACCGTCCGCAGCTTCGGCTTCCGCTTCAGCCTGCTCTTCCTCCGCGGGCACCGAGCTTTCTTCATCCGTCTTGTCCTCAACCTCTACCGTGAGCTGCTTTTCATCGAAGTCGCCGCTCTCCAGCTTGGCCAGGGTCGCCTCACCCAGCAACTCTTCATCGCTCATTTCCAGTGGGGCAATCTCCTGGTCAGCCGACGCGACCTGCTCTTCGTCTGTGTCGAGATCCTTGCGCAGTCCCACTCCCTCAAGTACGGCGTCTGCGATTGTGGAAGTGAGCAGCTTGATGGCGCGGATCGCGTCGTCATTCGATGGGATCACATAATCGACCCCACTTGGATCGCAGTTAGTGTCGACCAACGCAATCACCGGGATTTTGAGTAAATTGGCCTCGTGTACGGCCGTCTCTTCTTTTCGTACATCGACCGCATACAGGAGGTCCGGAGCAGATTTCATTTCGCGAATGCCTCCCAGACGCTCCTCGAGCTTGTCGATTCTCCGGGTGATTGTCAGCGCTTCCTTCTTTGAAAGTAGCTCCAATTCGCCTTCGTCCCGCCGGCGCTCGAGCTCAGTGAGTTCGTCGATGCGACTTCGGATGGTCCGCCAATTCGTCAGCGTCCCCCCCAACCACCGAGCATTGACGTAAGGCATACCGCATCGCCTAGCTTCCAGCTCGATCGTCTCTTGAGCCTGTCGCTTTGTGCCTACGAAGAGAATGTTTCCTCCTTCGGCGACGACGTCACGTATCAGCGCATAGGCATCTTCCAGTGAATCGAGCGTCTGCTGAAGATCGATGATGTGAATGTTATTTCGTTCCGTGAAGATAAAGGGCCGCATCCTGGGATTCCACTTTCGAGTCCGATGCCCGAAATGGACCCCAGTTTCAAGCAATTCCTTCATGTTCACGACGGCCATAAAGCATCCTCAGCTGAAAATTCCCTGAACATAAGCACACCATCCCTGTGCACAAATTCTCCCGCCGGGCCGCGAACGGACTTGGGCGGGAGCGGTTGGCAGTATATCACACCCAGTACTTAGTCGATGACATTGTTAAAGGCGACCGCAACCGCGACCGCATGGTCTTCTGTGTGGCTTAAACTAATGGCCCAATCGGTCAGCCCTAAGGACTCCGCCAACTCCTGCGCTTGTCCGTGCAGCCGGAGCATTGGCTCCCTTCGCGGTCCCGTTACGACTTCGATGTCTTTCCAGGACACCTGTCCGATTCCGGTGCCCAGGGCTTTGGCTACGGCTTCCTTAGCTGCGAAGCGCGCCGCGAGCGAGGGAGTTTGACCCTGAGAATCGATCAATTCCTGACTGGTGTAGAAGCGATCAAAAAAGCGCTGCCCGTGCCGCAAGATCGCCTTGTCAATGCGGTTGACTTCAACGATATCGACGCCTGAACGTAACGTGGTCATGATTGGGGCTCGCGGGCTTTTCGAGCTGCTCCCCCGCCTTTCTTTCTGCCACGTTTGCTTCCCGGCCGTTTTCCATCCGTCGCGGGCGGTCCCGCGCTGGCGATTGCCAGATTGTCGGGATCGATAAAGCGCTGACTTATGCGCAGGATTTCGTCGCGCGTCACGCTGGCTATAAGATCCGGATATTTCTGGTAATAGTCGATGCCCAGCGAATGCCTTTCCGCGTTCACGATTGCCCCCGCCACCCCTTCGTTGGATTCTAGCTGAAGCGGTAGACGCCCGATAAAATTAGCCTTATTGTCATCCAGCTCGTCCTCATCAGGAGGGCGCCTGATGATCTTGCTTAACTCACCTCGGATCAACTCTATGGCCTTCTCGAGATTGCTGGGATTCACCCCCGCGACTACCTGCCAGGGGCCAGGACCCATCCCACCCGCGAGCGTGCTGTAGGCGTAGTATGCCAAGCCGGCCTCCTCGCGAACGACATCCCCGATCCTGCCGAACATGCCGAAGCGCCCTAGGATATTGTTGGCAAGTGCAGCAGATATAAAATCCGGATCAGACCGAGGCGGGCCCGGAATCCCCATGACCAGATCGGCCTGGCTCTTTCCCTCGAGGTCTACGTGCGTGCGCTGGAGGCCCTTCGGTGGGCTGACCGATGGAACACTCAGATCCGAAACTTGTCCATTCCTCTTCCAGCTTTTGAAGCGTTCGGAGACCGCTTTTGCCGCCTGCCGAGCCTTGATTCCGCCAACCACACAGATGACCATGCCATCCGGGCCGAAGTACTTTCGATGAAAGGTTCGCACGTTTGCGGCCGTCAGCTGAGCCACGGTCTTTTTGTTTCCTTCCGTGGGTATGGCATAGGGATGATCTTTGTAGATCAGCTGGTTGAAAGCCATATCCGCACGCGCACTCGTCTCCTGATCGCGGATGCCCAGCGCAGTGAGCTTTTCAGCGCGCAGGCGGTCGACCTGCGCCTTGGGAAAGGTTGGAGTCAGCAACACCTCGTAAAGGAGATCGAGCAGCACACCAAGATCCTCCGCCAGAGCCTTTGCGGAGAAGGAAATGCTGTGTTTACCTGCGGAGAAATTGAGGCGCGCGCCGATCGATTCGATTGAATGATAGATCTGGCCAAACTTGCGCTGCCGAGTGCCGCGCATCAGGGAAGCTGCGGTCATGGATGCCAGTCCAGCCATATGGGCTTCTTCCAGCAGCGCTCCCACGCGCAAGTATCCGGAGATCACGACAGAGGGAGAGGAGAAATTCTCCCTCGCCAGAAAGATGATCCCGTTTTCCAGCTCCTTCCGCAGGACCGTCTTCGAGCCCGGAAGGGTCTTGATATCAAGCCGCGGCAGCTGTCCCATTGGGACGGTACACTCCTACCACGCGCCGCGAGGGAATAAGCCGCTTTCTGGCTACTTCTAGCACCTGATCTGGGGTCACCTTCGAGAGACGGTCAAGGTACGTTTCGAACCAGTCGTAGGTTGCGAACATTTCGCTGTACCCAAGCCAGAACCCGTGGTTGGTGATGCTCTCACTCGCGTATGCGAACAGGGCTTTGGCTTGCTTGATGGCCCTCGCTACCTCCTCTTTCGTGACCGCCTTATCCAGCATCCTCTGGATCTCCTCGTCGCAGGCAGCCAGCACCTGCTCGGGAGAGCTGTCCGGTCTCACCGTGGCCATAATCGAATACAGATAGGGATGGATGGTGGCCGCCAATCCGCCTACGACGGAGGCTGCCAGTTCGCCCTCCACCAGCTTCTTGTAAAGGCGAGAGGTCTTATTCGAAATGCCGCCGCCAAAGAGATTAAGGTTTGAGGCTCCGGTCAATGCGCTGTCGAGCACTGCCATCGGTATGAAATCCTCGTGAGTGGCGTCCGGGCCCTGATAGGCTAGCTCGAGAAATGCGGTCTGACCTGGACCCTCGACGTTAACGCGTCTCTCACCCGGTTGCTCGGGTTCCGGTCGATTCGAGTACTCCGGTCTCGGACCGCTGGGGATGGAGCCGAACTGCTCCCGAACGCGCCGGAGCATGGTGCTTATTTTGAAATTACCTGCAATTGCTAGCACCGCGTTGCCAGGCACATAATGCTTCTGATAGTGTTCGTACAGGTCATCCCTCGAGATGGTGTGCAGATCCGCCATGTCACCAATAGTCATATGATGGTACGGGTGAACTCGGAAGGCTGCCGCATGCACTTCCTCGGACAGACGGAATGTGGGCTCATTCTCACTGCCTTCGCGTTCTGAAATGATTACGTTGCGCTCGGAATCGACTTCCGCCGGATCGAACAGGCTGTTTTGCATGCGATCGGCTTCGACCTTCAATGCGAGCTCCACTCGATCTTGAGGCATGGTTTCAAAGTAGGCGGTCCAATCCATCCAGGTGAAGGCGTTCCAGAAACCGCCCTCCCGGGAGATTGCGCGGTCCAGCGTTCCGGCTGGAAACGTCGGCGTACCCTTAAACTGCATGTGCTCGACCCAGTGGGAGATGCCGGTGATGCCGGGGACTTCGTTCCGCGCCCCCACCCGGTACCACACCCAGGTGCTGATCAGCGGCGCGGCGTGGATTTCCTTGAGCCGGACTTCCAAGCCATTACGGAGCCGGGTGCGCAGTACGGCTCCACTCATAGGCTGGGCTGTTCTTCCTTTGTGCGTTCTGCTTGTGAAACCGCCGAGCCGTCAGGTCCGTAGCCCTGGCCAAACCCCAGGTACCTGAAGCCAAGACGTGCCATTTGCTTGGGGTCGTAGATGTTCCGCCCGTCGATGATCACCGGCTGACGCATAAGATCGTGAATTCGTTCCAAATCAAGCTGTAAGAATTCGTTCCATTCCGTGCATACAATGATGGCATCTGCCTGATCTGCCAGTGCGTAGGCATCCCGCGCCATTTCGATTTCCGGCACCAGCTGGCTTGCACGCTCCATACCAACCGGATCGTAGGCCCGCACTTGTGCCCCCTCTCGCTGAAGGAGCTCCGCTACGTCCAGGGCCGGTGCTTCACGTAGATCATCCGTGTTGGGCTTAAAGGTAAGGCCAAGCAGGCCGACCTTCTTCCCTTCCAGGCTGCCCAGAAGCTCGCGCGCCTTTTCAACTAGCTGGGAGCGCCGATCTTGGTTGATTTCCATGACCGCATGCAGGAGTTGTGGGTGTCGGCCTTTTTCCTCCGCCATGTAGGCCAGCGCCTTGACGTCCTTTGGAAAACACGAGCCACCATATCCAAGACCGGCGTCGAGAAAGTAACGCGTAATCCGCGGATCGTATCCCATACCTGTGGCCACTTCCATGATATCCGCCCCCAGCGCCTCACAGATGTTGGCGATCTCGTTGATGAAAGAGATCTTTGTCGCTAGAAATGCGTTGGAGGCGTATTTGATCATTTCCGCCGTTCGCAAATCCGTAATCACAATCGGTGCGCGGAGAGGCAGGTGAAGCTGCGCAACCCTTTCTGCGGCTCGAGCATCCGTTGACCCAAGCACCGTACGTGCGGGGCTCATGAAGTCGGAAATGGCTGCCCCTTCACGCAGGAATTCAGGGTTTGAGACCACGGCAAAGGGGATCGAGACTTTCTGATGCGATTGGATGATATCGGCTACCCAGTCTCCGGTTCCGACCGGAACAGTGGACTTGTTGACGATCACGAGAGGGGCGATCATCGCCTCCGCAATGGATTCCGCCGCTTGCCGAATGTAGTTCAGATCGGCCTCGCCCTCCACGCCGCTTGGCGTGCCGACAACAATGAAGACGAACTCTGCGTCTCGGATTGCGTCCCCATAGGAACTTGTGAAGGTCAATCGGCCCGCGGATACGTTACGCGAAACGAGTTCCTCCAACCCCGGTTCATAAATCGGCATCTGGCCCCTGTTGAGCCCTTCGATGCGTTCCTCGTCCGTGTCCAGGGCGATCACTCGATTTCCCAGGTCCGCAAAACAGGCCCCGGTTACGAGGCCCACGTGACCTACTCCGACGACTGTCAGGTTCTTCAAGGTGCTCCCTTTGTCACGATTCTGTGAAAGTGGGCAATGATACCATGCCTTCTTTTTCGCAACGTAGACCCCAATTGGGGGAGTAAAATCCATCGCACCTATGGGAGGAAAACAACATGGATGTAAGCCAAGCCATCCGAATGAAACGTGCGGTGAGAGAGTTCACGGACGACCCCATCCCTGAGCAGCTACTAACAGCGGTCGTAAATGCGGGGCGTCGCGCCCAGTCGGCAAAGAACCGCCAAGCCTGGCACTTCATTATTGCGCAAGATCGGGAAGTTCTCGTCGAACTGTCGCAGCTCGGTCAATTCGCAAAGCAGCTTGCGGGGGCTGCGGCCGCAATTGTCATCCTCACCCCTGACCCGGCAGAACGCTGGTCAATTATGTTCGATGCCGGTCAGGCGGCCGCGTACATGCAGCTCGCTGCTTGGGAACTCGGGATCGGCTCTTGCCCGGTATCCATATACGAGCCCGATCGGGCTCGCGAGCTGCTGGGTTTCCCCCCCAAATTCCACGTCAGGGCAGTTCTCTCTCTTGGCTACCCGAAGGACCCGAGTTCACTGACGGCCTCTCCTCACGCCGGCGGGCGCAAGACGCTCTCTGAGGTCATTTCCTACGATCGCTGGGGAAGCTAGTCCATGCGCATGCAGCTCCTTGCAATCACGGTTACACGCACCATTATCAGTACCGGTTTTCGGTTGGTGTATCCGTTCCTGCCTGTTCTGGCCCGGGGGGTCGGCGTGGAGCCACAGGCGATCGTTTTGGCGATTACCTCGAGATCAGGCCTGGGCCTGGCAAGCCCGATTCTGGGGTCTTTCGGCGACCTGCGCGGCCGCAAGCTGGCGATCCTGGTCGGGGTAGGCATTTTCGCGGGAGGCATGGTTTTGGTAGGGATCTGGCCCATCTACATTGCGCTGTTCCTTGCCATCCTTGCCACCGGACTCTCAAAGATCGTTATGGATCCTGCTCAGTATGCGTACGTCGGGGATCGCGTGGCGTTCGAGCGCAGAGGCACCCCGATGGCGCTCGTTGAAGTGAGCTGGTCTGCCGCCTTCTTGGTCGGGGTCCCAATCGTTGGCTTGATGATCGCGGCCTGGGGCTGGCATTCGCCGTTTCCGATCCTGGCCGGTCTGACAGTTTTGGGAGGCATATGGCTTTGGCGGTCTCTGCCCGCGGACCAGCCGGCGAGAACTGATACGCCCAGCCTGTTTGACAGTTTCAATTCGATCCTGGTGCGCAGGTCGGCCTTGGCGGCGCTCGGCGTCAGCCTACTGATGGCGGCGGGCAACGAGGTCGTAAGCATCGTGTACGGTCTCTGGTTTGAGGAGGCCTTCGCCCTGACGGTAGCGGCTCTAGGTGCGGCGAGCATCGTCATCGGACTGGCTGAGCTCAGCGGCGAGGGATTGGTGGCAGGAATCACAGATCGCATTGGTAAGAAGCGATCGGTGGCGATCGGGCTTTTGCTTACCGCGCTCGCATCCCTTGCGCTGCCGGTCCTCGGCAGAACTCTTCCCGGCGCCCTTTTCGCGGTTTTCGCCCTCTACCTATTTTTCGAATTTGCCATCGTAAGTTCGATTCCTCTCATGAGCGAGCAGACACCCAAGGCACGATCGACTCTAATGGCAACCAACCTGGCCGCGTTCTCACTTGGCCGAATATTGGGCGCATTGGCGGGTGGACCGCTTTTCGCGATCGGTCTGGGTGGGAATGGAGTGGTCGGTGCGATACTCAATTTGCTTGCACTTGGGCTCCTGCTGGCCTTCGTTCGAGAACGGGGAGAGGTGGTTGCAGTAGCTCCATGAAGGCAGACAGCCTTGGATCCCAACTCATCCCGGATCCACAGCGCCGGGTGGCTCAATGGAGGTAGATCTGCTCTTACACTCCGCTTCCCAGCTGCTCACGCTTTCTGGCGGCCCTCAGCGCGGGAGTGAATTGGGTCAGCTGGGGATCATTGAGGATGGCGCGGTGGCGATCGCGGGCGAGCGGGTGCAAGCCATTGGAAGCTCGGATGAACTGCGCGAGACGTTCGAGCCGGATGTCATGATCAATGCCTTCGGTCGGGTCGTCATGCCAGGCTTCGTCGATCCGCACACTCACTTGATTTGGGCTGGGGACAGAGCCGATGAATTCGAGGCCCGCGCCTCAGGCGCTACCTATATGGAAATCCTCTCTCAGGGCGGCGGCATCCTATCGACTGTGCGCCACACGCGCGCGGCCGAACCGTCAGAGCTCATCGCGCAGGCGCGCCTGCGGCTGAATCGAATGTTGAACCATGGAACCACGACCGCGGAGGCCAAGACCGGCTATGGATTAGCGCTTGAACCCGAGCTGCGCATACTCGATGCAATCCTGACTCTCGATGAGCGGGGTCCGATTGAACTCTCGCCGACCTTCCTGCCGGCGCATGCGGTCCCGGCCGAATACGAGGCCGACGAGTACGTGGGCTTGATCTGCGATGAGATGCTTCCCGCGCTGGTGGTGTGGTGGGGAGATCGCCGGAGCGATACCCCCCTGCCCTTCGTCGACGTGTTCTGTGAGGAAGGGGCCTTCGATCTGGCCCAGTGTCAAAGAGTGCTAGGCGTCGCCAAAGAGCTCGGCTTCCCACTCAAGATCCACGCAGACGAATTCGCAAGCTTAGGCGGAACCAAGCTGGCGATCGAATTAGGCGCAATTTCGGCGGATCACTTGGTTCACACAACTGCCAATGAGATCCAGATGCTTGGAGACTCGGGAACAGCCGCCATCGCACTTCCGGCTACGCCGTTTGGGTTAGCGGAGTCCGAGTACACACCCGCGCTTAAGATTCTGCAGGCAGGTGGATTGCTGGCTCTGGCATCCGACCTCAATCCGGGGACCGCGTGGTGTGAGAGCATGCAGTTTGTGATCGCACTTGCCACTCGGTATATGGGCCTTACGCCGGCGCAGGCCATCGCTGCCTGCACGGTCAACGCCGCGGCTGCCATCGGTCGCGAGGATGTGGTTGGAAGCCTGGAACTGGGTAAACAGGCCGATCTGCTGATCTTGGAAGTGGAGGACTATCGCCACCTGGGCTACCGTTTTGGCACGAACCTTGTACAGACTGTGGTCAAGAAAGGCCGGATCGTCGTGGATCGGAGCCGAGATGGATTTCGCTGAAATACCTGCTGCACTCAAAGCAGTCATCGTGATTGTGGGCGCTATCGTCGCATGGATGGTCTTGCGCGTCGCACTGAGGTTTACTGTGCGGCTCTTTACATTAGGATGCGCGGCGATCGCGGTCCTGGTCATTATTGGGGGTATCGCCACCTGGCTGAACTAGGCCGGTCGTAGTTGACGGGGGCATTTCTAAGCCTCCGCCTCGATCATAAGGACGAAACAGCCCCTTCCAGTGGAAGGGGCTGTTGTTCCCTACCTTGGCTTCGTTCGGATGAGTCTAGTAATCCGGCATGGGGGGTGCAGCCGGCATCTTATCGTCTTCCGGGACATCCGTAATTAGGGCCTCGGTGGTTAGGATCATGGCTGCGATCGAGGCCGCATTTTCCAGCGCGCCCTTCGTGACCTTCGCCGGATCGATGATCCCGGCCTCTACCATGTCCACGTAGTCCCCCGAAATCACATCGTAGCCGATGCGGTCGTTATTGGCCTCTTCTTGCTTGCGCCGCACGGCCTCGAGCACTACCGCTCCCTCTTGGCCAGCATTGCGAGCGATACCACGCAGCGGCATCGTAAGTGCAGTTCGCACGACCTTGATACCGGTGTTGATGTCCTCCTCTTTGTCCGAAAGCTTCTCGATGGACTTCAAGGCATTGATCAACGCTACACCGCCTCCCGGAACGATACCTTCCTCCACCGCGGCGCGTGTTGCCGACAGCGCATCCTCCACGCGGTGCTTCTTTTCCTTGAGTTCCGTCTCGGTAGCTGCGCCCACGCGAATGACTGCAACTCCGCCGGAAAGCTTGGCGAGCCGCTCCTGCAGCTTCTCCTTGTCGTAGTCGCTGGTCGAGCGATCGATCTCAACCTTGATCTCCTCGATGCGACCCTTAATCTTGTCGCTATCGCCGTGGCCCTCGATTATGGTTGTGTCATCTTTCGTCGACAACACTTTGCCGGCTTTGCCCAGATCGTTGATGGTGACCGACTCAAGCTTCCGCCCAAGCTCCTCAGTGATCACTGTGCCACCCGTGAGAACTGCGATGTCTTGCAGCATAGCCTTGCGGCGATCGCCGAACCCCGGTGCCTTGACCGCCATGACGTTCAGCATGCCACGCAGCTTGTTGAGTACCAGCGTCGCTAATGCCTCCCCGTCGATGTCTTCGGCGATCACGACCAGCTCGCGCGTGCCAACCTGAACCAGCTTCTCCAACAGCGGAACAATATCGGTGGCGGCAGAGATCTTCTTGTCGTGAATCAAAATATAGGGCTCTTCAATCACCGATTCCATGTTCTCAGGGTCGGTCACGAAGTAGGGTGAAATATAACCACGATCGAACTGCATGCCCTCGACGTATTCGGTCTCGAATTCGAGGCCCTTGGACTCCTCGACCGTGATCACCCCGTCCTTGCCGACCTTATCCATCACTTCGGCGATGAGCTCTCCAATTTCCTCGTCTTGTGCGGAAATGGCCGCCACGGAGGCAATTTCTTCCTTCGTGGTGACGTCGATGGCTGTCTTATTGATGACCTCGGCGATTTCCTTGGAAGCTCGCTCGATGCCCCTCTTGAGCATCATCGGGTTCGCGCCGGCCGAGAGGTTCTTCAGACCTTCGCTGACCATGGCATGTGCCAGCACGGTCGAGGTGGTCGTGCCGTCACCCGCGATGTCGTTGGTCTTGGTCGCCGCTTCTTTGAGCAGCTGGGCGCCCATGTTCTCGTAGGGATCTTCTAGCTCCACTTCTTTAGCCACCGTTACACCGTCATGGGTGATGGTGGGCGAGCCGAATTTCCGGTCGAGCGCAACGTTCCGGCCCTTCGGGCCGAGGGTGGTGGCCACTGCGTTGGCCAAGACGTCTATACCGGCCTTCAATCGGCTGCGAGCGTCCTCTGCGAATGCAAGTTGTTTGGCCGTCATCTGTTTTGTTTTCCTCCTGAAAGATTCTCCGAATTAGTCGTCGAGGATGGCAAGAACATCGCTCTCACGAAGAATTAAGAGCTTGTCACCATCATCCATCTTGATCTCGGTGCCACCGTACTTGGCAAACAATATTGTGTCGCCGACCGTGACATCCATCTCAATGCGCTTGCCGTCGTCGTCGCGGGCTCCTGGCCCCACCGCCAACACCTCCCCTTTCTGGGGCTTCTCCTTGGCAGTCTCCGGAAGTACGATGCCGCTTGGCGTCACCTCTTCATCTTCCTTCGGCTTGACGACCAGGCGGTCACCTAACGGTTTGAGATTGAGCGACATATGAACTCTCCTATTAATTATGGTGCTCTCACGGAGCCTAGACACAACATTCGCTAGTTAGCACTCTTCACGCGGGAGTGCTAACTAGCCGCGCTAGTTTAACCGTATCGAATGGGGATGTCAAGAAGTAGCGTTGATGTTGACGGTTTGCTTGGAGTCTATGGTTCGGATCAGCGGGGGTTAGACTGCTCTTACAACCCTAGCGAGGGAGTCGAGCCCATGAGAGGGGTCTAGAAGCTACTGCCCAGTTTCGTCCTCACAGAGCCCGCGGCCCTCTAGGACAATGGCTGAAACGATCGGGTCGGTACCGTAGCTGCTCTCCAGATCCAGAAATACGCGTTCCGCCTCATCGCAGGAAGCTTTGTCGAGCGTTAGCACCGATCCGTATGTGTAGTAATACTCCAAGCTCTTCGGTCCAAGCTCAAGACCGGATACACCGCTGGCCCTGAAAGCCTGCTCTTCGTCCTCGCAGTTCAGAATTGCCAGTGTGTCGCACAGCAGTCGGGCATGCTCGGCATCCGTACACCCGTCCACGGCGCATCTGAGCGTCCCTACTGCATTCTCATAGTTTCTGGCCTTGAAATAGATAATGCCCAGGTAGCCTAGCAATTCGGCATTGTCGGGCGAGATCTCGAGTGCACTTTCGAGATTCCTGGCCGCTATGAAGAACTGCCCGTCCTGAAGATACGTACGACCGATCGACCAGTAGGGGATTGGATCTGCTATCCCGAGCTGACGATTGATGGTCGCGGCTTTGGCGAAGTACTCCAAAGCCTTGTCCATTTCGCTCAGACGTCGGTAGTTAGCCCCCATCCGCAGGTAGAGGAATGTGAGGTTGGGGTTGATTTGCGCCGCCTTGGCATAGGCTTGAATGGCATCCTCATAGAAACCGTTGCTCTCCAGCACGGTGCCGTGGACGCGGTGAACATCCATACTGGACGAATCCAAATCAAGGGCGGATTGGATCTTATCGGTTGCCTCCGCGTACCTCAGCTGATCAACATCGACCTCAGCTTCATAGGCGAGTGCCAACGCGCTGTCCGGCCGGAGCAATAACGCACGGTTGGCGGAAGCTTCCGCAGCGGTGAAATACTTCTGTCGTAGACGCAGATCGTCTTCGGCGGCTGCTAGCCAATCGTTGACTAGGGTTCGCACTGCCCACGCGAAACCGCTGTCTTCACTAAGTGCCACAGCCCGATCAATCGAATCTTGAGCCTCCTGAAGCCTGTCTCTTTCCCCCTCTGCGGTCGCGATCAGCGCGCTTGAGTAGGTCTGAACCCTGGCTAATTCGGCCAGCAGCTCCGCGTCAGCGGGTCTCAAGCGCACCGCCTGCTTGTAGGCCTCGATAGATCGCTCTAGATCTCCGGATGCGAAGTGAGCCTCGCCTTCTCCTTGATGGGATAGGGCGGTGCGCGTGGGAGTTGGGGTGGGCAGGAACAAGGGTTCCACCCTCCCTGCCTCAACTAGCCGGGTCAAGAGGATGCCGCCGGCAATAAGCGTCACCAGAATCAGGATCCGCCAGGGGCGGGATCCTCTTCCCGCGCCGCCAAACGGCATGCGGTCGCCTTTCAGCTGCATCCCTTGGGTTAAGCCTCTGTCTCTTCAGGAGGATCGATCAGACCGCACAGAATCAGGATCTCCTGTGCATTGATGGCGGCGATCTCATTGTCGGGAACGCCGGTGATCAGCGCTTCGGAGAGATCGACGGCCAGATCACACCGGCCCTGTTTGGACAGAGCCAGACCATACATGTAGTAGAACTCGACCACTAAGGGATCGCCGGGATCCAGTGGCAAACCCGCCACCTGAACCCCTTCTAGGTAGGAGCCGCCATGAATGGACAGCGCCAGCGATTCGATGGCGGAGTCGTAGTCTGTATTCTTGTAATGCATTCTCCCCAAATCACCGTGAAGACGGGAACTTGACGGCTCCAGATCAACGGCGCTTTGCGCATACTGGCTAGCCTTCCCAAACTCGCCGTCACGTGCATAAGCCTGGGCGATCAACCTCAGGGGAATCACATTCTCCGGGGCCAAGGTGCTTGCACGAATGTAACTGTCAATGGCCGATCGGGAATCCGCGTTGTTGAAATACATGTTCCCCATGGCGATATGGATTAACGCCAGATTTGGATTGATGCGCAATGCGTTTTGATAGGCTTCGAAGGCCAGGTCGTAGTTTCCTGTCCTCTCCCATACGTAACCCACCGCGCGCTGCGCCTCAAGCAGGTTCGGATCCATCTGAACGGCCAACTGCGCCTGCTCCCCTGCCTGCTGGAAAGCGGTCACGTCATCATCGATGATGATCTCGGCATAATAAGCGCGAACGAGCGCCGAATTTGGATCGAGCTCTACCGCCTTCTCTATTTTTTGTAGCGCCTCCAAGATGTCGGCGGATTCGGGGTCGAGCTGCGATTGGAAATCGAGCGCCCAGCCCAGCACCGCATTTGCCATAGCCGAGTTGGGATTTAGCAGGATCGCATTGCTGGCGTTTGTCACGGCCGCCGAGTACTTCCCCCCAAAGACCTCAATCCGGGCCAACTCCGTGTAGTAATCAGCTTCCTGCGGATCGATGGAGATCGCCTCCTGGTAGGCCTGCTCGGCCAGTGCCAGCTTGCCGGCCCGGAAGAGACTGTCCGCTTCCAAAATAATGGTGGCGGGGTTGCGGGTCGGGATGGGCGTAACCACAAAGAGCGGCGGGGTCTGAGGTACGACCACGCGCTCCACATAGATCACACCGCCGATCAGCAGCAATAAGAGGACGATGCGCCATGGGTTTGACCGGCGGCGTCGCTTACGAGTGTTCCACTTGCTTCCGCTTAGATACATAGGGGGGAATGGTGCATCATACCACCCCGAAAATTTCGGCGTCAAGGACCCCTGGAGATCACGCACCGTGGATTTGGTTAGGGCCAATTGGCGCATTCCTCGATCGATCTAAATCTAAACATAAGTGCAGGAGTATAGGCCAGTTGGGCGCCCAGTCCGTGTGAAATCGAGCCTTCGTAACCGCTACGGTATAATGCCGCCCGTGCTTTCGGAAGGGGATTCCAACTCCAGCTGGTCTTGGCGTCCGCTGTTGTGGGCTCTCCCCATCATGCTGCTGCTGCTGGGTATTGCGGCCGCGGGGGGCGTTTTGGTCGGACGGTCGGAGCGGGACCAAGCGGAAGAAGAGCAGGTGACCTCCATTATCAAGGAGCAGTTCGCCCTGGGTCTGATCGACCTTGAAGAAGAGCGCTTTGACGTTGCCCGACAGCGATTCGAGTACATCATCCAGTTGAACCCCATCTTCCCAGATGCTCCCGTGCGCCTGGCAGAGGCTCTACTAGGTTTGAGCGAACCGCTCGCCACCCCAACCTCACCACCGGTCACGCCAACTCCAAACCTCGCTCCGGTTCAGGAGATTTTCGATCTGGCTCAAGCAGCATTTAAGGAGGGCGACTGGGAGGCAACGATCGCGCATGTCCTTGCCTTGCGAGCCAAAGATGGTGCATTTCGGGCGGTTGAGGCGGATGGGTTAATGTATGCCGCCTTGCGCAACCGCGGTATTCGACGGATTTCCCAGGACAAACAGCTAGAAGAGGGAATCTACGACCTGAGCTTGGCGGAGAGTTTCGCACCCCTGGACCAAGATGCCAATAACTGGCGAAGCTGGGCCCAGCTCTACCTGACGGCAAACAGCTTTTACGGCCTCAACTGGGAGCAGGCCGCCTTCTATTTTGAAGTGGTCTATTCCGTCGCGCCCGGCATTCGCAATGACGTAGCATGGAAATATGCTCAAGCGAAGTTCATGTACGCCATGCTACTGGCCAGCGGGGGAGATCCGTGTGCAGCGGAAGAGCAACTGGACGTATCTTTGGAGGTGATTTTCAACGAGGATCTGGCGCCCACTGCTACGGCCGTTCGTGACGCGTGCAGGACGGCGACCGCCCCGCCCCCGGCTCCGCCGCCAACTGCCACGTCGGAAGCAACAGATTTAGCTCCTCCAACCGAAACTTCCACTCCAGAGGAGTGATGTTGGATCAAGCTGCGCTCACAATTGCCTTCTGGCTCCATATGGCAGCCACGATCGTGTGGATCGGCGGGCTCTTCTACCAGGCGGTCGTCGTGAATCCGGCTCTCGAGCGTTTGCCAGCCGAGCGCGGCCGGCTAGCGGAGGACATGCGGCGTCGTTTTCAGCCTCTGGCCTGGCTGAGCCTGCTAGTCCTGTTCGGTACTGGTTTGCTCCAGATGTCGGGAAATCCAAACTACGTGGGCCTTTTCGCCGTCACAAACCCTTGGTCACGCGCGATCCTGACAAAGCATATTACGGTGGGCTTGATGATGCTGGTTGCCGCCTACCAGACCTGGGTGCTGAATCCCCGCTTATCGCGCTTGGCGTTGAAGCGGGAGGCCGCCGCCTCCGATCAGGTCGCAGTGGAAATTTCCCGCCTGAATCGCGTGAGCTTGGCGTTCGGAATCCTCGTGCTTGGACTTACCGCGCTGGCGCGGACTGCCTGAAAGCGGGTTCGCAACTCACGATCTCGCTCTCCCCTGCTCCCCTTTCTCCCCTTGATCCCCCCGCTCCTCCGCACCCGCGCTCCCCTGCTTCCCAGCCCACCTGGGCACGCAACTTGCAGCCATAGGAGCAAGGAGTTGGGAGGTCAGATGATATTGCAGCTCACGTTATGGTCTGGGATCGTAACGCTTTATTTGGGGATCGCGGGAGCCGTTGGGTTCTTCGCCCGCCAGTCGATTACGAAAAGACGTGGGGCGCGAGAGGGACTGCTGGCCGCATCCTATTCAATCGCACTGTTTATTCCGGCCACCGCACTGGTAATGGCCATGGTTGAGTGGCCGATGGCACTCCGAATCATACTCCTGGCGCTTGCGCTGGCGACAATATGGGCGACGTACACTCGGCCGAGCTGGATCCCAGAATTCGTTTGGCGGCGCACGTTCACACATCGTTACTTGGCTGGCGTAATGGCCTTAGCCGCGCTCTGGGGAATCAACCAGGCTATGGCAGGATCATCCGCGGCGCCCCTGCTGATTTCGATTTCGGCAATTGCCGCCGCGGCTGCATCCTCGGGCACCGCGCTCAAGGCGTCTTCGTTCAACGCGGGCTAGTTGCTTTCGCATAACCCTCCCCTGCGAGCTCTTTAAGTTGAGTGAGGTACAATGACTCGCCCGGTCTCCCCGCGGCAACTCAAGGTACCTCTTGTTCGAGCTCATCTTCCTTGGCACATCGGCCTCGGCCCCGTCCGTTCACCGCGGGCTCAGCGCCCACATCGTTAGCTTCCGCGACTATCGCATTCTCATCGATTGCGGCGAGGGCACGCAGCGTCAAATCCTCCGGTCAGGGATCGGTTTTCGGCGGCTAAATCGGATCCTCATAACGCATGGGCATTTGGATCACATCTTGGGTCTGGCCGGGCTGCTTTCTACCTTTGCGCGGTGGGAGGCCGTCGAAGAACTTCAGATTTGGGGAAGTGCTTGGGCGCTGGAGCGCATTCACGACCTGCTGTTTGGCGTCGTGCTCCGGGGAGCGCGTCCACCCTTGCAAATTGAGCTAATACCCATTGAGCCTGGCCTCCTGATGGAGGATGATCATTTTCAGCTATCTGCGTTTCCGGTGGAGCACCGCGGAGCCGGCACCTTTGGCTTTGTCTTCGAGCAGAAGGCTCGCCGCCCTTTCCTCCCTCAGCGTGCGACGGAACTTGGAGTGCCCGCGGGACCCATCCGACGCGAGCTGGTACGGGGCCACAATGTCAAGCTGTCGGATGGAACGGTGATCGAGCCCGAGCAGGTGCTCGGTCCACCACGACGCGGCACGCGGCTTGTTCACATCGGGGATTGTGGCAGCACTGAAGGCCTGCTAGAGCATAGCGCGGGAGCGGATGGTCTGGTGATTGAGGCCACGTACCTTGAATCGGAGGAGGAATTGGCCAGGAAGTTCGGTCATCTCACAGCCCGCCAGGCGGCTGAATTCGCTAAGCAGGCCGACGTTGGTCACATGTACCTCACGCACATATCGCGACGCTATCGGGAACACGAGATTCGGAAGGAAGCTCAGGCCATCTTTCCAAACGTTACCGTCGCGCGCGACTTTGACCGGTTTAAAATCCGGCGCGATACCGACTCCCCGGGCCGAGGTTGACCCTTACGGGACAGAAAGGTAGAATCAGCGCCATGCCAATTTACGAGTACCTCTGCCTGGAATGCAACGACGTTTTCGACGCTCTGCGGCCCATGTCGCAGGCCGATTCGGCCATCGTATGCCAGGCATGCGAAAGTGAGCACACCTCGCGCATGATCTCCGTTTTCTTCGCTCAGTCTAATGGGGAGTCGCTCACCCAGAGCAACGGGGGCGGTTGCGCCTGCGGCGGCTCGTGCTCTTGTGCGAGCTTGAACTAGGCTTTCCGAATCCGTAACAGCAAGCACTGGCGCGGGATTGCCGGCGTTTTTTGATTCGTCCAGATCGTTGGAAAACCTGCGGCTAGTCTGCGCGCACTTCGTCTTTCAATATGTGCCTTCGCTAAGCCGCCCTGCTCTGGGCCAGGAGCGTACAGTCGCATATTCTCCCCGGCGCGTACGACTTTTGAATCAATGCCACCCGTTGCTCATCGATGTCTCTTAGGTTCGAAGGGGGAAGATGTGCCCGTGGTCACGGTAGGTGTACATCTCGACCTTCCGGAGCAGCAGATGCGAACCTCGCCGCCAAAGCCAGAGCTGCAGATTGAGCGATCGCGTGCGGAACACGACCGCTGCAAATCGAGTGCTAGCGCGGTACTCAGGATTCATCCCCCGGGCTCGCGGTCGCGCGCACATTAAAGGCGGTCATCGAATCCGAGGGCTCTTCCCATTCAACCTCGATATTATCCACTTGTGCTCCCGGCGGCCCAATCTCGGACCATTCCAAAACATTCTGGACGGCTCCCTTCTCTCCTTCGAAAACAGCCTCCACCCGGCCATCCTGTAGGTTGCGGATCCAGCCACGCAGTCCCCGCTTGAGCGCCTCGTGGTAGGTGAAGTAGCGAAAGCTAACCCCCTGCACTCTGCCAGAGATGTAGGCGTGTGCCCGGCTATCTGCCATACTCATCCCTCTCCTCTAAGTGTCGTAAGGCCCCCGAGGGTCTTAGGGCGTGATGAAGCCTGAACTCCCGGCCAAGATCAGAATCGGACCCGGGAGCACCCCGAGAAGAAAAGTTGCCAGGGCCGTCAGCCCCACGGTGCGATTAAGCCAGCCCTCGGATCGAGATTCGGGTTCGCCAGTGCGCATGTACATCATGACCACCACCCGCAGATAATAGTAGGCGGAGATTAGCGTTGTCACCACACCCACGATCGCCAAACCGATCAGGCCCGCTTCAATCGTGACGCCAAACACCAGGAATTTACCGATGAACCCTGCTGTTGGGGGAACGCCAATGAGCGAAAGCATGAAAATTGCCATCGCAAGCGCCAGCGCCGGACGGCGTCGTCCCAGGCCGGCGTAATCTTCGATCCGCAGTCCGCCCCCCTTCGATCGCTCCATCGCCAGAACCACCGCCCAGGCTCCCAAGTTTGAGAATAGATAGGCAAAGAGATAGAACAGAGCCGCGCTCACCGCTTTGTCGGCCACGGTGGGATCCGAGGCCGCGGCTAGCGCCATCAAGATATAGCCGGCATGCGCGATGCTTGAATACGCAAGCATGCGCTTGATGTTTGATTGCGCAATCGCGGCAACATTGCCCCAGATCATCGTGGCGGCGGAAACTGCAATTACCACCGGACCCCACGCCGGAGCCAGTTCCGGCAACGCCGCGACAAAAATCCGCAGCAGCGCCGCAAAACCGGCCACCTTCGCCCCGACGGACATGAATGCCACCGCAGCCGAGGGAGCGCCCTCGTAGACGTCGGGGGTCCACATGTGGAATGGAACCGCCGCCACCTTGAAACCCAAACCCACTAACAGCATGGGTACTGCGATGATCATCAGTGTCGGATCCGCCTGATCTCCGGCGATGGATTGCGCAACACCAGCCATGTTTGTGGTCCCCGTGGACCCAAATATGAGCGCAATCCCGTACACTAGAAAAGCGGATGAGAAGGCGCCCAGGATGAAGTACTTCATGGCCGCTTCTTCCGAGCTCTTCTCGGGTCGTGCAAACCCCGACAGGACATAGAGCGGCAGGGATAGCAGTTCGATGGCCAGAAAGACGAGTATCAGATCTCCCGCCAGGCTCATGAGCAGCATCCCCGAGACGGTAAATAGCATCAGCGTGTAGTACTCGCCACGCTCCATGTTCATTCGGCGCAGGTAGTCATACGCCACCGCAATTCCCAGCAGTGCGGTGGCCAGAATCACGATCTGCAGGTAATCGGAAAAGCTGTCGGCCACGATCATGCCGTTGAACGCCACCTGGTAGCTGCCGAGGCGCGCGATGACCGCCACCAGTGCGGCCGCTACGCCTGCCGCCGCCAAAATCGCGGTGATGCCCTTGTTGGAAATGAATAGGTCGAACAGCAGGAGCAGAATCGCCCACACGGAAACGATAATGAAGGGAAGTGCCGGAAGCAGGTCCGAGGGGCTCATCGCATCGCCATGGCTGCCGAGCTCACCAGCTGGACGACTTTTTCAACCGAGGCTTCGGTGAGCCCGAAGAAGGGCCGCGGATACAGCCCGATCCAAAAGATGAGGATCACGATCGGCACCAACGTGAGCAACTCTCGCCGGTTTAGATCCGGTAGGCGTTTGTTCTTTTCGTTATCCAGCGGACCGAGGAAGAGCTTCTGGAACATGTACAGCATGTAGACTGCCGCCAGGATCACCCCCACAGCAGCCAGTATGGCGAACCCTTCAGAACCAATCGCAATCGAACCAAAGGATCCGAGCAGGATCGTGAACTCACCGACAAAACCGTTCAGGCCGGGTAGGCCCATGGAGGACAGAGTGACAATTAACGTCAAACCGGCGTAGATGGGCATCACCTTCCAGAGTCCGCCGAAGGCGTCCATCTCCCGCGTGCGTCGTCTTTCATAGAGCATCCCGACAATCAAGAAGAGCGCTCCAGTGCTCAGGCCATGGTTGATCATCTGCAGGATGCCGCCTTGCAATCCCTGGAGATTGAGCGCGAACAATCCAAGCATGACAAAACCAAGGTGGCTGATAGAAGCGTAGGCCACCAGTTTCTTCACATCTTTCTGAGCGTACGCGACAGCCGCGCCATAGAGAATCCCAATTACAGCAAAGAGCGCGATCCACGGCGCCAATCGGACGGAAGCCTGCGGGAATATCCCGAGGTTAAAGCGTAGGAAACCATAGGTACCCATCTTCAAAAGCACGCCCGCCAGGATCACGGAGGCCGCGGTCGGCGCTTCCACGTGCGCGTCCGGCAGCCAGGAATGAAACGGCCACATTGGCACCTTAATGGCGAACGCCGCGGCAAAGGCCAAGAACAGCCAGAATTGCAGGTTGGCGGGAATGGCCTGAGCTTTGATCAAATCCGGGATCGAAAACGTTCCACCATCCAGACCGAGCCAGATAATGGCCAAAAGCATCAGGATCGAACCCGCCATGGTGTATAGGAAGAACTTGATGGCTGCATACATCCGGCGCTCGCCACCCCACACGCCGATCAGGAAATACATCGGCACCAGCGTGAATTCCCAGAAGACATAGAAGAGGAATAAGTCCATGCCCAGAAAGACGCCCACCAGCCCCACTTCCAAGAGCAGGAAGAAGATCATGAACTCACGGACACGATCCACGATGGCTGTCCAGGTCGAGAGGAGGGCCAGCACCATGAGAAACGTGGTGAGCAGAACCAGGAGAATGCTGAGCCCGTCTACTCCGAGGAAGTACTCGATATGCAGGTCGCCAATGCTGAACCACGTCAGCCGCACGACCATTTGGAGATCCGGGTCGCTCGATTCGAAGCCCGCCAGCATTATCAATGAAAGCACAAAGGTGATCACGGCCGTCAGCAGTGCCGTCCAACGCATCGCCGTCTCCCGCTCCTTGGGAAGGAAAAGCAGAACGATGACCCCGACGATTGGGAAAAACGTAACCAGAGTGAGGATCCAAGCATCCATATGTTTTCCCGGGTCCCTAGCTCAGCAGCAAGTAGCTCACCACGAGCACCATTCCAATAAATACCGCGACCGCATAATTGCGCACGTAGCCGGTCTGCAGCGCTCCCAGCCCGCCAGCGCCCCTGCGCGTAAGAGCCCCCAGCCCGTCGAATCCCCGATCAATGAGCCTGAGGTCAAGTACGCTGGCCAGCCAGTTCGTGGCTCGAACGAAGCTTCGGGCGATCACCGTATCGTGAACCCAATCGTGTAGAAACTGCTCGTCCGCCACCTCAGCTAACCAGTGCGACAACGAAATATATCGGCTGACGATCAGCCAATCGTAAAACCCATCAACCCACCATCGATGACGAATCGCCGTCCATAGAGATCCCAGCCGCCGCACCGGATCGTGGGCCATCGGTCTCCGGCCATACACCAGCCAGGCCAGGACGATGGCCAAGACCGCCAGTAGCGTCGAGATGGCGGCGACTGCCGCGACAAATTCGGGCTCGCGGAGGCCCTCGAGGGTGTCCTCCAAAAAGTGGGTGAGGGGGAGTAATCCGGGACTATTGATGAGGCCGCCGCCCACGGACAGGATTGCCAGCACAACGAGCGGGGCCACCATGACAGCCGGGCTTTCTTCCGCAGCTTCGGCAGCCTTCGAGCGCGGCTTGCCAAAGAAGACCATCAGGATCTGCCGACCCATATAGAAGGCGGTCAGGAAGGCGGAGCCTACAAGCACCCAATAGACTGCGGGACTCACCAACAAGGCGTCGGCAAGAATTTCGTCCTTTGAGAAGAAACCGGCCAAGGGCGGTATACCCACCAGCGCCAGGGCCCCGATCAGATATACCCAGAAGGTAGCCTTCATCCGCGTACGCAAGCCACCCATGACTCGCATGTCGTTTGGGTTGAAATGCTCCTCGTGCGAATCCGCACGGTGGTGCCCATGCTCCACCCCCTGGATCACGGAACCGGCAGAAAGGAACAGCAACGCCTTGAAAAATGCGTGAGCCACAAGATGGAAGATGGCGGCTACATAAGCTCCGATCCCCACCGCGGCGATCATGAACCCCAGCTGGCTGATGGTGGAATAGGCAAGCACGCGCTTGATATCAAAACGAGCGACCGCGATGCTGGCCGCGAGCAGCGCGGTAGCGGCTCCGATAATCGCAATGATGTCCGGTGTCACAGTCGCAATTTCAAGCAGTGCTGCATTGCGAACGAGCATGTAAATGCCGGCGGTCACCATCGTGGCGGCGTGGATAAGAGCCGAAACGGGAGTCGGTCCGGCCATCGCATCGGGAAGCCAGACAAAGAGTGGGATTTGGGCCGACTTGCCGGCCGCACCAACCAAAAGAAAGAGCGTGATGGCGGTGGCGGCGCCAACCGCGCCGGCCCCCATCGCCTCTGCTTCATTAAAGACCTCTTCGAACGTCAAGGTTCCGAAGAACCAGAACGTGATCAGCATGGCGATAATGAAGCCAAAGTCTCCAATACGGTTGACGACGAAGGCCTTTTTGCCTGCCAACGCGTTCCCGATCCCGTCCTCGCCTTTCTCATACCAGAAGCTGATCAGCAGGTAGGAGCACAACCCCACGCCCTCCCAGCCCACGAACATCGTGAGGTAGCTGTCTCCTGTGACCAGAAGCAGCATGGCCGCGATGAAGAGGTTGAAGTAGACGAAGAAACGTGGGAAGCGGGAGGGGTCGCCCTGAAAGCGCACGTCGTCGTGCATGTAACCAACGGCATAGATATGGATCAATCCGCCCACACCCGTCACCATAAGCATCATGGTCACTGACAGGGTATCGATTTGCAGCGCCCACTCGACTTCGAGTTGCCCGATCACGATCCAATCGGCGATGTGGATCGTGGCGCCGCTCGGATCCATTCTCAACGCGATGAATTGGAGGATCGCGATCACAAACGCCAGGCCGACCGCCGCGCTGGCCACGATGCCCACCCCGCGTTCGCCTAGGCGCCGGCCGGCAATTATGTTGACGACCAGACCCAAGAGCGGGAAGAGGATTAAGAGCGGCGCCAGACTGAAAAGGGCTTCTGCAGTCATCCCTTGAGATCGCTCACCCTGTCAACGTCGATGCTGCTCCGGCTGCGGTAGACGGCAACAATCAGGGCCAGTCCGACCGCCACCTCTGCCGCGGCCACCGCGATGACGAAAAACACGAACACCTGGCCGCTCAGGGCCCCCATGGATCTCGCAAAGCCTACGAACGCCAAGTTGGAGGCATTCAGCATAAGCTCGATGGACATAAACATCACAATAGCGTTGCGCCGAATCAGCACTCCCAATGTCCCCAGTGTGAAGAGCACTCCCGAGAGGATCAGGATATGCGTCATTGAGACTCCGGGGATCATTTCGAACGCTCCCAGCGCGTCAGGACAATGGCGCCCACCATGGCAGCCAGAAGCAAGAGCGAGGTCACTTCAAAGGGAATCAAGTATTCCTCGAAGAGCAGCGTTCCGATGCCGGCAGGACTGCCAAAGCCTTCCGCCACCTCGCCGAAATCGCCGCCAGACTCGCCAGGAAGGCCGTTCGCCACGATGAGGAATTGAATAATGAGCCCAAAGCTGAGCACGAGCGCGGTTGCGAATTGCCAGGGGTGGCTTGGCTCGGATTCAACATTCTCCGTCCCCAGCAGCATGATTACGAAAAGGAACAAAACCATGATGGCGCCCGCATAGATCGCCACCTGAACCATGGCTATGAACGCCGCCGACAAGAGCAAGAAGAGCACTGCGATGGCAAATAAGACAATGACCAGAAAGAGCGCCGAATAGACCGCGTTTCGGCTGACGAGCATAGCGATGGATGCGCCCACTGCAACAGCCGCCAGGCTCAAGAAGATCGCGAATTCAACGGTCATGCGTTATTTCGCTGCTTCCGGCAGCGCAGGCCTTCTCCAACCGTTCAAATGGTCAGCACCCAGCTCTTATTGCGGATCGTCCATCTCTGGGATGGAGCGGTCGAATTCTCCGGGCGTCGTCTTCATTGGCGTTGGATGTCCCCCAGGGAGCACCGGCACAAGCAGCATATCGCGGGTGTAGATCGCCTCCCGACGATTCGTGTACGAAAGCTCGTAGTTGTGTTCCAGGACGATGGCCTCCGTCGGGCAGGCATCTTCGCAGTACCCGCAGAAGATGCAGCGCAGCATGTTGATCTCATAGGTGCTGGCGTAGCGTTCGCCCGGGGAATAGCGCTCCTCGTCGGTGTTCTCCGCCGACTCAACAAAAATAGCATCGGCCGGACATGCGGCTTCGCAAAGCGAGCAGCCGATACATTTCTCCAGACCATTGTCGTAGCGCTTCAGTTCGTGCCGGCCTTTGAAGCGCTCCCGGACCGGGCGCTTGACCTCGGGATACTGGTAGGTGACCGGGCGCTCAAACATCATGAACAAGGTGGTACGTAGTCCGCGCAAGAGCTCGAGCGGCTTCATAAGTCCAACACCACGATGAGGCCGCCGGTGATGACGACATTGAGCAGTCCAACGGGAAGCAGAACCTTCCAGCCAAAGGCCATCAGTCGATCGTAACGCAGGCGTGGCAGGGTGGCACGAATCCAGATAATAAAGAAGAGAAGCGCCACTACCTTCGCGAACAGATAAACCGGTCCCAGCAAGCCGATGCGATCAACAAAGGGTCCCCAATAGCCTCCGAGGAATACGGTGGCAGTCACGAAGCTGATCGCGATCATCTTCCCGTACTCGGCCATGAAAAAGAGCGCGAATTTCATTCCCGAATACTCGGTGAGGTAGCCGCCGGTCAGCTCCTGTTCCGCCTCCGGCATGTCAAATGGCGCTCGATTGATCTCCGCTACTGAAGCAATCAGGAAGATTAGAAACCCGATCGGTTGCAGGACCACGTACCAGAGACTTCGTTGATCGGCCACGATTTCTGCCACGCTCATGGACCCGGCAAGCAAAATCGGGCCCACGATGGCCAATCCCAGCGCAAGCTCGTAGCTGACCATCTGGGCCGTAGCGCGCAGTCCACCTAGCAGGGAGTATTTGCTGTAGGAAGACCAGCCGGCGATTACGATGCCATAAACTGCGATCGAGGCTACGGCCAGGATGAAGAGCAACCCCACGTCGATCTCGGATGCTAGACCCAAGCTGATCTCCTGACCGAAGAGCTCGATGTCCGGCCCCAGCGGAATGACTGCCAGCAGCAGCAGCACGGGTACCACGGTAATAATGGGGGCCAATATGAATAACACCTTGTCAGCCCGGTCTGGGATCAGCTCCTCCTTGAACATCAGCTTGATCCCATCCGCAACCGGCTGCAGCAGGCCTGCTGGCCCGGCTCGGTTGGGTCCGATGCGGGTCTGCATCCGAGCGAGGGTGCGTCGCTCAAACAGCGTCAGATACGCGAATCCTCCCAGGATGATGGTGATGAGCACTAGAGACTTAATGGACCACTCCACCAGGGATGCTATGGAGATCATTAGTTTGGGCGCCTCACCGTTACCGGAGTCGGTTCCAAAAGGGCCAGGCCTACGCTGCGCGGAACCAGCGCGGAGCCGGGCGGTACCTCGGTGCTCGGCGTGAATTTCAACCGTTCCACTCGTCCGTCCCAGCTGATCTCCGCCTCCTCGGCCCCCGAAAGCCCCAGCCGCTCGATTTCCGTGGGGTGTAGAGTCATCTGAAGTGGAGCCATCCGGGCCGCCAGCAACTTGGACGGTCTCAGCGTGCGGCCTTGATCGTAGAGTTTTGTGACCGGCATTAGCAGGAGGTCCTTTGCGGCGCTTGCCCTGGGAGGCGCCTTCCACCTTAGCGGTCGGCTGGCTCTGTGCGGCGCGAGTTGGACACCCAACCCTTGCTTGTTGGCGTAGGCCGTTCCGCCAAAGTAATTGTCCCCTCCCCCAACCTCCGGCCACTGCGGTTCAACCACCGCCAGATCATCGTAGCTGAGCCCCGAATAGTCTCGAACCTCGCTGGCGATGCGCTCGAACACCAGCGGAGCCGCCGTATCTTCCAGACCGATCTCCAGCCGGCGAGCCACTTCCGCCACAATTTTCCAATCCGGAAGGCTCCCCGAGGGTTCGCTGACCGCGGGATAGAGTCGTTGCACTCGGCGCTCGCCGCTCGTGAACGTGCCGGCTCGCTCAACGAAGGACTGCGCAGGGAGGACCACGTCTGCCAACTCCGCGGTTGCAGTAACGAATAGGTCCTGAACAATCAGCGTCGAGAGCTTCTCAAGCGAGGCGGACTCGTCGCCGACCGGATCGGCCGCTATGACATAGGCCGCCACCGCTCCCTCGAGAGCAGTATTCAATCCTCGAGGATCGGGTCTCAAGCCCATATCCCAAGCACCCTGAGTATTCGCCCGCGGCCACACTGCCACGAGCCCATTGTTTGGCTCACCCAGGCGTCCCTTGGCCTCAATCATTAATGCGCAAGCGCGGGCAAGCGCCTCCGTCCCAGCGTAGTTCAGGCCCTCCCGACCGAAGAAGACGGTGGCATTCCGCGCCCTCTTGAACGCCCTAGCCGCCGATTTCAGGGCCCGATCCCCCTCAAACCGGGCGAGCTCCGGATCTGCTCCGATGAAGTGGAGGAGTCCCAGCGCCGTGCGTGCGCCATCACCCCAGTCATAACGCAGGTTATGCTGGGCGTAGTCGTCGAGACGGGTTGCCCGGGCATTTGCAACGATGAGTGTAGCGCCCCGTTCGGCGGCCTGCTTGAGCCGCAGCCACCATATGGGCGCCTCCTCATGCAGATCTGAGGCGATCACCAGAACCGCGTCTCGCTTGCCCAGCGAGCTGAGATTGCTTCCCACGCCGACACCGTAGCGCTGAACGAGGTTCCCTCCCGCCATCGGATCGGACAGGATAGCTTTTCCGCCCAACTTCCCGAATAGCACTCGCAAGTTATATAGGTCTTCATTTGTGAGACGGCCGCTCGCGACTCCGATTAAATCCGTCCCGGCTTCCTTCAGGCCTTCAGCGGCTCTTGTCAGGGCCTCTTTCCACGAAGCCTTGGCCAGCTTCCCGTTCTTGCGGACCAGTGGGGTCGTCAATCGTTCCGGGTCCCGGGCGTAGTGATGGGCGAAGCGGCCCTTGTCACATATCCAGATCTCATTGACATGTTCGTTCTGCCGCGGCATGACGCGCTTGACAATATCCCGCCCGCCAGCACGCGCCTCGCGCCGAGTGCTCAGCGTCAGATTGCATCCCACCGGGCAATGCGGGCAGATCGAAGCGGCTGAATTGAGCTCCCACGGGCGCGCCCCAAATCGGAAGTCGGCGGTCGTCAGTGCGCCCACCGGGCAGATGTCGGTTGTATTGCCGGAAAAATAGGAATCGAATCCCGGATTCGAATAGGTAACGATTTCGAGGCGACGTCCGCGCTCATAAAAGCCGATGACCGGGTCGCCCACGATCTCGTCCTGGAACCGGGTACACCGAGCGCATTGGATACATCGTTCCCGATCGAGGAAGATCAGCTCCCCGAGAGGGACGTGTTTGGCGAGATGAATCTTGTCATCGAAGAGGAACCGACTTTCACCCGGCCCGTGCCCCATGGTCAGGTCTTGGAGCGGGCACTCACCGCCCTTATCGCAGATCGGGCAGTCGAGCGGGTGGGAGGTGAGCAGGTATTCGACGATCTCATTGCGCCCCTGAATTGCCTTCTCACTTGCAACCCGTACTTGCCAGCCCTGGCCGACGGGCATCGTGCAGGCCGTCTCGAGGTTCGGCCCAAATTGGATCACTGGATCGCCGGATTCGTCGAGAAGCGGCTCACCGGTAGCCCGATCACGAGCCGGGCGCCCGATCTCAACCAGACAAACGCGGCACATGCCTACCGGCTCCATCTTGGGGTGGTAGCAGAAGACCGGCACCTCGGTGCCCTGACGCTTAGCGGCGTCCACGAGCAGCATACCTTCGGGTACGGTGACTTCCGTGCCATCTATCGTGAGTGTGACGCTCATGCGGCCTTGCTCGAATTGCCCACGGCGTGAAGGTCAAATTCCGGCCCGAAACGCTCCAACGCCGATGTGACCGCCAACCCCGCGAAATCGCCCAGTGCGCATAAGCATTTGCCTTGAATCCCGATCCCAACCGTGTGCAGCAGGTCAATCTCCTGCGGCTGCGCCGTATCGTGCATGATGCGCTCAAAGATGTGCTTCATCCAATAGGTGCCGTCTCGGCAGGGAGTGCACTTGCCGCACGACTCGTGCTCGAAGAAGTCCGTGATCTTGGATTCCACCCAGGCGATATCCACCGTCTCGTCGATCACAATGATCGAGGCGGACCCCAGCGAAGATCCAACCTGAGACACCGATTCATAGTCCATCCCGGTGTCCAAGACCTCTTTGGTCGCGGGCAGGATTGGGGCTGAGGCGCCCGCCGGCAGGATTGCCTTGATCGCATGGCCGTTGGGGATGCCCCCCGCGCGTTCGAAGATCAATTCGCGGAAAGTCGCTCCGAGCGGTAATTCATAGTTGCCCGGTCGCTCGACCTTCCCAGACACTGAAAAAACCTTGGTGCCGGTGCTCTTCTCGGTTCCGATGCTGCTGAACCAGTCGGCTCCGCGATTAATGATCGGAGGTAAATTGGTCAGCGTCTCTACGTTATTCACTACCGTGGGTTTTCCGTAGAGACCTTCCGCGGCGGGAAACGGCGGGCGCAGCCTCGGCTGTCCCAACTTTCCTTCCAGCGATTCAAGCAGCGCGGTCTCTTCGCCGCAAATGTAAGCGCCTGCCCCCAGGTGCGTCTGCATCTCTAGCGAGTAGTCGCTGGCAAAGAGCTTCTTTCCCAACAACCCCAGTTCTTTAAGCTGCTCGATTTTCGAATCGAGCTCACGTGTCAAATCCCAGAACTCCCCCCGGCAATAGATGTAGGCCACGTTGGCCTGTGCCGCGTAGGCACAGATCGCAACCCCTTCGAGAAATTGGAAGGGGTTGCGCTCCATGATCTCGCGGTCCTTGAAGGTGCCGGGCTCGGACTCATCCGCGTTAGCGACAACATAACGCGGAAACACGTCGGGGGAGAGGAAGCTCCACTTGACTCCGGTAGGGAATCCAGCCCCCCCTCGACCTCGCAGTCCCGACTTCTTGACGATATCGATGACTTGCTCAGGTGACTTCTTCTTGACGATCGACTCGAGTGCGCCAAAACCACCGTTCTCGAGGTAGACGTCGAGCTGGTCAAGCCCTTCCAAGTCCCGGTGCCGCAGGACGATGTGTTCAGTCAACTTGGCCCTTTACCCGGAGAGCCTCGATCAGCGCCATGGCTGAACCCGCAGACTGGTCTTCATAATAGTGGATTCCATTCGGCTCCTGCAGCTGAAACATTGGCGCGTGATCACATGCGGCCAGGCATTTCACTTCCTCAACGGTCACCTGCCCGTCAGGGGTAGTCTCTCCCATCCTGATATCCAATTTCTCACACAATTCATCTGCAAATGCCTGCGCGCCTCGCAAGGAGCAGGGCAAATCGGTACAGACCTGGATGCGATACTTGCCCCCCGGTCGATCGTGATACAGAGTATAGAAACCCACCAGCGAGGCGACCTCCGTAGACTGGAGTCCGATCAATTCACCGACTTCGGAAATCGCTTCGTTGGTCAGAGTTCCATACTCTCGTTGTGCAAGAAATAGCAGCGGCATAACCGCCGAACGCTTCTGGTCGGAGGGATACTTGGCAAGGATGGCTTCGATCTCTTGGGTGTAGATTTCCGCCAGCATTACTCTACCGATCTGAATCGCCGAGAATGGGATCGAGGCTGCTGATGATGGCGATAACGTCTGCAACCAGGTGGCCCCTGGACAGCATGGGCAGCGCCTGTAAGTTGGCGAAGCTCGGCGCGTGAAAGTGCACACGCCGCGGTTTGGGCCCACCGTCTCCCACCAGGTAACATCCCAGGACGCCGCGCGGCGATTCGACGGGTACGTAGACCGCGCCCTTTGGAGCCAAAAAGCCCTCTGTCCACAACTTGAAATGATGGATGACGGCCTCCATGCTGTGCCCCAGTTCTGATCGCGGTGGGGGGACGAACTTGCGGTTGTTGCTGCGGAAGGGTCCTTCGGGCAGGCGATCCAGCGCTTGACGCACGATATTGAGCGACTGTCGCATCTCTTCCATGCGCACGATATAGCGGTCATACGTGTCGCCGTTGGTCGCGATTGGCACTTCAAAGTCGAACTGCTCGTAGCTGCTGTAGGGTTGGGCCTTGCGCATGTCGAACGGCAGGCCGGTGGCTCTCAAAATCGGCCCCGTGAGTCCGATCTCGAGGGCCTCTTCCGTGGAAATAACCCCGATTCCTTTTGTACGCTCTATATAGATGGGATTTTCCGTCAGCAAGCTTTCATATTCCCTGATCCGCTCTGGAAAGAGCTCCAGAAACTGCTTGACGGCACCCTCAAATCCCTGTGGAATATCTCGCCATAAGCCGCCCGGCCGGAAATAGGAGGTCATCATCCGTTGCCCCGAGCACATCTCGAAAATATCCATGAGGATTTCCCGCTCGCGCCAGGTGTACAAGAACACGGACATGGCCGCCAAGTCGAGCGCGTGGGTTCCTAACCATAGGAGATGGGAGGCGATTCTCGTAAGCTCTGTGAGCAGCACACGCACTACTTGGGCTCGGGGCGGGACATCGAGCTCGACGAGCTTTTCGACCGCCAGGCAATAGCACAGGTTGCTGCCCAGATTATTTAAATAGTCCATGCGGTCCGTCATGACCAAGGCCTTTTCATAGGTCATGGCTTCCATATTCTTTTCGATACCCGTATGAAGGAAACCGATGTCTGGCACTAAGTTGACGATGGTCTCGCCATCGAGCTCCAGAATCAGCCTCAACACCCCGTGCGTGCTGGGGTGCTGAGGACCCATGTTAAGGAGCATTGTCTCGCCCTGGATTGCGCGCTCCGAAACAAGACCCCTCAGCTCGTCGACGGTGACTTCCATTTGACCTTCAAGCATTTGCGGCTCTCGATTAGTCCTTGGCGTACTTCTTCCGCCGGTCAATGTCATCAAAGTTGAAGGAGAACTGGACCTCTTCATAGCCAAGCGGATAGTTTTTGCGGAGCGGATGGCCTTCCCAGTCATGCGGCATCAGGATCCGTCTTAGGTCTGAGTGCCCAGGGAAGTCAATCCCAAACATGTCGAAGACCTCTCGCTCGTGCCAATTTGCGCTGGGATAAACCGATTCGATGCTCGGAACCTTCGGCTCGTCTCCTTCGAGACTGACGCTCAGGCCGATTAGCGCATTTAGCTTGACGGAAAAGAGTTGATAGACCATCTCAAAGCGAGGCTCTTCGGGCCAGTGGTCCGCGGCGGTCAGCGCGATCAGAAGATCGAAGTCGCGCCGCTTGAGGAACTGACAGGCTTCAACGACTGCCTCGGGTTGGAGCACCGCAGTCAGCTGATCCCGAAATTCAACCGAGTCGAGGAATCGCTCCTCGAGTGCCTGCTGCAGTGCAACCAGAGTAGTCTCAGCTTCGGTCAAGCCAATTTCTCGGCCATCACTTTGTCATGCAGCGTGAGGATTCCGTGGATGAGCCCCTCGGGGCGCGGTGGGCATCCGGCGATGTAGATGTCCACCGGCATAATCTCGTCGACTCCGGGCACAATAGCATAGTTGTTGAAGACCCCGCCGCATGAGCAGCAGTCACCCATGGCTATCACCCACTTAGGTTCAGGCATCTGATCGTAGAGTCTCCGCAATACCGGTGACATCTTGCGCGACACGCGGCCGGCTACGATCAGCAGGTCGCTCTGCCGGGGGCTCGCGCGGTTGATCTCCATGCCAAAGCGGCTCAAGTCGTAGTCCGCGGCTTGCGCAGCCATCATCTCAATCGCACAGCACGCCAGGCCGGTGAGGAGCGGCCACATGGCACGCGTCCGGCTCCAACCTACCGCCTTCTCAAGCGAAGTGGTTACGGCGCCCAGATTGCCGAGCTTGCTCTCTAATCCCATTCGAGCGCCCCTTTCTTCCAGGCGTAGATGAGACCCACCGCGAGGATCAGTACGAAGATCACCATCTCGATTAACCCGAAAATGGCAAGATCGCGAAGAACAACTGCCCAAGGCAGCAAGAACACGATTTCGATGTCAAAAAGGATGAAAAGCACCGCGACGAGGTAGAAGTGCACCGGCATCCGTCGCTGACCGGGTCCATACGGAACCATGCCAGATTCGTACGGTTGACCCTTGCTGGGATTTTTCTTGCGGGGTCCGAGCATGTGCCCGAGCGCCACCGTCATGACTGCGATGCCTACCGCGAAGAAGATAAGTACGGCGATGGGCAGGTAGTCGATGGGCATTTTTATGGGCTCTGGTGGGGGAACCAGGTCGAATTTAACAGAATAAGTTCATTCTATCACAATGGGAATTCCGCCCGTGATTCGAGGCAAATCATGGACTGCGCGTGATGTCGGACGATCGATCCCAATTCGGATTTCCCTGGGCGGCTCTGCGCCGAAAAAGAGCCTTACAATACCTCACTCTGGTTTCGGAGTCTACCGATTGAAAGTCAGCACTCAAGGCAACAAGAAACTCGCGGCGCTCCTGTCAGAAGTCAACGGAGACGAAGAACTGCAGCAGCTTTGGGAGGCGGCCAACATCAACGCCGTCCGGCGTCTCGGCATGAGCGATCATGGTCCGGTTCACATCCAGATCGTTGCCAATGCCTGCGTAAAGATACTGCGATTGCTCGTGGCGGCGGGCGTCGAGCCGAGCGTAGTTTCTGAACACGGCCTGACGGAGGAGGATGCAGAGGTTCTGGTTGTGCTTGCCGCAAGCCTGCACGATGTGGGGATGGCCGTCCATCGGGACAATCATGAAAATATAAGCCTGATGCTGAGCTATCCTAAGGCGCGCCAGCTTTTGGCAAATCTTTATGACGAACCAAACCTAACCACGATCGTATCCGAAGTGCTGCATGCCATCATCGCCCATCGGTGGGACGTTCAGCCGTTGAGCCTGGAAGCCGGTGTGCTGAAAGTCGCAG
Organism: Chloroflexota bacterium; assembly: GCA_027298025.1. Classification (GTDB taxonomy): domain Bacteria; phylum Chloroflexota; class Anaerolineae; order Anaerolineales; family E44-bin32; genus JADFRG01. The sequence continues at coordinate 13,610 of JAPUGV010000222.1, read as the reverse complement.
ATGCGCTGGACATGACGCAGGGGCGATCTCGCATCCCCTTCGAAGCGGGTGAGGTCAACATCCATTCCGTGTCGGCGCAGGCCATCGAAGAAGTGCGAATCGAAAAGGGCGAGGAATTGCCCGTTCGGGTGGATATCCTGCTCAATAACTCCGCCGGAATTTTCCAGGTGGACGAGCTGCTCAAACGCAAGCTCGCCAACTCCACGTTGGCACCCTATGTGGAGGTGGTCGCCCACCTGGAATCCGAGAAAGAACGCAAAATCCTCGATATCCACAAGTTCTAACGCTCCCGGGAGGAACCCTAGTGATCGACGTCGCCATCTTTCTTGAAGGCCAAAACGGCTTAAATTGGGACAATTGGAAGCGTATCTCTCGATCGGTCGAGGATTTGGGCTTTGCGGGTCTTTATCGGTCGGATCACTTCACAAACATGGGTCCCCCAGACAAAGACTCGCTGGAAATGTGGATTTCGTTAGCGTGGTTGGCAGACAACACCAGCCGCATCGAGTTCGGCCCGTTGGTGTCTCCGGTATCTTTCAGGAACCCAATATTTACAGCACGGATGGGTAAGGACATCGATGACCTCTCAGGGGGCCGCTTCATACTCGGATTGGGGGCGGGTTGGCAGGAATATGAGCACGAGAAATTTGGGTTCGATCTGCTGGAGATTGGGCCACGTCTTGACCGATTCGAGGAGGGCGTTGAGGTCGTCCACAAATTGCTCAAGGGCGAGGGACCGGCAAGTTTTTCGGGCAAGTACTTCAAACTGAACGAAGCCGAGCTCTTACCCAAACCGCAGCGCACGGGTGGGCCTCCGATCCTAATCGGCGGCAGGGGTCGGAAACGCATCTTGCCCCTCACCGCACGTTATGCGGATGAGTGGAATGGCGGATTTAGACCCGCGGAAACCTTCGCGAAATTAAATGCCTACCTGGATGAGCTTCTGGAGGCGGAAGGTCGGCGGCCTGACGAGCTCCGACGCACCATTGCCAACACGACGGTTTTTGGCAGGGATGACCGGGAAGTGAAACGAAAGGTCGAAGAACGCGGCTACTCAGAAGAAGGTATTGAAAAGTTTGGGATGATCGTGGGTACGGGGCAGCAGATCGCGGATCGAATTGGGGAGTACGAAGAAGCCGGCGCGGACCGTGTCATGCTGCAGTGGCTGGACCTTGAGGACCAGGGTGGACTCGAAGCATTGGCGAAGGCTGTGCTTTAGTCGCCAGAACCCATGGTCCCATCCCAACCCCAGCCTCGACCCGGCGATCCGGTTCTTACTGCACCAGCAGCACTGGACATTCGAACTCATCGAGCGCTTCCGGCAAGCTCTTCCCCTTGAGCAAGGGGCTCTCCCCCGGCAAGATGAGAATACATTCTTCCTGGGGGCGCACCATGTCCGCCAATTCACTCGTGTCAGCTCGCACAAGCCAACGATAGCGAGCCTCGAGGCCCACTAAGCTCAATCTTGCCGCAACTTCGCTTTGCAGCCTTTTGGCTTCCGCCTCGTCGTCAGCCACCATGCCAACCGCCAAGTACCCGCCGATGCCTATCGCGGTATCCAGCGCACGCTGAGATTGTTCGGATCCATCGTAGGCGGTCATCAGGGTGGGCAGCAGGCGCCCTCCTCGCTCGATAAGTAAAGTCCGACGAAATCCGGCGGCAACCAGCTTACGGGCCGTCGAGCCCAGTTTGCGCTTTCCCGACCAACCCGCCCGGCCCAGGACAAACAGGTCCGCCTCGTTTGCCGCTTGGAGCAGCTCGGTCTCGATCAATCCACGAGCGACGCTGAATGACCATCGAACTTGAGTGCGGCCGGCTGCCACCGCCATCGCCCGCTCGGCGCGCGCAGCCTGACCGCGCAATTGCCTTGCCATGCGGCGCCGATCCAGCGGTCGGGCCCGCGCGGAGGCCGCGCCGATTTCCAGAACGGCCGGCAGGGCCGCCAGCCGAACTAGATTAATGTCCTCCACGTACAGACCTGCTAACTCGGCGCCCAGGCGGGCGGCGAGTTCGGCCGCTGCCTCCAGAGCTGCTAGGCTCTGAGGAGAAGCGTCAATAGCGACGAGAATGTGTCGGATTTTTGGGGGGTCGCTCACGACTCGCTACCACCTTCATTCTGTTCTTCCTGTTCTTCGTTGCTTTTCTCTTCCGCCTGCTCACCTTCGCTGTCTTCGTCGTGTCGCGGTTTGCCGCTCTCCGCTTCTTCGGCAAATTTTCCGAGCCGAGCCTGGATTTTGCCGTTGATGGTGTTCTCCGGGTAGTTTCCCTCTGCATCCGGCTCGCCCGCGGACATGCCGGTCAACAACTCGATACCTTGATCGATGGTTTCAATTGGATACACATGAAACTTGCCATCTTCCACGGCCTGAACGACATCACCACGCAGCATCAGGTGCTGCACATTAGAGTCGGGGATTAGCACTCCGTGAGTGCCGTCCAGACCGCGAGACTGACTGATATCAAAAAACCCTTCGATCTTCTCGTTCACGCCGCCGATGGCCTGAATCCTGCCGTACTGGTTGACGGATCCGGTTACTGCCAGCGATTGCTTCACCGGCACGTCCGCAATCGAAGAAAGCAGAGCGTAAAGCTCGGCGGAGGAAGCACTATCCCCTTCAATGCCCCCGTATGACTGCTCAAATACCAAACTTGCGTTAAGCGAGAGCTGGCGCTCCGCCGAATAGCGCGAGCCGAGGAAGGAACTCAAAATGAGCACACCCTTCGAGTGGATTGGGCCGCCCAGTTCGACTTCCCGTTCGATGTCCAAAACCTCACCCTTCCCCATTCGAACACGGGCGGTAATGCGGCTGGGTCGCCCGAAGGCGAATTCGCCGAATTGGTGTACCGAGAGACCATTCACCTGGCCGACCTGTATTCCTTCGGTGTCAATCAACACCGTCTCCCGGTGGATCTGTTCCTGAATACGCTCCCTAATCCGGTCTGAGCGATAAATCTGAGCGTCGATAGCCTTCGAGACGTCCTCCACAGTCACGACCTCACGACCGGATTTCCCTGACCAGTAATCGGCCTCCCGCATCAGGCCGGCGACGTGGTTCATCTGCATCGACAGCTTCTTCCCATCCGAGACCATTCGAGAGCTGTACTCGATGACCCGCGCCACCCCTCCCGCGTCAAGCGGCCGAAGGCTATGCGCGGCGGCGAGGGTTCCGATCAATCGGGCATAGAGCATTTGCGACTCTGAATCGCGATCCATCTGATCGTCAAAATCCGAGGCCACTCGGAAAAGCTCGCGAGATTCCGGGTCGTGCTCCATGAGCAGGTAGTAAAGAAGCGGTTCCCCCAGAAGCGCGACTTTTACTTTCAATGGAATCGGTTCGGGGTCCAGAGTGATGGTGCTGATAAAGCTCAGGACTTGTCCGGGCGTCTCTATCCTGAGCTGCTCCGATCGCAGGGCACGTTTCAGCCCCTCCCACGCAAAGGGCTCCTGGAGGAGCTTGCGGGCATCCAGGATCAGGTAGCCGCCGTTGGCCCGATGCAACGCACCCGGCTTGATCAAATTGAAGTCCGTAATCAGCGCTCCCATTTGGGCCGTATGCTCGACGCGCCCTAATAAATTCTGGAAAGTGGGATTATCTTCGTAAACCACGGGTGCGCTTTCCGATGATCCGTGATCGGCAAGCAGGTTAACCTGGTAGCGCCGGAGGGTAGAGCGAGCGCCTCCGACTGCCAGAGCTGCAAGCGGACCCCTGAAGGAGGGCAGGTCCGGAAACTGAGAGGGGTCGCCCTCATCGATGATCTCCCGTATGTGCCGAACAACATCCAGCTGAACCGCCTCCAGATGCTCCACGATATGTTCAAATTCCGCGTACTTCTCCACAAGTTGCCGGATCAGTCCTCCAACCGCGATATCTGCCATCTCCCGATTCAGGTCCGTGACTTGCTCCCTTAGTTCGCGTTGCCAACCCGGGACATTAATCAGCATCTTTTGGAGTTCCTCTTGCAGATCATTGATGCCTTTCTCGAGCTTTTCCCGCTGCTCGGGTGGCATGCTTTGGAATTCCTCCGGGGATAAAACTTCACCGTCGCGGACTGGAGCGATAGCCAGCCCGGCAGGAGTACGGAGCACGGCCAATCCCTTCTGCTCTGCCTGAGCACGCAGTTCTCCCAGGGCAGCTTCCTGTTGCTCACTGAGAGCTTCCTGCACCTCCTGCATTCGACTTCGGTACTCTTCGCTTTCAAAGGTGATGGGGAGCACGTTCTGCAGGTCTTCTACAAACTGCTCCATGTCGCGCTTGAACTCGTTGCCCTTCCCGGCAGGCAACTCGAGTGCCCTCGGCTTGCGGGGCTGCTCGAAGTTTTCCACATAGCACCAATCGGACGGTACGCGCTCACCCGCAGCCGCGGCTTCGAATGTCTTTCGAACGAGGTTTTCCTTACCGATTCCTTCGGGCCCGAAGGCGAAAATGTTGTAGCCCTTTTGGCGAATCCCCACTCCAAACTCCAAAGCCTCAATGGCTCGGGGTTGGCCAATGAAGTCCGTGAGGTGCTCGAGGTCTTCGGTTGTTTTGAAATCGAATTGGTTTGGATCGCACAGCTGACACAGTTGCGCCGGCTCCAGGGCTTTAACTGGCATGCTGAAGTCCTCCGGATTGGATTGGATAGTGTACGGCGATTCTAAGACATACCTCGAGGCGTGGGGGGAGGTTTGCCTCCCTGAGCCTCAGGTCAGGTTCCGCTACAGCAAAAGGAAGAGCATCTATCGCTAGGAGAGTCCGAAATTAGGACAGATAATCGCGGAGATGGCGACTCCGGGTTGGGTGACGAAGCTTGCGCAGGGCCTTAGCTTCAATCTGCCGGATGCGCTCGCGCGTTACCTGGAAGTATTTTCCGACCTCTTCGAGCGTGTAGTCTCTTCCATCCAAGAGCCCGAATCGCATTTCCAAAACCTGCCGCTCGCGTTCGGTCAGGACGGACAGCGCATTTCGCACCTGCTCTTTGAGAAGCGTCTTGGCGGCTTCATCAACGGGCTGAGGCATTGTTTCATCCTCAATAAAGTCTGCCAGTTGGCTTGAATCTTCCGATCCAACCGGCATCTCGAGAGACATCGGCTCCTGTGCGATGCGGATGATCTTTCGAACTTTCTCTGCACCGCGCCTCAGCTTTTGCTCCAAGGTAGGACCGAGCGGCCGCTCAGCCGAGTATGCCTGCCTTATCGCAGCAGCATCCTCAGGCTCTAGGATCTCGAGATCCAACGCGAGTTCTTCCGATGTGGGTTCCCTTCCCAACTCCTGAACCATCCTCCGTTGCACCCTCATTAGCCGATTAATAGTCTCGACCATGTGCACCGGAATGCGGATTGTGCGCGCCTGGTCGGCGATGGCGCGGCTGATCGCCTGTCGAATCCACCAAGTAGCATATGTACTGAATTTATAGCCCTTCGCGGGATCGAATTTTTCCACTGCACGCAGGAGTCCGATGTTTCCCTCCTGAATTAGATCCAGGAAGGCGATCCCTCTCCCCATGTAGCGTTTGGCTACACTGACGACCAGCCTGAGATTGGCCCGGATCAGTGCCTTTTGCGCTTCGTCTGCAAGCGCCACCAAGTCAGAATACTCGACCTCCAGCTCATTCGGCTCCGGTAACCAGCCCTGGTAGGTTCGATTGGTCGGGAGGCCTTTGACCTTGCCCAGTCTCTCATGGAGCTTACCTTGAAGCTCCTTAGGCATGGCGTAGAGTCCCTGCATGGCTTCGAGCGCCGTTCTTGCCACCCCTTCCCAGGCAGGATCGGTTCCCCAGAGCCCATTGTCCAACCAGCTGCGGATGTATGAACCAGGCTCTGCCTGCCAAGTACTCCTCAAATGAATCGATTCATTGAGCAAAGAAGAGAGTTCCGGCTCGGATTCATTAATGCGTTTTGCATCTTCGAGCAAGCGCTTCCAAGATGTTCGAAGGTCATCGAACTGATCAAGGTGCGCCTCAAGCAAAGAACCTTCGCCCGACTTCTTCCCGCGCCCCTGCCGCAGACCATCCAGTCGGAGTAGGGCAGCCATTCGGACCGCCAGCCAGAGCTCCTGATCCGATGTAAGCAGCTTAACTCTCCCGATCTCCTTGAGGTAAAGTCGGACCGGATCATCACCGGAGTCGGCCGGCATCGATAGCGGCCCCGTCTCCGGCAAGTCGGCGAGAACCTGCTTCGCTTCGTCCTTATTGTCCCCGTTGAAATCGGGCTCGACGTCCAGCGTCTCGCCCTCTACCACGTCTACGGGTTCTGGAGCAAGATCGTTGGATTTCGCGTTGGGTTTTGCATTCTTTGTCTTTGCCATACAGTTCTACTTCCGCCCTGCCAGGGCCGCGTCGAGCCGGCGCTTCTGCGTCACTAGATTCTGGGCTTGCTGCGCCAAAGTGACTATCTGCTGCGCGTCCGTTTCCACCTCCTGCACGGCTTGCTGCTGGAAGCTTAGTTGCTCAAGCAACCCCTCCACGCGGCGCATGCGCAGGCGAAGAAAATCTGCTGAAATTGCGTTGGCGACCTTTGGCCGGTCGAAGTCTACTTCCTCTGCTTTGCTAGCGAAAGCGACCGCCTGATCGAGCGTCGTTCCCTTAAGCAACGCCTTCCAGCGTACGGTCGGTTCCTCGTCTACCTGGCCAAGAGAGGTTTGGACGGCTTTGAAAATCGCCTGAGAGTCGGTGCTCATGAAATCCTGGTCAGACAGGCCCTCCAGCTCCAACGCATGTAGTTGACCGTCAATCCAATAGGTTAGCTCTGGATCTCTCAGTAGCAGCCCTAGGCAGAAACCCTCCGTGGCCGCCTGATTCACTTGTGGAACTTCCTGAGCCGCTTGCCCGGATCGGACTGTCTTTTCCGGGCGCCAGCCCATCATTGCACGCTCATCCACCTTCAGGCGGCGTGCGAGTCCCTGGCGGTAGGTTTCCCGCTCAATAGGATCCAGAACATCTTCGATAAGCGGCAGCACCTGCCGGGCGATTGCCGCCTTGTTTTTTGCATCCTGCAAGTCGCTCGAATCAATCAGCACGTCCATCACATACTCAACAACGGGGGTTGCCTTCTGAAGCAAGTCGCTCCACGCATCGGGATCGTCCAGCACAACCTCATCCGGATCCTTCCCATCCGGCAATCCCACAATCCGGATTTCCGCATTCAGGCGACCCTCGTAGCGAACAAGCCCGCGCGCGTCAAAGACCGGGTCGGGGTCGCGGTCGAGAGCTTCCCGAGCGACGTTAAGCCCCCGGAGCGTAGCCTGATTTCCGGCCGCATCCGCGTCAAGCGCCAGGACGATGTTGCGGCTGTAGCGTTTTAGGGTACGTAGCTGATGGGAAGTCAGCGCGGTTCCCATAGGCGAAACCGCATTCCCGTGGCCAGCTTGATGCAAGGCAATCACATCCAAATACCCCTCCACCACCACCGCCTGGTCTTCGGTCCGGATGGCCTTGCGTGCCAAGTCCAGCCCGTACAGGAGCCGCCCTTTGTCAAACAGCACGGTCTGCGGAGAGTTGATGAACTTCGGTTGATCTTTCGGGTTGAATACCCGGGCACCAAAACCTGCCAAATGGCCGCGCGCGTCACGAATCGGGATCATGATCCTGTTGCGGAAGCGGTCGTAATATCCTCCGTTTTCGCGTTCCACGATCAAGCCTGCCTCGAGCAGCTCCTCCCGCTCATGCCCCTTGTCCAGCAAAAAGGTCTGGAGCGCGTCCCAAGATTCCATGGCGTACCCAATCCCGAAACTCTCCAAGGTCTCTGTCGAGAAACCTCGATCGTGCAGGTACTCCAAGACCGGCTCGCTGTGCAGGAGATTGTGGCGATAAAATGTAACCGCCGATTCAAGCAGTGCTCGCAGGCCCTTCTGCGCCTCTTCCTGCGCTTCCTGCGCGGGGGTTCGAGGTCGGAGTTCGACTCCCGCCCGCTCCGCTAGATGCTGCAGGGCCTGGGGGAAGTCCCAACCTTCCGCCTTCATCACATACTTGTAAACGTCTCCACCCTCGTTGCATGCTCCGAAGCAGCGCCAGGTCCCCGTGTCGGGAAACACGACGAATGCCGGCGTCCGGGTGTTGGCATGGAAGGGACAGAAACCGGTGAAGTTCTTGCCGGATTTCTTCAGCTGCACCGATTGGCCGATCACTTCGGCGATGTCGATCCGGTCCTTAACTTCCTCTACTACAGTCATTTGGTTTTCAGTACCTGCACGAGATGTTCCATGAAAAGTGGGCGGCGATTATAAACCCGCGCCTATGCGGTTGCAATGATAACTACGTTTTGTCTACCCTCTAGGCCCAATCGCTAGTACCTTCTTCCTTCCAATCTAGGTAACACCCGCTCCGCGAGCACGCTGAGAGCCTAAAAGCCTTCCAGCCTGGATAGGTCAACGACCCCGCTAGCAAGCTGCACTACCCGCTGAAGCAGCGCCAAGCGATTCTCTCGCAGCGACTTATCCTCGGTCATGACCATGACATCTTCAAAGAAACGGTCGATGGCTGGGATCATAGGTTCGAAGGCCGTGAGGAATTCGCCAATTGATGCGGGGTCTCGGCCCGCGTTCTCAGCCTTTGTCAACGCCTCCAATAATGCGCGCGTTGAGGCCTCCTCGACCCGCTTCTCGTCGAATTCATAGGTTTGCGCAAGATCGCGTGTAATCCGAGCAGAGCGGGAGTAGGCTTGCAGAATCACAGCCCAGTCATCCCGGGTGACCCACTGCTTAAGCTCATCCCCTGCTCTCGTCGCCCGAAGTGGATCGGGCCCTTGTTCCTCAATTACCGCCGCCACAACGTCGTGCGGAACCCCTTGATCAAGAAGGAGCTGCCGATGGCGCCGGATGATGAACGCAAGGCAATTGTCCAGCGCTTCGACTTCCCCACCCCGATCGTACCCATCCCATGCCCAACTCAGAGCCACAGATAGGTCGAGGCTGAGATTTCTTTCAACAAGGATCTGCACCAGGCCCACGGCACTTCGTCGCAATCCAAACGGATCACGGGTCCCGGTAGGATGGACACCGACTGAAAAGAAACCGATAAGAGAGTCCAACCGATCAGCTAACGCCAACACGATTCCAGCGTCTGAGGCGGGCATTTCGTCGCCGGCGAAGCGCGGGAGATAATGCTCAAAAATCGCTTGCGCCACACCTTCCGTCTCACCGGATTTTCCCGCATAGTACCTCCCCATAGATCCCTGCAGTGAAGTCATGTCGATCACCATCAAGGTAGCAAGGTCCGCTTTGCAGAGCCGAGCCGCCCGAACCGCGGCTTGTCCGTCGCTGTCGGAGAGATTTAGATGTTCAGCTAGTGTCGCAGTCCGCGCTTCGAGTCGATGGGTTTTGTCCAGCATGGAGCCGAGGTCGGTCTGAAACGTCAGTGTTCGGAGCTTGTCCACATAACTTTCTAGCGATTGCTCCAGGTCACGAGCCACGAAATATTTTGCGTCCGCAAAGCGCGCGCGGATGACATCTTCGTTCCCGCTGACTACGATCTCAGTCGAGCCACGGCGGCCGTTCGACACCAGAATGAAATTTGGCAACAGCTTGCCGTTCGACTCCAGCGGGAAGTAGCGCTGATGCACCTTCATCACCGCGATCAGAACCTCGCGGGGAAGGTCCAGGAAGGCCTCTTCATACTTGCCCAGCAGCGCTTGCGGCGCCTCCACCAAGTTCGTGACCTCTTGAAGTAGCTCGGCATCGAACGCCACGAAACCTGAAACCTCGGACGATAGGCGCTCGATCTGCTTTTGAATTTCGGATCGCCTGAGCTCGGGGTCCGCAATGATCTCTTGCGCTTCCAATGCTTTAAAATATGCCTCCACATCCTCGATGTTGATTTCTATCGGATCTGAGCCACGCAGGCCGCGTCCCGTTCTGCCACTCCGCAGGCTGCCATACTTGAAGGGCACGACACTCTCGCCGTGAACGGCGAGCAACCAGCGAATAGGGCGGGAAAATGTCGTACCCGAACGGTCCCAGCGCATGGCCTTGTCAAAGCGCAGTCCGGCGATCACCCCTGGTAGCGCATCTGCGAGGGCCTGGCGTGCGGGCCCGCCTTCCTCGCGCACCGCGGCCACCGCGTAGGTGCCACCATCCATTTCTTGTTCCCGAAGCTCCTCAACCTCAACCCCCGATCTGCTCGCGAAACCGGCCGCAGTAGGAGTCGGTTTGCCGTCGGCATCGTAAACCTTTGCCCACGGCGGCCCTTTCAGGATGCGGTCCCTGCTAGATTGCCTTGGCGCCAGGTCTTCCACCAAGGCAATCAGGCGACGTGGCGTGCCCATGACCCGTATCGGACCGTGCTCCAGACGAGTGGCCGTGAGCATAGACTCGATCGAATTCTCGAGCTGCTCCAGCGCAACTATCTGATCCGAGGCGGGAAGCTCCTCAGTCCCAACCTCCAGAATGAAGGCTGAGCGTCGATCGGGGCCGGGCATCTCTTCAGTTTCATCGACAGGCTCCATCAGTGCGTCGGGTTCCAGCCAGGGATAGCCCGCTTGCTCGCGTTCCTGCAGATACAGTTCGGCGACTGCGCGAGCAATTCGACGCATCCTGCCGAAGTACGCCGCTCTATCGGTCACGCCCACCGAGCCGCGGGTATCCAACACATTAAAGGTGTGCGAGCATTTCAGCAGCTGGTCATAGGCTGGCAGCGTGAGGCCAGCCTGCAGCGCACGGTCGGCCTCCGCTTCGTAGCCATCGAACATATTGCGGAGCTGCTCGACATCGGCAACCTCGAAGTAGTAACGGCTGTGCTGTTGCTCGGCGGCCAGATTGAGGTCCCCATAGGTCCTGCGGTCGTCCCATTGAATATCCCCAAAGTGCGCTACCCCTTGAATGGCCATCAGGATTCTCTCCAGACCATAGGTCAGCTCGACCGAGACCGGATCCAGTGCCTGGCCCCCGGCCTGTTGAAAATAGGTAAACTGCGTGATCTCGAGGCCGTCCAGCCAAACCTCCCAGCCAAGGCCCCAGGCGCCGAGGGCTGGCTGCTCCCAGTTGTCTTCTACGAACCGTATATCGTGCTTCAGTGAATCAATTCCGAGCGCCTCCAGCGAACGCAGGTAGAGTTCCTGCGGGTCGCCAGGTTCCGGCTTGAGGATCACCTGGTATTGATAATGGAGACCCATGCGATTTGGGTTTTCTCCGTAGCGGGCATCGTCTGGCCGGACGGAGGGTTCCACGTATGCCACTCGCCACGGCTCTGGACCCAGTACGCGCAGGAACGTTGCTGGATTCATCGTGCCGGCGCCGACCTGCAAGTAGTAAGGCTCCCAAATAAGGCAGCCCTCACTTGCCCAGAATCTCTCGAGTGCAAAGACCGCGTCTTGAAAGGTCAGCATCGCCTAGCCGAGAGCGTGAATGATCCAGACTGGAGAGGAACATGCTTCATAATGGCGTTCTTCAATTAGTTCATTTTCGGCTTCGGGTTTCCGCGATGAGTGGGCTGAAGAGCGGAGCTAATCACCTCGGATCGGCGCCGGAGGGTCCCTAACTCGCCTCCCGCACCCTCCTGACCTGCCGTACGAACTCCGGGGCATGAAGATCGCGCTCAACTAAATGACTGAGGTAACTCTCCATGAAGGCTTCCAATTCAAGCGCCACTGATCTGCCGACTTGCGGGCGGGAAGCCTCTTCATACCCATGGCGTTGGTAGTGGCGAAGCACCTTGAGCGCGCCGAGAGAAAGTGGTCGAGCGTACGGATTCCTGGGGCCGCAGCTCGGGCAGAGTAAGCCGCCCTCGTTGGCGGAGAAGAACTGATCCTGCGGTTCAGCTTCTTCCGAGCAATTGACACAACGGTGCAATTCGGGTCGGTAGCCGGAAAGATCCAGGAGCCGGACCTGGAAATACAGCAGCGGCGCGGCTGTCTCTGTTTCGCGGTCGAGCCGCTCAAGCGTGCTAGTGGTCAGATGGTAGAGAGCTTGCGATTCGGCTTCTTGTACTGCGAAGCGATCCACCAACTCGATCACATAGGCCGCCTGGCCGAGGCGATCGAGATCTTGACTCAACCTGGGATAGGCGTCGATCGTTTCTGCCTGCGTAACGATGTCGAGCTCGCGTCCCTTCGCGACCAGCAGATTGCTTCGCGTAAACGGTTCCAGGTGCCCAGCCTTCCTGGAGCCTGGCCGGCGGACGCCCTTAGCCACCGCCCGCAGCTTACCGTAGGCTGGCGTGAAAACGGTGATAATCCGATCGGTCTCCCCCAGGTCTTGACGGCGGAGGACGATCGATTCTGTCCTATAGAGTCGGCTGCGCTGGGACACGCGCGGCATTATACCAGCGCGGCTTTTTGGAGCCTCTGGACGCAAAGGAGAGGCCTAAGGCTGCGCCAAATCCTGCGGTCCGAAGGCGTGGGGAATGAGATCCTTGAGCTTGGATTTCAGATGGATCTTGCCATCGACGTCGGCCGCGATTACAAGCAGGTCGCCGCCAAACTCTGAAAGCACCTGGCGGCAGGCGCCGCACGGTGCGGCTCCGTTTTTGGTCACGACGGCTATCGTCTCGAAGTCACGCTCCCCGTGAGTAACGGCGGTGAAAGCGGCAATCCGTTCGGCGCACATAGTCGTCGGATACGCCGCATTCTCGACATTGGCCCCTTCAAAGACCTGGCCCGAACTAGTGAGCAACGCGGCGCCCACTGGATAGTCGGAATATGGAGCGTAAGCACGATGGCGAACCTCTCGCGCACGTTCTATAAGATCTTGCACTGAAGCCCGCTCAGGAGCCATCTGTCGCTCCATTCTTTTTGCGTCCGTCGGGCGAAGGAGCGATCCGCCTTGCGCGGACGCGGCGAATCCGCCGCCGAACCACTTGATCCACAACGAGCTTTAATCCACCCGATTCGAGCGTGTCGCCGGGAGAGGGCACACGCCCAAGTTCGCTGTAGATAAAGCCTCCCAAAGTCTCACCTGCATCCTTGGGTAGATCTGCATTGGCGATTTGATTGACATCGTCCAGGTCGATGCCACCACTGAAGATGAATTCACCCTCCTGCACTTGCTGGTAGCTTGCCTCTTCGGCGAAGTCATACTCGTCCCGGATCTCACCGACGATCTCCTCGACGATATCCTCGATGGTCACTAGGCCGGCCGTGCCGCCATATTCATCCACCACGATCGCTAGGTGGAAGCGGCCGTCCTGCATTTCCTCCAACAGATCGTCGACCTTCTTGGCCTCCGGTACGAAGTAGGCTTCCCGCATGAGTTCCCCGATGGGACGTTCATGATTCCCCGCACGCCACGCGTCCAACAGGTCTTTCACATAAATCAAGCCGATCACGTTATCGATGTTTTCTTGGAAAACCGGAGCCCGAGAATAGCCGGTCTTCAACAACAAATCGGTGGCTTCGGGGATGGGGGTGGATTCTTCGAGTGCCTGTATGTCGATCCGTGGAATCATCACTTCCCGCGCCAGCGTGTCGTCCAGCCGAAAGATGGAATAGATCATGTCTTTTTCGTCCTGCTCTATGGAACCGCCTTCTTCGCCAGCATCCACGAGAGTCATAATCTCCGCTTCCGTCACCAACGGATGCATGGGGCCGTCATGATTTGTGGAGACTTCCCTACCCAATCTCAGAATCAGACGGACCGCGGGTGAGAGCATAAGCTCCAGAATGGCAACCACCGGGCCGAGACGCAGTGCCCAGGTCTCAGGTT